>NZ_BCBH01000031.1:0-70144 GCF_001320525.1 Pseudomonas sp. NBRC 111131 | reverse complement strand
CTCACTGGTTCCTATGCCTCCAGCATTACCATGGGAGGTTCTGTCTCCGGCAAAGTCCCGATCTACCAAAGTGATAGTCCAACCTTCTTTTTGAGCAGCCCAAGCGCAAGCGAGGCCCACGATACCTGAACCGATAACAATTAACTTTGACATAGCGAACCAGCCTATTTTAGTGCATACCAATGGCGATTAAGGAAGCAGGAAACCCTTGACTAGCGGATCACGATCATCAACAAAGATAGTGTTATGACCCGTAACGCGTGCCCAACCCTCGATGCTTGGGATAATCGCCTGGTATTCTTTAACAGTCGCCTGCTCAACTGCCATGCCAGTGAAGCACGTGCCGATTATGCTCTCGTGAACAAAACTTTCCCCTATCTGCAGTTGGCCCTTAGCCACCATCTGAGCGATTCGCGCTGAGGTACCTGTTCCGCATGGAGATCGATCAATAGCTTTGTCGCCGAAAAACACAGCATTACGTGCATCAGCGCCGTTAGTGCGCGCAGGGCCGGTCCACATTACATGCGACAAGCCTTTGATTTCACTTTCCACCGGATGCACGAAATCATACTTTTCGTTGGCCTTTCGACGCAGTTCTGGGCTTAGGCGCTGAATATCTCGGGTCGACAGTTCGTCAAGAGTTGGCAGCCCATTTTGAGGCTCGACGATGGCATAAAAATTGCCTCCATAAGAAACATCGAATCTAATCTCGCCGATTCCGTCCAATTCAACAGACAAGCCGGCGTCATAAAGAAAAGAAGGCACATTGGTCAACTTTACCGAATCGACTAAATTGCCAGTCATTTTATATTCAGCTTTCACTCGGCCAGCTGGGGTATCAAGGTACAGGACACCTGGCTCCTTTGGCTTGACTAAACCATGTTCAATGACCGATGTGACTGTGCCGATTGTGCCATGGCCACACATCGCCAAGCAGCCGCTGACCTCAATGAACAGAATAGAAAGGTCGCAATCTGGCCGAGTGGGTGGGTATACAATAGTTCCAGACATCGAGTCATGGCCGCGGGGTTCGTACATTAGAGAAGTGCGAACCCAATCGAAGTTATCTTCAAAATACTTGCGCTTCTCGATCATGTTGGTCCCGGCCAGAATTGGAGCGCCACCCGCTACTAAGCGGACTGGCTCACCACAGGTATGACCATCGATGCAGAAGAAAGTGTGCTTCATCTTTATACCTCAGTGCAGTACACGCTGCAGAAATTGCTGAGTACGTTCTTCGCGTGGCGCATTGATCACCTGCTTTGCCTCGCCGACCTCACAAAGGTGGCCTTTGTCAAAAAAGGCAACGCGGTCTCCACTTTCGCGTGCAAAAGCAATGTCATGCGTAACAACGATCATGGTCATGCCAGACGATTTGAGCTTGCGCATTGTGTCGAGCACTTCACCGACCAACTCGGGATCTAGCGCTGAAGTAACTTCATCGAAGAGCATATAGGTCGGCTTCATCGCTAGCGCACGGGCGATCGCTAAGCGTTGTTGTTGACCACCAGACAAGCTCGTAGGCTTCAGATCGGCACGAGCAGAGAGGCCGACATAGTCGAGATACTCGCGCGCCAGTTCCAGAGAGCTAGAGCGAGACATTTTTTTTACGATGCGGGGCGCTAATGCAACGTTTTCCAGGGCAGTAAGATGTGGGAACGCATTATACTGCTGGAATACGATACCTAGGGTCTGGCGCAATGTATTCAGATTTGTACCTTTCGCATGGACGTTGGTCCCATCGACAATAATTTCACCGCTCTGTATCGGCTCTAGGCCATTAATGCATTGCAGAAGAGTCGACTTTCCAGACCCGCTGGCGCCGATAAGGCAAAGCACTTCACCTTTCTCGATAGTTAGGTCGATACCTTTAATGACCTCTATGTTGCCAAACGACTTCCTTACTGACTTGATCTCAATCATTATTAATTTTCCTCTCAAGAGCACGGCTGTAGCGAGACACTGGGTAGCAGATTAAGAAGTAAGCGACACCCACGCCGATTAGCAGGGGGATAGCTTCATTGGTGCGGATAATTAGAATCTGAGTTGCTCTAAGTAATTCTACATACCCTATTACACTCACCAAGGCAGTATCCTTGGTTAGCCCAATAATCGTACCAATCCACCCTGGAAAAATGGCGCGCAGAGCCAGAGGGAATGAAACGTGAATAAGCTCTTGCCAGTAGGACATCCCCAATGAACGCGATGCTTGCTTGAGCTGTGGGCGCACGGAATACAGGCCTGACCGTACCAGTTCAGATGTCATGCCACCCATGTACAGGCTAAGAGTCAATAGACCTACTTCTAGCGGATCAAGGGGTACGCCGACAGCAGCGAACACGCTATTGGCTAAGATGAACTGAATAATCAATGGTACGCTTCGAGCAACATCAACCAGTGGTGATAAAACATAGAAACCAACTCTGCTGGTGTACCGTAGCCAGCCAACAAATGTTCCAAGCAACGTGCCCAGGAGTCCAGCTAAGATAGTCAGCAGGGCGGTTCTCCATAGCCCTTGAAGCATTAGGTAGATGTCAGTCCATTGTAGTCCAGAATAGGCTAGTTGAAATTGCATTTCAGCTCTCCTTACCAATAAGACGCCAAGCCACTATGCGTGCCCCCAGGCTGACAAACTTAAACAGAATGTAGTACATGACAGCTGCCACTATAAAGAATTCGAAAGTTCTGAACGATTCTGATTGCGCCGCTTGGGTTGCTCCTGTAAGTTCACGTACTCCTATAATCATTCCAAGTGATGTATTGAGCAGTGCCCAATTGACTTGGTTGATGTAAGGGAAGTACACAATCTTGAAAACCTGAGGGAATACCACATATTTATAACTCTGCCACGTTGTCATGCCAATAGAACGTGCGGCTGATATTTGCTGTTTGGGGACAGATGCAAGTCCGCCTCGGAATACCTCCGCTAGGTACCCTGCATTGTTGAAGGAGAGCGAGATCAGTAGAGCATTGAAGCTGGACATTTGAATGCCAATGGCACCAAGTCCAAAATACGCCATATAGATCTGAAACAATGCTGGCGTGTTTCGCGAAAGCTCAACCCACACAGTTGCCAATCTGTATCCGACGCCTTTGTCGTGACTTCGATAGACAGATAATGGTAACGCCATGCAAGTTCCTATCACGATGCTCAGAACTGCGACCACTAATGTGGTCTGGGCGCCTTGCAATAGCTCGGGAAATTTATTCCATACTGCCGACCATAAAAACGAGTAGTCAAACATAGCGTGTCTCTCGTAAGGCACATCTTGTGCTGGGCGTATCCGCATTGGGGGCAGTAGAAGGGTGCTTCGCAGGCCGTTCCCTCTGTCGGGGATCTAGCCATAGCAACAGGTGGCTCCAGTCGCGCGGTATGTTGTCTCGTTTGCCATCGCGGCCCGAGATCTCCGATCAAGCGGTCTTCAACGCCGCTTGAGTGAATCCTAATCCACTCGGTCGTCCGTGTAAACGATTACAGGTCGTTTTTTTTCGCTACCTTGTGGACGCCTGTTTCGGGCCTTTGGTAGCATAACGGCGACTGTAAAGGATTACGATTACGCTCGAATCTCTGGTCATGAGCAGGCCTGCGGTGATATCGGAGGCCTCCTCGTCAAAGCATCCTTCGCAAAAATGTCAATTGCTAACGCTCAGCTTCTGAAGAGTAATGTGCTCTCGGATGAGAGGAGCGGATTAGAATTTATCTACAAAATGATGAGTAAAGCCCCCGTGCGAGTACAGAAAAGGCCTGGAGTCAAGGATGTTGCACTGGCCGCAGGTGTATCGGTTGCAACCGTTTCGCGAACCTTCAATTCACCCGACAGTGTTAGTGAAGACGTGCGCGCTGCGGTTCTGAAAATAGCTCGCTCTCTTGGGTACAGCCCGAATCCCGCAGCCAAGGCGCTGCGTATGCAACGGTCCAACATCGTTGGCGCGGTTTTCCCGACAATCGCATACGGCTTCTACGCGCAGCTCGTAAACGGGTTCCAGCGCCGCATGAATGAAGGTGGCTACATGACCTTCCAGCTCACTGTTGATTTTGACAACTCCGACATTTATGACTCCGTGCGCCGGCTCGTTGAGCGGGGAGCGGAAGCCTTGATGATAGTGGGCCTTGTCGAAGACAGGCGGCTGGTCGAGTATCTTAAAGCAAACAATGTGCCAGTGATTTGTACCTACTCCGTTCTTAAGGACGACACGTTTCCATCCATTGGAATAGACAATTTCGCGGCCACCGCGCAGATCGTTGAGTATCTGGTGCAGCTTGGCCACCGTGAATTTGCCATGCTGTCAGGTCCAAGCAAGGGAAATGACCGACAGCAGAGCCGTATCAGAAGCTTTACCGAGACCCTTCTGAAGAATGGAGTAGAGATCAACGATCGCATCTACGAGGACCCTCACGGGTATTCAGTCGATTTTGCATTGCGTGCTTTTCGGAGCATTCGCGAAAGTCAGCCAGAGGTTACTGCCATAGTGTGCAACAGCGACGCCTACGCCATGGCCGTTGCGATGGAGGCGCGGCGTATGGGGTTGCGAATCCCGGAGGACATTTCGATCACTGGGTTCGACGACCAGGACTTCGCCGCAATTATGGATCCGCCCATAACCACGATATCTTTCCCTTCAGTGGCAATGGGTACTATGGCGGCCGATGCGTTACTTGGTGCGCTTGTTTCAGAGCAGCCAATCATCTCTCGCCAACTCGAGTCCCGTCTCGTGGTAAGGGGTTCGACAGGACTCGCCCCTAAGCTTTAATCTGCCCTCGGCCAGGCCAGTTCGGGTCGACA
Source organism: Pseudomonas sp. NBRC 111131 (assembly GCF_001320525.1). Classification (NCBI taxonomy): domain Bacteria; kingdom Pseudomonadati; phylum Pseudomonadota; class Gammaproteobacteria; order Pseudomonadales; family Pseudomonadaceae; genus Pseudomonas; species Pseudomonas sp. NBRC 111131. The sequence continues at coordinate 65,360 of NZ_BCBH01000031.1, read as the reverse complement.
GCCACATTTTTCCATGGGGCGAGTCGACAGGGTGGCACTTACGATTGCGGCGGCGTTTTTGCCATTGAAAGTGTTCTAGCAAGAATTAGTAGGGTGCCCAAGGACTGCGCTCGTATCTGACTTTACCTGCTTGTTGCCGATCGTGCAGCCACGCCCGGATATTTCGCTCATAATCTCGAGTAGTTGGCCAGGAGCTGGCGCCCCCCAGAGCTAACCCGTGTCCGGGGTCAGGCTGTCACGGCGAAGCGCAGCTCACATCGGTCAATTCTGACGTTACTTCAATTTCGCGAAAACGGTTTCGGCTTCGATTTTCGCAACGTCATCGGGTCGAGGGAAAGGAGCCGGCGCAGCGTCTCCATGCTTGCGGTGGCGGCCAACTGCTTGGAAGAAGTCTTCGAGACCGCCTGGCATGAAGAACCATACCCAGCTGAGCTCTATGTCACCATCGTTAATAAATGTGTGTTCCACATTGTGACCTAGGTAAAGCATTGTTCCAGCAGTCAATTCGTAACTGTGTCCATCGATTAGGGCGGTGCCTTTACCCTCAAGCATATAGAGCACTTCTTCTCCGGCGTTGTGAGCATGCAGCCTCACCCGTCCGCCGGGAGCCACGCTTTGCGTGCCTGCCGAGAAGGGATGGACGCTACGTACGTTGCGCTGAGAGACCATGATATCGATGTGCCCATTCGCTGGAATAGGCTGCCAATAGCTTTCACACTTATCGCGGGTCATCACGACGAAATCGCCTTTCGGCTCGCTGAACGAGAAAGCTGGCTTATCACTCATTTGTGGACTCCTCTTTAGGCTAGACGATGTGCTGCCTCACGCAGCCGATGCCACTGTAAACGATTACAGTAATTTGTAAATAGAGCTGTCGACGGCATCGATTGGCTGCGGGATCAAAAACTACGGGGTAGAGGGCGTAAATGGCGAGCTTGATGCGGATCCGGGTGCATGGCGGCTGTCGCGGTCAGGTTAAACCCTCGCGAACACGATTCTGTGTGATTTCATTGAAGGTGACGCGCCTGTCCTCGCTGATGCCCAGCACCTGTTGAATGTGCCAAGCGATGCTCTCACCTTCGCGGTCCGGGTCAGTCGCAATGTAAACCTCGGTCGCATCCTTCAGCGCCTTGCGGATCGTGCTTACGTTGCGAGCGCTCTTGGGGAGCATCTCGTATACGGGCCGGGAAGTTCTTGAGCACGCCCGTGGTGATCATCGTCTCGTCCTGCCCCTTTTCGGGGCGGTCTCGGATGTGGCCAACAGTGGCTACCACCGTCCAGTGCTCGCCAGGGCGGCTCTTCTTCATCATGGGCTCCAGCTTCTTCAGCTTGCCCGGTGCCTCGATGATCATGAGTCTCATAGGGTGACCCTGAACTGTTCGAACAGGCGCACTCTTACCTCCGCCCGGAGGCGGCACAACGCGAAATGGTCTACTGGAAGGGAGAAAATTCGGGGCGGCCAGGCTTACGGAGGAAGGGACAAAAATTGAGGGTGAGCTACTAGGAGCGCTCATACCCTTTCAGCCAGGAGGCCAGCATGGCGGGTTGCTACATGAGGTCAGTTCCGCATAGCTCACAATGGCCAGCGGTTTGGGTCCACACAATGCGTTTTGTCACCTCATCGGTGTCATGGCGACCGATAGCAGGTTTGTTTTCTTTTTGTTTTCCCACTTGGTCTTCTCGAATTAGCGGGCATTCCTGGTGCGCGCTGGCTCTTTGAGTTCAAATAAGGGCTCTCGGCCGGAATTCAATGGTGAAGGAAAATAAAATCTAAGTGGGCTCCCCCGCGGCGGCTCCAAAACGCCATTCTTGCTCTTCAGTCTTGACCGGCACACCATCATCGCTCCTCATGTATCAGCGAATAATATGCTGCAACTGTAAGTCCTGTAAGCACTATGGCTTATACGTGCAAGCGATACGACCTATCAGATTCAGACTGGGAAATAGGTGCCGACTTTTTCCTGTGCATCGGCCTATCGGATGCCAAAAGGCAGATGCTCATCTGGCTTACTGTGGGTACGTTGCTTCGCAGCATAGCGAGACGTCAGCTCGGCTGGCTGAAGGGCATCAATGCTGATGACTCGCTACTGAACGTTTGACTTTCTTACATTCAGGGATTGGGCGGCTGGGAACTAAAATTTAGAAAGTGTGTGGCAAGGCGATTTGGGGCTTTTGTGCACCGCTCTTTGGGCTTTTTAGTTCTGATCACTGAAAGCTGCCGACGAAGGGGGCTGTTCAGCGTGCTGCGAAAAGAGTACAAATGTACTCCATGGACAACCTCACCCCAAAACGCCGCGCAATTCTCGATTTCATCCGTGAACGCATCGCCGATCACGGCCAGCCACCGAGCCTTGCCGACATCGCCAGCCGCTTTGGCTTCGCTTCACGCAGTGTTGCGCGCAAGCACATCACCGCCCTGTGCCAGGCGGGTTACATCGATGTAACACCCAACCAGGCGCGGGGCATCCGCCTGGCCGAGCCGTTGCGCCGCCCGGAAATCCTCGAGGTCCCGGTGTTGGGCCAAGTGGCGGCAGGCGCGCCGATTGGCCCTGACCTGGGCATTCACGAGCAGTTGCTGCTCGACCCCAGCTTGTTCCGCCGTACCCCGGACTACCTGCTGAAGGTACGAGGTGACTCAATGGTCGACGACGGTATCTTTGATGGCGACCTGGTGGGTATCCGCCAGCAGGGCGAAGCGCGTGATGGCCAGATCGTGGTTGCTCGCCTGGATGGCGAAGTTACCATCAAGCGCTTGCAGCGCCAGCCGGGCGGTTATCGGCTGATGCCGCGCAACCCGGCCTATGCGCCGATCGATGTTGGCCCTGAGCGGGAGTTCTTCATCGAAGGCGTTTTCTGTGGCTTGTTGAGGCGCGACTGATGGGCGCGGTAGTCGATCTTGATCGGCTGCTGGACCAGCGCCAGGTCTGGCGCGGCCGGCAGGCCCAGACACGCCCGACCGGGGGGCAGCCCACTGGCCATGCCGTATTGGACCAGCGTTTGCCCGATGGCGGCTGGCCGGCGTCGGCGCTCAGCGAGCTGCTGCTGGCCAGCCCAGGGTGCGGTGAATTGCACTTGCTCTGGCCTTCCCTGGCACGGTTGAGTGCCGAAGGCGGGCGGATTGTTCTGGTGGCTCCCCCCTTCATCCCCTACGCGCCGGCCTGGCAGGCGGCCGGGGTGGATCTGCGCTGGCTGATGCAAGTAGAGGCCGCGCCGGCCGATGCGCTCTGGGCCGCCGAGCAGTGCCTACGTTCTGGGAGTTGCGCGGCCGTGCTGTGCTGGCCGGAACGTGCTGACGATCGTGCGCTGCGTCGGCTGCAGGTTGCAGCCGAAACGGGCCAGGCGCTGGCGTTTGCCTGTCGGCCGCAACAGGCTGCGCATAATCCTTCACCGGCCGCATTGCGTATTGCCATCGACACCCGCCCCGCACAATGGCGCGTGCTCAAGTGCCGTGGTGGCTTGCCGCCAGCGGCTGCCATTGCCTGTCCTGGGCGGGACTGATGCAGCATGCTCTGGGCCTGCATTCTTTTTCCGCAGTTGGCGCTGGACTCTATCCTGCGTGAACGCGACGATGCTGACGCACCACTGGTTTTGATCGACGGGCCGGTCCAGCGTCGCGTGTTGCAGGCGGTCAACCCTGCAGCGGCAGCGCTTGGCCTGCGTGCCGGCCAGACCTTGACTGCCGCCCGGGCCCTGGCCGACGGCTTCCACTGTGTCGAGGCCGATGCCGCACGTATCGAACAGTTGCAGCAACTGTTGGCCGCCTGGGCCTACCGCTTCAGCGCCCAGGTCAGCCTGCACTATCCTCGTGCGCTGTTGCTGGAAGTGGGCTCCAGCCTGCAACTGTTCGGCCCTTGGCCGGTATTGCAGGCGCGCCTGCGTGACGAGCTGGCAGCACTGGGCCTGCGCCAGCGCATCGTGCTGGCCACCAACCCGGTGGCGGCACGCATGCTTGCCAACGGCCATGACGGCCTGGCGCTGACGTGCGCCGAAGACACCCGCGCGGCATTGGCACGCATGCCCATAACGCGGGTAGGGCTGCCGCAAGAGGCTGCTGACGCCTTTGCGCGCATGGGCCTGCAGCAACTTGGGCAGGTGCTGGGCCTGCCGCGCGATGCCTTGGCCAGGCGTTTTTCCGCCCAGGTCCAGCTGCACCTGGATCAGCTGCTGGGCTTGCGCACGCTCGGGCTGGGTTTCTATCAGCCGCCTGATCGCTTCGAAACGCGGCTGGAGCTCAATTTTGACGTCGAGTCGCATCAGGCCTTGCTGTTCCCGCTGCGGCGCCTGCTCAACGACCTGGCTGCCTTTCTCGCCGGGCGCGACTGCGGCGTGCAGCGCTTTTGCCTGCACCTGGAACACGCCGAGGGGCCGGACACGCTGCTACGGGTGGGCCTGCTGGCCGCCGAGCGCGATGGCGCAATCCTCTTCGAACTGGCCCGCGGGCGCCTGGAGCCACTGCGCATTCCGGCTCCGGTGCGTAATCTGCGGTTGGTTGCCGACGACCTGCCGCCTTTCGTGCCCCAGCACCAGGCATTGTTCGATCCTCGCGCCCAACAAGCCCAACCTTGGGAGCAGTTGCGCGAGCGCCTGCGTGCCCGCTTGGGGGACGAAGCGGTCAAGGGCTTGCGTGCAGAGGCCGACCACCGTCCCGAGTGCGCCTGGCAATCGGCAGCGCAGGGCGCGCAAGACAGTCTGACGGCCTTGCCTGGAAGCCGCCCCGGCTGGTTGCTGCCTGAACCCCAGGCTCTGGACGGCATGGGCCACAGGTTGCTGGGGGCGGCCGAGCGCATCGAGTCGGGTTGGTGGGACGGTGGCGACGTTCGCCGCGACTATTACCGCATCGAGACCCGCGAAGGGTTGCGTGGCTGGGCCTACCGCGACCTGGCCCAACCTGGTCCCCTGTGGTTGCAGGGGTGGTTCGCATGAGCACGGCGGGTTATGCCGAACTGCATTGCTTGTCCAATTTCAGCTTCCAGCGCGGAGCATCCAGCGCCGAGGAACTGTTCCGTCGCGCCCGTGAGCAGGGGTACCAGGCGTTGGCGATCACCGACGAGTGCACCCTGGCCGGCATCGTGCGTGCGTGGCAGGCAGCCAAAGAGCAGCACTTACGCCTGATCGTCGGCAGTGAAGTGTGCCTGCAGGACGGCCCGAAACTGGTGTTACTGGTGCAGAACCTTGTCGGCTACCAGAACCTGTGCGCCTTGATCACCCGCGCACGACGGCGGGCAGAGAAGGGCGATTATCAACTGTTCAAGGATGATCTGGCCCAACACCATCAAGGGTTGTTGGCTTTATGGATTGCCGAAGTCCCGTGCGACCCGGCGCACGGCCAATGGTTGCGTGGGTTGTTCGGCGAGCGGTCCTGGCTGGGCGTACACCTGCACCGTGGCAGCGATGATGAAAACCGTTTGCGGCAACTGCGCATCATGGCGGCGCATCTGGGTATTCGGCTCGTGGCCTGTGGTGACGTGCACATGCATGTGCGCGGTCGGCGCGCCTTGCAAGATTGCATGACTGCCATCCGCCAGCGCTGCAGCGTCGCTGAGGCGGGGCGCTTCCTGTACGCCAACGGCGAGCGCCACCTGCGGCCTCTGGGACAATTGGCTGAGCTTTACCCTGCCGACCTGCTTGCCGAAACCTTGAACATTGCCGAGAGCTGCCAGTTCGACCTGGGTGAATTGCAGTATCGCTACCCGCGGGAGCTGGTGCCAGAGGGGCATACACCCGCCAGTTGGCTGCGTGAGTTGTGCGAACGGGGCTTGCCCCTGCGCTGGCCGTCGGGGGCGAGTGACAACGTGCGTAACGTGCTGGCCAAGGAGCTGGCACTGATCGAGGCGCTGGGTTACGAAAGCTATTTCCTCACGGTGCACGACATCGTTGCCTTTGCCCGCAGTCAGCACATCCTCTGCCAGGGCCGTGGCTCGGCGGCCAATTCGGTGGTGTGTTTCGTGCTCGGCATCACCGAACTCGACCCCATGAAGCACCGCTTGCTGTTCGAGCGCTTTCTGTCGCGTGAGCGCAACGAACCACCGGATATTGACGTGGACTTCGAGCATGACCGGCGCGAAGAAGTGATCCAGTATGTGTTTCGCCGCTATGGTCGGCACCGGGCGGCACTGACGGCAGTGGTCAACACCTATCACGCTGCCGGTGCGATACGTGACGTGGCCCGGGTGCTGGGCTTGCCGGCCGATCAGGTGGATGCCTTGGCCAAGTGCTGTGGCCGCTGGAGCGATCGCATCCCGGATGAACAGCGCCTGGTCGAAGCCGGCTTCGAGCCCGGCAGCCCGTCGTTGCGACGCATCCTGGTACTGGCTGCGCAGTTGATCGGCTTTCCGCGCCATTTATCTCAGCACCCGGGCGGCTTTGTCATCTCCGAGCAGCCGCTGGATCACCTGGTGCCGGTGGAAAACGCAGCCATGGCCGAGCGCACGGTGATCCAGTGGGACAAGGACGACCTGGACATGGTCGGTTTGCTCAAGGTCGATGTACTTGCCCTGGGCATGCTCAGTGCCTTGCGCCGCTGTTTCGACCTGATGCAGCGGCACCGTGGCCGGCAACTGACCCTGGCGACCATCCCTGGTGAAGATCCGGCCACCTACGCAATGATCAGTCGGGCCGAGACCATGGGCGTATTCCAGATCGAATCGCGCGCGCAGATGGCCATGCTGCCCCGGCTCAAGCCCACGAAGTTCTACGACCTGGTGATCGAAGTGGCGATCGTTCGTCCAGGGCCTATTCAGGGCGACATGGTCCACCCTTACCTGCGCCGGCGCTTGAAGCAGGAGCCGGTCACTTACCCCTCGCCCCAGCTCAAAGAGGTGTTCGAGCGCACTTTGGGTGTGCCCTTGTTCCAGGAGCAGGTCATGGAACTGGCCATGGTCGCTGCCGACTACAGCCCTGGCGAGGCGGACCAGTTGCGCCGCAGCATGGCGGCCTGGAAGCGCCATGGCGGTCTGGAGCCGCACCGCGAGCGGCTGGTGCAGGGCATGCTGCGCAACGGTTACGACCTGATGTTTGCCGAGCGCATCTTCGAGCAGATCAAAGGCTTTGGCAGTTATGGCTTCCCCGAGTCGCATGCGGCCAGTTTTGCCTTGCTGTGTTATGCCAGTAGCTGGCTCAAATGCCATGAACCGGCAATCTTCACCTGCGCGTTGGTCAACAGCTGGCCGATGGGGTTCTACAGCCCTGACCAGTTGTTGCAGGAGGCGCGGCGTCAGGGGATCGAGGTGCGGCCGGTAGATGTATGCCACAGCGAGTGGGATTGCACCCTGGAACCTGTCGGTGAGCGCGCTTTAGCCATCCGCCTTGGCTTGCGACAGATTCGAGGCTTCGCCGAAGCCGATGCTCGGCGGCTGGAGGAGGCGAGGGCGGTCAGGCCGTGGCGTGATATCGAAGACCTGTGCTTGCGTGTCGGTCTGGACAGCAGGGCCCGGGCCCGGCTGGCCGATGCCGGTGCGTTACGCGCCCTGGCGCGCGATCGTCACCAGGCACGCTGGCAGGTGGCAGCGGTGCAGCCCCAGTTACCGTTGTTCGCCGAGGTCGAGGCGGCACCTGAGCTCCCGGTAACGTTGCCCGTGCCCACTGTGGGCGAGGACCTGATGGCCGATTACGACACCCTGGGTACGACCCTTGGGCCCCATCCCTTGGCGTTATTGCGCACGCGCCTGCGGGCGCTGGGTTGTCGCAGCTCGCGAGAATTGGCGGAGGTCGAACATGGCGATGCGGTTGCCGTGGCTGGGCTGGTGGTCGGGCGGCAGCGGCCACAGACAGCCAGTGGGGTGACCTTTGTCACCCTTGAAGATGAGTTTGGCATGGTCAATGTGGTGGTCTGGCGTGACCTGGCCGAGCGGCAGCGGCGGGCGCTGGTGGGGTCGCAATTGCTCAAGGTGAGTGGGCGACTGGAGCAGGCGGACGAAGTACGGCACCTGATTGCGCGGCGGTTGGAGGATGTTAGCCCACTGTTACAGGGGCTGGATGTGCGCAGCCGGGATTTTCATTGACGGTACTGGGCCTGACAGCCGGATTGCCTGCGATGGGCTGCAAGGCAGCCCAGGTTCGCGGGTCCCTCAAACCATCGCCAGGTGTTGCTTACGCGTAGGCGCCGGGAACGCCCGATCAATCGCCCGCAGATCCTCGCGGGTCAGGCTCAATGCCCCGGCTGCGGCATTCAACTGCACATGCTCGGGCGCCACGGCCTTGGGGATGGCAATCACATCGTCATGGCGTGTTACCCACGCCAGGCTGACCTGGGCTGGCGTGGCCCCATGGCGCTCGGCGACTTCGCTCAATACCTGGTGCTGCAGCAGTCGCCCAGCCTGGGCCAAAGGGCAGTAGGCCATGGTCGGCAGTTCCCGTTGCCGGCTCCACGGTAGCAGGTCGAACTCGATGCCACGCTGCGCCGGGTTGTACAGCACCTGGTTGGTGGCGCAGTCCGGGTTGTGCAATTCGCGCAGGTCATCGACATCGAAGTTGGAAACCCCCCAGCGGCGAATCTTGCCTTGTTCGCGCAGACGCTCGAACGCCTCGACGGTTTCCTCCAGTGGGTATTGGCCTCGCCAGTGCAGCAGATACAGGTCGATGACATCCGTGCCCAGGCGCTTGAGGCTGCGCTCACAAGCAGCAGGCACCCCCCGTTGGCTGGCATTGTGCGGGTAGACCTTGCTGACTAGAAACACCTGGTCGCGACGCCCGGCAATGGCCTGGCCGACTACTGTTTCCGCGCCACCCTCGGCATACATTTCGGCAGTGTCGATCAGGTTCATGCCCAGCTCGATACCCTGTTGCAGGGCAGCCACCTCGGCGGCGCGATGGGCCGGGTCTTCGCCCATGTACCAAGTGCCCTGGCCGATGGCCGGCACCTCGCAACCTGCCAGTTTCACGTAACGCATGTCACCTCCGGAGTGTGTGTATGGGCAAGCAGTACCTCGAGCAGTGCTTGCGCTGCAGTGGACAGTTTGTGGTCGCCCAAGGCGATCACGCCAATGCGCCGCTCCACCGCGGGTTCTACCAGGGTGACACAGCGTGCGCCAAGCTCTTGCATCTGGTTGATGCACAACGCGGGCACCGCACTGACCCCCAGGCCACTGGCGACCATGCGGCCAATGGTCGACAGCTGGTGGCTTTCAAAGGCCACCGCCAGTTTGCCGTGCCAGGGCGCGACGTTCTGTTCCAGCAGCAAGCGCACCGCCGAAGGCCGCTGCAAAGCGATGAAGTCCTCGGCCAGCAGTTGTGCCCAGGTGACCTGGGGCTTAAGCGCCAGCGGCGAGTCAGCAGGTACCACGGCAACGAAGCGGTCCATGTACAGCGGGTGGAAGCGCAAGCCCTCGGTATTGTCCGGCTCGAAGCCGATACCCAGTTCGACGCGGCGGTGGCGCACCAGTTCCAGCACTTGTTCGTTGATCACGTCGTGCACGGTCACGTTGACCTTGGGGTAGCGCTGGCGGAAAACCTTCAGCGAGTGAGGTAACAGGTTGCCGGCAAAGGCCGGCATGGCCGCCACCGAAACCCGGCCCAATTGCAGGGTGAAGCGCTGGCGCAGCATTTCTTCGGTGTCGTCCCAGTCGGCTAGCAGGCGGCGGGCCAGCGGTAGCAGCACTTCGCCCTCGGCGGTCAGGCTGACGCTGCGTGTGGTGCGGGTGAGCAGGGCGCCGCCAAGGTATTCTTCCAGCGCCTTGATGGTCAGGCTCAGGGCTGGCTGGGAAACATGCAGGTGTTCGCCGGCTTGGGCGAAGCTCTGGTACTGGGCCACGGCAACAAAGGCGCGCAGTTGCTTGACGTTCATGGCGAGCTCACGGGTTATTTTGAAAAAATTATCAATCGATGATTAAAACAAAATTAACAAATCAGTCGCCAGCGGTGAAGATGCAGGTACACGCTCACCGACAGCCTCGTCGGTTCAACAACTACAAAAGGCGGATCAGCATGGCCGGACTGGACAAGCGCGTAGCAACCTATGAACAGGCCCTTGAAGGCCTGACCGATAACATGACCGTACTGGCTGGTGGTTTTGGCCTGTGCGGCATCCCGGAAAACCTCATTGCCGAAATCAAGCGCCGTGGCGTCAAGGGTCTGACTGTGGTCTCCAACAACTGCGGCGTCGACGGTTTTGGCCTGGGCGTGCTGCTGGAAGACCGGCAGATCCGCAAGATGATCGCCTCCTACGTTGGGGAAAACGCCGAATTCGAACGCCAGTTGCTCAGCGGCGAACTGGAGGTCGAACTGACCCCCCAAGGTACCCTGGCCGAAAAGATGCGCGCAGGTGGTGCAGGCATTCCGGCCTTCTACACTGCCACCGGCTATGGCACCCCGGTTGCCGAGGGCAAGGAAGTCCGCGAGTTCAAAGGCCGCAAGTACATTCTCGAAGAATCCATCACCGGTGACTTCGCCATCGTCAAGGGCTGGAAAGCCGACCACTATGGCAACGTGGTGTACCGCAACACTGCGCAAAACTTCAACCCGCTGGCTGCCACCGCCGGCAAGATCACCGTGGTCGAAGTGGAAGAGATCGTCGAGCCCGGCGTACTGCTGCCCAGCGAGATCCATACCCCGGGCATCTTCGTAGACCGGGTCATCGTCGGCACGTTCGAAAAACGCATCGAAAAGCGCACCGTCAAGGCCTGAGCGCCGTCCATCAGAACAACAAAGAGATCCTGACCATGGCACTGACCCGCGAACAGATGGCGCAACGCGTCGCCCGTGAACTGAAGGACGGCTACTACGTCAACCTCGGCATCGGTATCCCGACCCTGGTGGCCAACTATGTACCCGCCGACATGGATGTCATGCTGCAATCGGAAAACGGCCTGCTGGGCATGGGCGAGTTCCCTACCGAAAGCACCCTCGACCCTGACATGATCAACGCCGGCAAGCAGACGGTCACCGCCCGCCGCGGTGCTTCTATTTTCGATTCAGCGCAATCCTTTGCCATGATCCGTGGTGGTCACGTCGACCTCACCGTGCTGGGCGCTTTCGAGGTTGATGTGGAAGGCAACATCGCTTCCTGGATGATCCCTGGCAAGCTGGTCAAGGGCATGGGCGGCGCCATGGACCTGGTCGCCGGTGCCGAGAACATCATCGTCACCATGACCCACGCCTCCAAGGACGGTGAGTCCAAGCTGCTGCCGCGCTGCAGCCTGCCGTTGACCGGCGCCGGCTGCATTCGCAAGGTGCTGACCGACCTGGCCTACCTGGAGATCGAAAACGGTGCGTTCATCCTGCGCGAAACCGCGCCGGGCGTGACTGTCGAAGAAATCATCGCGAAAACGGCCGGTAAGCTGATCGTGCCCGATGATGTGAAGGAAATGACCTTCTAAAGCATTCCCCAACCCTGTGGGGCAGGTTCACCCGCGAAGGCATCGTGCTGCCTTCGTGGGTGAACCCGTTCCACGGGGTTTTGTGTTGATTCAAAGAAATCCGATAAAACCAATAAAAGGAAGTAAACGTGGCCGCTGAAATTCAAGACAGCCGCTCCGCCCGCTTTGCCCTGCGCTGCTCCAACTGGGCCGAACGCTGGTTCCCCGACTCCTGGGTATTCGCCGCCCTGGCGGTGGTGCTGGTGTGCATCGGCGCCCTGGCCATGGGCGCCAAACCCACTGATACCGCCAAGGCCTTTGGTGATGGCTTCTGGAGCCTGATACCGTTCACCATGCAGATGGCCTTTGTGGTCATTGGCGGCTACGTGGTGGCCAGCTCCCCACCGGCGGCGCGCCTGATCGATCGCCTGGCACGCGTGCCGAAAAACGGCCGCTCGGCGGTCTGTTGGGTGGCGTTGATCTCAATGCTGGCCTCGCTGCTCAACTGGGGCCTGTCACTGGTGTTCGGCGGCTTGCTGGTACGCGCCTTGGCGCGCCGTACCGACCTCAAGATGGACTATCGCGCCGCTGGCGCCGCCGCTTACCTGGGCCTGGGCGCAGTGTGGGCGTTGGGCCTGTCGTCCTCGGCAGCGCAACTGCAGGCCAACCCGGCCAGCCTGCCGCCGTCGATCCTGTCGATCACCGGGGTGATCCCGTTCACCGAAACCATCTTCCTCTGGCAGTCGGGGGTGATGCTGGCCGCGTTGGTGATCGTTTCGCTGGTCGTTGCCTATGCGACTGCCCCTGGCCCCAACAGCGCGCGTAGCGCCGAAGACTGTGGCGTTGATCCCAGCTTCACCGCGCCCCCGGCCCCCCAGCGCACCCGCCCGGGCGAGTGGCTGGAACATAGCCCGATCCTGATTTTGTTGCTGGTGGCGCTGGCGGCCGGTTGGCTGTACCAGGAATTCGCCACCAAGCCCGCAATCACCGCGATTTCAGGGCTCAATACCTACAACCTGCTGTTCATCATGCTCGGGGCCTTGCTGCATTGGCGCCCCCGCAGCTTCCTCGACGCCGTGGCCCGCGCCGTGCCGACTACCACTGGGGTGCTGATCCAGTTCCCGCTGTACGGTTCGATCGCGGCCATCCTCACCCAGGTGAAGGGGGTAGATGAACAGACCCTGGCCCACCATATTTCGCTGTTCTTCACCCAGATTGCCACCCATGACACGTATGCATTGTTGATGGGTGTGTACTCGGCGGTGCTGGGCTTCTTCATCCCGTCTGGGGGTGGCAAGTGGATTATCGAGGCCCCTTACGTGATGCTGGTCGCCAATGACCTGCAATACCACCTGGGTTGGGCGGTGCAGATCTACAACGCCGCCGAAGCGCTGCCTAACTTGATCAACCCGTTCTACATGCTGCCATTGCTGGGTGTGCTGGGGCTGAAGGCACGGGACCTGATCGGTTTCTCCTTCGTGCAGTTGCTGGTGCATGTGCCGCTGGTGCTGGTGCTGTTGTGGGCGTTGGGCACGACATTGCAGTATGTGCCACCGGTGATGCCGTGACTTGATGGGTAATTGCACCAGGAAGGGCGGCTGAGCACCGCCCTTTTTTGCGTTCGAATGATGAATAGATAACGATTCTCATACGAGATTCGTTTTCATATGAATGCCGATCAACGGCAGCCATGGATCTTCATCGAACGTACAAGGAGTAAGGCAGCGATGTTTGCGCCCATCAACCGTTCCACGACCCTGACCCTGGGGCTGTGCGCCACCCTCTTCAGCTCGACCGAAGCGCAGGCAGAGGAGGGCGTGCTGGAGTTAAGCTCGACCGAAATTCTTGCCCAGCACCTGGGCAGCACTACCGAGCACAGTGGCTCCTACACCACCGGTAGCATGAGTGCTGCCACGCGCCTGAACCTGTCGATCAAGCAAACCCCGCAGTCGGTCTCGGTCATCACTCGCCAGCAGCTTGACGACTTCCAGCTCGACAGCCTCTCCGAGGCGCTGGCCCATGTCACCGGTGTCACGGTGCAGCGTAGCGATTCCGAGCGGCCCACCTATTTTTCACGGGGCTATGCGATCAACAATTTCCAGATCGATGGCATGCTCAACACCTTTTCCGTGCTCAAATCGGATTCGGACACGATCATCTATGACCGGATCGAGGTAGTGCGCGGCGCGACCGGCCTGACCACCGGTGCTGGCGACCCCTCCGGGACCGTGGCCATGGTGCGCAAGCGCCCAACCCACGCCTTGGCAGTCAAGAGCGGTGTCAGCGCGGGCAGTTACGACAACTATTACATCTACCTCGATGTGGGCGGCCCGCTGGGGTGGGACGGGCGCCTGCGCGGTCGCACGGTGCTGGCCTACCGCGACAGCAAGTCGTTCATGGACAAGTACGCCAGCCAGCGCGAGGTGGCCTACGGCATTCTGGAAGCTGACCTGACTGACAGTACGGTCCTGGCAATGGGTTACGACTACCAGAACAAGGATGTGCAGGGCGCCTCATGGGGCACGGTGCCGTACTGGAACGCCCAGGGCGGCAAAGCCGACCTGCCACGTTCGACCAACCTGTCGGCGCCCTGGTCCTCATGGCCGCTGAAAGACAAGACCGCCTTCATCACCCTCGACCAACGCCTTGCCAGCGACTGGCTGCTGAAGGCTGCCTATACCCATCGCCAGAGTGATACCGATGGCAAGGTCTACTATGGCGGGAGTGGTTTTCCCGAGGCCGACCGTAGTGGTATGAGTGCCTACATCAGCCACTTCTCCGGCGAAGAGAAGATGGAGGCGATGGACCTCAACCTCGCCGGCCCGTACCCGCTGTTTGGTCGCAGCCACGATTTCATGGTCGGTTACGGCGTTTCCGAGCGCCGCAACCGTTCACCGTTCTTCGCCGGACGCAATGACCCGGCCGGTTATGGGGTGATCGCCGACTGGAAGTACATGGGCAATATCGCCAAATTCAGCGATTACGACAGCGGGCTGGACTCGCAACGTTCCTACATCCGGCAAAAAGCTGGCTACCTCGCCACGCGGCTGAACCCGACTGACCGGTTGCATTTCGTACTCGGTAGCCGGTATGGCAGTTGGCAAACCGAAAGCAAGTCCTGGTCCTATGACGACAACCTCGCGCTCACCCGCAGCACGCGCAGTGAGCAGACCCAGAACGATCAGTGGACGCCCTACGCCGGGGTGCTCTACGACCTGACTGAGCAGTACACTGTGTATGTCAGTTACGCCGATATCTTCAACCCGCAGACCGTGCGCGACGTCAACGAAAAATACCTGGAACCCATCGTGGGCAAGGTCTACGAGGTTGGCCTCAAGGCCGGCTTGCTGGATGACCGGTTGAACCTCAGCACCGCGGTCTTCCGCAGCAAGCAGGACAATGTCGCTGAGCTAGACGACGCGGTACCCCCGGGGCCCAATGGCGAGACCTACTACAAGTCGGGTGGTAAAGGCATAGTGGTTCAGGGCTTCGAGGCCGAGATCGCAGGCGAACTGGCGCCCAACTGGCAGTTGAGTCTGGGTTACAGCTATACCCATGCGGCGACGGGCGACAAGCAGCGCAAGAGCACCGAGCAACCGCTGAACCTGGTGCGTTTCTCCAGTAGCTACCACGTGACCCCGGCGTTGACCGTGGGTGGCACCGTGGACTGGCAGAGCAACAATTACAAGGCTGCCAGTCGACCGATAGGGCGCAACGCCGATGGCAAGCTGATCACCGTTGCCGACACCATCAGCCAGAAGGCGTTCTCGGTCGTGGGGTTGATGGCGCGCTATCAGTTTGATGAGCACCTGTCGGCATCGCTGAACGTCAAGAACCTGTTCGACGAGCATTACTACAACAACCTGGGGTTCTATAACGGCGTGTACCACGGCGAGCCGCGCACGATGATGGTGAGCCTGGACTGGACGCTATAGTCGCATCGACCGCTGCCATGATCGATGCTCGAAGGCTCTCGATTGCGCGCTGGCCTTCGAGCATGTGCCGCGCTTGATTGGTCGGGGGGCAGGTTACGCAGGGTTGCTCCCCGCCACGTCCGTCAAGGTTTGTAATAGTTTTGCGTTATGAGAAAAACGTGCTGCGCTTGTAGCATCACCTTCCCAGTTTTCTATTCAGGTCCCTATGAGCACCTTCGCGGAGCCTCCCAGTTTTCGGCCCTCCCGGCCACCCCTCCCTCGTCCTTGTGACGCTTCCCTCGTGAGTACCCGCTAATGGAATGGCTAGCCGACCCCACGGCCTGGCTAGGCCTGTTGACGCTTATCGTCCTTGAGCTGGTACTGGGTATCGACAACCTGGTGTTCATCGCCATCCTGGCCGACAAGTTGCCACCGCATCAGCGCGACCGTGCGCGGGTGATCGGCCTGAGCCTGGCGTTGATCATGCGCCTGGGCCTGCTGGCCAGTATTTCGTGGATGGTCACCTTGACCGCACCGCTGTTCGAGGTGTTCGGCAAGAGTTTCTCTGGCCGTGACCTGATCATGCTGTTCGGTGGCGTGTTCCTGTTGTTCAAGGCCACCATGGAGTTGCACGAGCGCCTGGAGGGTCATGTCGCCCAAGCCAGTGGCGTTGTGCGCCATGCCGCGTTCTGGCCCATCGTGGCGCAGATCGTGGTGCTGGATGCGGTGTTCTCGCTGGATGCAGTGATCACCGCCGTAGGCATGGTCGAACAGCTGTCGGTGATGATGATCGCAGTGATCTTCTCGATCGGCATCATGATCGTGGCCAGCAAGCCGCTGACCCGCTTCGTCAACGCCCACCCCACAGTGATCATGCTGTGCCTGGGCTTCCTGATGATGATCGGCTTCAGCCTGACCGCCGAAGGCCTTGGTTTTCATATTCCCAAGGGCTACCTGTACGCCGCCATTGGCTTCTCGATCCTCATCGAAGTGTTCAACCAGCTGGCCCGCGCGCGCCGCAAGCGTAGTCTCCAGCAGCACCGGCCCCTGCGTGAGCGCACCGCGCATGCTGTGTTGCGTTTGCTGGGTGGGCGCCGGGTGGAGGTGGACGAAGTGGGCGAGGAGATCGCCGACCTGGTCGAGGGCGGCGGTGAGCAGGTGCTCTTCGATCGTCGCGAACGGGTCATGATCAGCGGTGTGTTGAACCTGGCAGAGCGGCCGATCCGTACTGTGATGACCGCGCGCGCCGAGGTAGATGTCATCGACCTGGCGCAACCGGCGGTCGCCATCGCCCAAGCGCTAGCCAACTCACCCTACTCGCGTCTACCGTTGATTCGCGATGGCCGTATCGATGAGCCGCTCGGCTTCGTGCACAAGAAGGAACTGCTCAAGGAGCTGCTGTCGGGCACCGAGCCTGACCTGGAGCGCATGGTTCGCGCACCTTTGAACCTGCTGGACAGCTTCAGCATCCTCAACGCGCTGGAGCAGATGCGCCACCAGTCGACGCACATCGCGTTCGTGGTCAATGAGTTCGGCGACTTCATCGGCCTGCTGACCATGACCGACATCCTCGAGTCGATTGCCGGCGAACTGCCGGATGCCAGTGAGGTAGAGGGGCCGGGCATCATCGATGAGGGCGACAGCTTTGTCGTCAGTGGTGCCCTGAACCTGGGCCAGGTGCAGGCGCGTACAGGCTTCAGTGCACGCGCCACCGAGGACTACCAGACCCTCGCAGGACTGGTGATGAGCCTGCTGGACCGTCTGCCGGTGGTCGGCGACCACCTGGCCTGGAATGGCTGGAGCATGACGGTGGTCGCGGTGGAGGAACGCCGGGTGCGGCAGGTGCGGCTCAAACCGCCCGCCGACGCTGGCGGAGCAGGTGCTTGAAGCCCTCGAGCACCAGCACCAGTACCGCGCCCCAGATCGGCAGATAGGTCAGCCACTGATCAGGGCCAATGGTCTCGCCCAGCAGCAGTGCCACGCCCACCAGCAGTACCGGCTCGACGTAACTGAGCAGGCCGAACAGGCTGAAAGGCAGCAGTCGGCTGGCCAGTACGTAGGCAATCAGGGCCGAGGCGCTGATTGCGCCCAGCAGGGGGATCAGGCCGTAGAGGCCGGGGTGGTCGTGCAGGTCCGCACTCGACAGAGGCCCTTGGATCACGAAATACAGCGCCCAGGGCAGCAGCAGGCACATGTCGCACCACAGGCCACCCAGGTGGTCGGTGCGGCATCGCCGACGCAGCACGAAGTAGATCGGATAACCGACCATCACCAGCAGCGTCTCCCAGGCGAAGCTGCCATGCTGGTACAGTTCGTGGCCCACCCCAAGTGCGGCGCAGCTTACCGCAACCTTCTGCAGGCGCGACAGGCGCTCGCCATAGACCAGCCGCCCTGTCAGCACCATCGCCAGCGGCAGCAGGAAGTAGCCCATCGACACTTCCAGGCTGCGCCCGTGCAGCGGCGCCCAGAGGAACAGCCACAGTTGCACCCCCATCAACCAGGACGTGCCCACCATACCCAGCAGGAGCAAAGGCGTCTGGCGCACCCGTGCAAGCAGGTCGCCGACCCGCTTCCAGTCTTTGCTGGCCAGCATGAACAGGGTCAGACAGGGCAGGGTCAGCAGCGTTCGCCAGCCGAAGATCTCTTCGCCGTCGAGCGGCGCAAGCAGGGAGGTATAGAAGTACATCACGGCGAACAAACAGGATGCCATGACCGAACAGAGAATGCCTTTTGACACGAATGCCTCGGATAGGGGAATGAGCGGGTGGGTCAGCCGCGCATGATCTCAGGGGGCGCGTCCTGCGGCAACCGCGCAACACCTGGGCGTGTGGCCAAGGCCTGGAGAAAGTCGGCAGCAGGCATCGGCCGGGCGAACAGGTAGCCTTGCTGGAAGTCCACCCCGTGACGGGCCAGGTAGTCGCGCTGCACGTCCGTTTCCACCCCTTCGGCGACGATCCCAAGGCCCAGCTTGGCCGACAGTTCGATGATGCTGTCCAGGATATGTTGCGACAGCGCGTCGCCGCCGATCATCGCTACGAAGCTCTGGTCGATCTTAAGGTAGTCGACCTTGAACTGACGCAGGTAGTTGAGGCTTGACTGGCCGGTGCCGAAGTCGTCCAGGGCGATCATCACGCCCATTTCATGCAGTTTTTCGAACAGTTCCAAGGTGACCGGGGTCGCCTCGATCAGCTTGCGTTCGGTCAGCTCCAGCGTCAGCACCACTCGCCCGGGCGGGAAGTGTTGAAGAAAGGTGCGGCAGTCGTCGATGAGCGCCAGGTCGCGGCAGTGGTCGGCAGTGATGTTGATGCCGATATGAAAGCCGTCTTCAAGCAACGCAGCGTAAGGGGCAAGGTTTTGCGCAGTGTGCAGCATGAGCGAACGGGTCATGTCGATGATCTGCCCGCTGTGCTCGGCATACGGAATGAACAGATCGGGACGTACCAGGCCTTCATGGGGGTGGTTCCAACGCATCAGCACCTCGGCACCGGCCCAGCGGTAATCGCCTTTGCGTACCACTGGCTGAAAGTACGGGACGAACTCATCAGCCTCCAGGGCGCGGCGCAGTTCGGCACGCGGTGAGTTGGCACGGCGGATCTGCCAGCGGCATACGCTACCGGCTGCCACGCCCAGTGCCAGCAGCAGGCTGAGCAGGGCAGGGTAATGGTCGCGCAGCACTTCGCTGCGTTTGCCGTCGGCATACCCCCCGTGCACGCTAAAGGGATAACGCGTTGATCCCAGGGTCACGTCCGCGATCGCTGCAAGGGGCGGCTGGCCTGTGCGCACCACGCCGTCCTTGCCCAGCCAATGGTTGCCGACGCGCAGTTGCAGTTCCTCGTTGGCGCCGATCAGGCGCAAGGCTGTCAACAAGTGGTCGCCGTCCACGGTCGTGATCGCGCCGTGATCACCGTCGCTGGCGCGATACACCAGCAGCGCGTGGCCTGGCGTCACCGAATTGCCATCCATCAGCCACAGCTTGCCATCGGTGTAGTCCGCCGCGTCGACAGGCTCGTCGAACTCGCCGAACAACGACGAGCAATACAGGGTGTTGTCCCGCACCAGGTTGGTGGAGCGCACGAAGGCATTGCGCGTGACTTCGCCACGCAGGGCCAGTTGAGCCTCTACGCAGGGGGTGCCAGCCAGCGGCAGCAACGCCTGTGCAGCGCCGGCGAGGTTGTCCAGAACGCGTTCGATTTGCGCCACCACCTGGCGGGTGGTGGCCTGGCTGCTCGTGCGCAGGTCACGATCGATTTGCCAGTTCATCACCATCAGGCCGAACACCAGTGGCAGTAGGCCAATGACCCAGGGAAGCAGGGAGCGCCAATTCCAACGGGAGCGGGTTTTTACGCTGAGGGGCATGCTGTCCTAATCTTCAGGTAGGAAAGTAGTGAGGATAGCCGTATGTCAGATCGGGCGGCCAACAAATACGCGACAAAGGAATTTACGCACTGTAGAATCGGTTTACGAATACAACAATAAGGTCCTTCGCCACTGAAGGATCAGCCCAACGAGAATGGGTCCCTATGAGATACCAAGGGTTCAAACTGATCATTGGTGACTTCCTCGCCCGCAGCGTGCGAGGCATCCCATGTTCACCGCCAATTCTGTCCAGCATCCCCGGCATTCGATAATTTTTGCTTCTGATGAGGACATGAACATGGCTGATATCTTCGACAATCCAATGGGCCTGATGGGCTTCGAATTCATTGAACTGGCATCACCGACTCCCGGGGTTCTGGAACCGGTCTTCCAGATGCTCGGTTTCACCAAGGTGGCTACCCACCGTTCCAAGGACGTGCACCTGTATCGCCAGGGTGGCATCAACCTGATCCTCAACAATGAGCCCAAGAGCATCACCTCGTACTTTGCTGCCGAGCACGGCCCGTCGGTATGTGGCATGGCGTTTCGTGTACGCAATGCCCACGAGGCCTATGCCCGTGCCCTGGAGCTGGGTGCACAGCCAGTAGAAATCGAAACCGGCCCGATGGAGTTGCGCCTGCCGGCGATCAAGGGCATCGGTGGTGCGCCGCTGTACCTGATCGACCGCTTTGAAGAGGGCAGCTCGATCTACGATATCGATTTCAACTTCATCGAGGGCGTCGACCGTCACCCGGTAGGCGCGGGGCTGAAGATCATCGACCACCTGACCCACAACGTTTATCGCGGACGCATGGCCTATTGGGCCGGTTTCTACGAGAAGCTGTTCAACTTCCGTGAAATTCGCTACTTCGACATCAAGGGTGAGTACACCGGCCTGACTTCCAAGGCCATGACCGCTCCAGACGGCATGATCCGCATTCCGCTGAACGAGGAGTCGTCCAAAGGGGCGGGGCAGATCGAAGAGTTCCTCATGCAGTTCAACGGCGAGGGCATTCAGCATGTGGCATTCCTCACCGACGATCTGATCAAGACGTGGGACGCGCTCAAGGGTTATGGCATGCGCTTCATGACAGCGCCGCCACAGACCTATTACGAGATGCTCGAAGAGCGTCTACCAGGCCACGGGGAGCCGGTTGGCGAGCTGCAGGCCCGCGGCATTCTGCTCGACGGGGCGTCCGAGCCAGGTGACAGGCGTCTGCTGCTGCAGATCTTCTCGGAAACCCTGCTCGGGCCGGTGTTCTTCGAGTTCATTCAGCGCAAGGGCGACGATGGCTTTGGCGAAGGCAACTTCAAGGCCCTGTTCGAATCCATCGAACGTGATCAGGTGCGGCGCGGCGTGCTCAATGCTGAATGAGTAACGCGTACCGCCGTCACCCCTCGACGGCGGTACGACCCCGCTTGCCACGCTGCCTGAACGCCCCCCAGAAGACGATCGAACCGGTAATGATCCCCACCAGGGAAAGTGACGGAAGGATCTGGCGCAGTGCCTGTTGCGTTTCCTGGGCGGTGAAACCCTCTGCGTAGCCAGCCTTGACGGTGTAGCCGAACTTGCTCGATTTGCCTGTCTTGAAGAACTCGGCTTGCGAGGGTGGGGCAAGGTCTCGGCTGTCGCCATCTGCCCAGATGTACAGGTCGTCGAATTCCAGCAGCAACGTCAGGCCATCTTGAAAGCCACGAAGCTCGTTACGCAGCTCTAAGCCATAGGTCGTCGCAATGACGCTCACGTCGCCTTCGCGAAGCTGGTAGGCGACCAGAACTGCGTTGGGGGTAGCGGGTGAATCGAAAATCAGTTTTACCGAAGATTGCGAGTGCGCGAACAGCGAGCCGGTATCCAGGGCAGGAACCAAGGTGTCGCAGTAAGTTTGGCCATCGGTGGCCACCGCCAGCGCACGCAGGAAGTGGATGTCTTGAACCTGTTTGAGCAGGTGCTCCTTGGCCGATTCGCAAGGGCTGCCGGCAAAAGGCATTGCTGTGATGGCCGCTGCGCGCAACCGGTCCAGTGCAAGGTCGATGGAAAAGATGGCCTCCTGCACTGACACACGTGCGTTGTCTTCAAGCTTCTTGTCTTGCTGGTAAAGCATGACCGCCAGGCCTGAAACGACGGGCACCAAGCTGATTACCAGCGTCAGCAACACCTCCAGCATTCTTCGAGTGCCAATCCTGAATTTTGCCATGGGCCTGCTGCCCTCCTGTTCGAAGCCGTCCGTGATGGACTGTTGAACGAAGAGCCTATGTATCCAGCAGGGGCGCTACTGTAATCCGTAGCCGTTTTTAGCTTGGGATTGGTAGCGCCTTGGCGTAAGACCGATCACGAACTCAGTACCGAAAGTACCTTCTCGGCCAACAGGCCCGTGGAGGCGGGGTTTTGGCCGGTGATAACCCGGTCATCGCAAACCACGAACGGTTTCCAGGGGTCTTCATGCTTGCTGTAAATGCCGCCGCGGGCGCGCAGTTCGTTTTCCGTCAGGAAAGGCACCGCACTTTCAAGCTCGGCCAGTTTTTCCTCAATGTTGGAAAAGCCGGTGATCTGACGATCCTTGAGCAGTAGGCGGTTATCGCTGAGCTTGATGTTCAGCAGCCCGACTACGCCGTGGCATACCGCGGCAACGACACCGTTCTGTTCATAGATCTTGCGCGCCAGCTCCTGTAGGTGCTGGTTTTCGGGGAAGTCCCACATCACCCCGTGGCCGCCAGCGTAATAGATGGCGCAGTAATCGGCCGCGTTGACCTTGCCGGGGGGCAGTGAGGCACCGAGGCGGTTCATGAACGACTTGTCGTTATACCATTGCCAGTCCAGTTCCGGTGCCATTTGCAGGCTGTGCGGGTCGATCGGCACGTAACCCCCGCCAGGGCTTACGTAATCAGCGGTGTACCCGGCGTTTTGCACCTTATCGACGAAATGCACCGCTTCCCCCAGCCACAGGCCGGTGGCGCGGGTCAGGCTCGGGTATTTGGCTGTGTTGGTCAGCACCACCAGCATCTTCTTGCTCATTACCACGCTCCCATTGGTGTCAAATCAGGGAAAGCCACTGCATGATGCCGGGGGAAACCTAATGAGCATAGTTGTGGTTTGCACCGCTGCCACAATGGCGCTGTGCTACTATTTAGCGGGTATTAAGTAGTGCGGGCTAATTCAAACGTTCGGTATTGCAGTAATCGAACTTGCAGCAGATGATGAGGCCGAGGCTTCTTCATCCACTTAATGATGGAGGCAGCATAGTGTTTGCATACCGCGCTTCATCCACTCCTGCGATACAACCTGTTGAGTTGGCGCTTCGGGCAAAAGTGCAAGGGGCGATGGTACAACGCATCAGCACCTTCAACTGGCGAAAAACCGAACTTGGGCCGCTGCCGTATTGGCAGCCCTCGTTGCGCATCGCCGTGGACATGATGCTCCTTTCCCCCTTTCCCAGTGCCGTAGTCTGGGGTGGGGACATGACCGTGATCCATAACGATGGCTATGCCGCCTTGCTGAACGCCCGCGACGACGCCCTCGGCAAGCGCTTCGATACGGTGTGGGAGACGGCCTGGGGCGACATCGGCCCAAAGGTGTTCAAGGTAATGGAGAGCGGTATCGGGCTGCTCGAGGCTAACCCTCGTGCGATCCAACATGGGGATGCCGAAGCGTCGGCGTGGTACCTCTTCAGCTACACCCCCCTGTTCAATGAGCAGCATGAAGTGGCGGGTATGCTGCATACGGCGGTAAGAACCATGAGCGATGGGACCACCTTGGCCAACGGTGGCGGGGCTTAGTGAGACTTAAACTTCGTCGAGCATTTTTGCTATTTGTGCCTTCAAGTGCTTGAGTTCGAACGGCTTGCAGATCAATTGCATGCCTGGGGCAAGAAAGCCTTCTCGGGCCATCGCCGTCTCGGCGTAACCGGTAATGAACAAGACCGGTAGCAGCGGGCGCAAGTTGCGGGAGATTTCTGCGAGCTGGCGGCCATTCATACCGGGCAGGCCCACATCGGTGACCAGCAGGTCGACAGGTTGGCCGGCACGCAGGACTTGCAGCGCTTCGCTGGCGTTGGTAACGCTGGCACAGGAAAAGCCGTCTTCGTGCAGCGCCTGGCATAACAGTTCCCGTACGTGCGGGTCATCTTCGACCAACAGCACGTTACGGCCATGGTCAGCCGGGCGGGGTGAGGGCGTAGGCATTGGCTTGGGCGCCTTGTCGAGGTGGCGCGGCAGATACAGGTCCACTCGCGTCCCTTGGCCCATGCGGCTATTGAGCACCACATGACCTTGGGACTGCTTACTGAACCCGTACACCATCGAGAGCCCCAGCCCGACCCCCTGGCCGATCGGCTTGGTGCTGAAGAACGGGTCGAAGGCATGTTCAAGGGTGCTTTGCGACATGCCCTGGCCGTTGTCGATGATGCTCAGGCAAGCATACTCACCCTCGGCAAGGCCCGCGACAGCGAACTGTTGCGCCAGAACCTGCCGATTACACGCTTCGATGCGCAGCACCCCGCCGCTGGGCATGGCCTCGCACGCGTTGATCAGCAGGTTGTCGACGGCCTCTTGCAACTGCGCATCGTCCGCCTCCACCGGCCAGAGGTTTGCCGGCAGGTCCAGTTGCAGGACCACGGCGTGCTGGTGTGCCGCGCCGAGCCGCTGTGTCTGGAGCAAGGCATGCAGGTCGATGCGTTGGCTATGCAGCGATTGCCGTGAAGAAAACGCCAACAACCGATGAGTGAGCCGCGCTGCACGCGACACCGCTTCCTGCCCCATGTGCAGGATGCCTTCCAGGCCTTGGCTACGGCCTTGTTTCAGGCGCCGCTCAATCAACTCGAAGCTGCCGCCGATACTGGTCAGCAGATTATTGAAGTCATGGGCCACGCCGCCAGCCAATTGGCCGATTGCCTCCATTTTGCGGGTCTGCTGCACGGCCAGCTCGGCAGCCTGCTGCGCCTCGCTGCGAGCTTCCAGGCGGTGTTGCAGATCGAGCATTTGATCGCGCGCGCGATACTGGCGGCGCCTGTTGCGCAGCGCCACCCGAATCAGTTGCAGCAACTGTGCATCGTCAAAGGGTGTGGCCAGCAAGGTCAGGTTACCCAAGGGGTGGTCGGGCGGTGTGCCGGCCGAGGGGCAAGCCTGGGTGAGCAGCACAATCGGCAGGTCCGACCAGCTTGGTTGCTGGTCGATGAACCCTTGCAGCACAGCACTTGGGCTGTTGTCGAGGGTATGCTGGGCTATGATCGCCATGCCTGCACCTTCAGTAAGGTGGGCCTGCAGGTTGTCGATGTCGTCCGCGCAGAGGCAGTCGATACCCGCGCTGGCCAGTAACCTCGAAGTGTCCGTGGCCAGTTGCGGGGGTGCCAGAATCAAGGCACGTTCGTCCAGCGACAGCGGGCTGGCCAAAGCGATTCTCCTTCAGGGGCACTGCCGGTGCTTGGCCATGCCATAAGTGGTCCGATACCCACTGGACCACGGGCACTTGTACAGGGTTCAACCTAACTACAACCCCTGTTGCAGGAAAGGGTCATCCGGGTTTTGCCGCTCTAGCTCGGCAAGCAGAACCTGCACATTCTGCAACTGGCCGGTTTCTTTCCAGTATTGAATCAGCAGCACCCGTGCCCGGCGATTGGCCGGTTGCCGGCTGAGCAGGGTTTCAAGCTGTTTCTGCGCGGCATCGGCCTGTTCGAGGTCATGCAGGGTAACCGCCAGTGTGTAGCGATAATCGGCGTTGTCCGGCTCCAGTTCCACGGCGCGTGACAAGGCCAGCAGGGCATACTCGCGCTGGTCGTGGCGGATCAGCCAAAGGCCGAGCTCATGCTGCAGAAACGCCGAGTCCGGGCGCAGTGCCAAGGCCTTGCCCAGGACTTGCCTGGACGGGTCATGCTGGCCCTGGCGCTCCAGCAGGCGCACCTGTGTGGCCAGCGCGTCAAGGCTGTCCGGCGCCACTGCAAGGCTGCGCTGCAGCGCAGCCTGGGCCTGGGCATAGTCATTTTCGTGCAAATACAGCCGCGCCAGGTGCACTTGCGCCTCGGCGTCGTCAGGTTGCTGCTCCAGGGCTTGCTGGTACTGCTCCAGGGCGGCCTGCAAAGGGCCGAAGTAAAGGCCGATGGCGTCGGGGTCCAGGCCGAGCAAGGCATCCACGGCAGCGAAGCGTACGCTTTGCTCGTCATCATCCAGTAGCGGCCCCAACGCCAGGCTGCGCTGTGATGCCGGCAGCAGGCGACGGATGCTGGCGATGGCTGCGCGGCGCACCAGCGGGTCGTCGTTTTCCAGGTCCAGACGCGCCAGCTTCAGTGCCTGGGGCGATTGGTAATTGGGCAGCTCTTCGTACAGGGCTGCGCGACGGATCGGGGGCAGGTCGTCGCGTTGCAGTTGTTGGTAGAGCACCCGCGCGGCGCCTGGCTGGCCGTCGTGGGCCTGGCGCAAGGCCTTGGCGTAGCTATGCGCAGGCAATGTCGGCGGCGTGGGTTGGGTGTCCCGACGCAAGTAGACGATACCGATCGATACCAGAATCAGCAGCAGTACAGCGATCAGGTAGCGGTGGCGTCTGGGCATTGGGTAGTCCATGGCGGCGGGAACAAAGAGCTTGGGGCAGAACGTCGTGGGCTGCAAGCACCGTTAAGGTGCCCGCAGCGCCAACGCTGCAGGCAAAGCGGCTGGGTAAAGGCATTTCACGGGGCCTGGAGTACACCGGCGGCAGAGCCTGCCCTGGCCACATAAAAAAGCCCCGCGGGCCGAGGCCTGCGGGGCAAACGGTTGGGGGAGGATCCAACCAAAGGAGCCGTTGAAAGCGGGTGAATCAGCGTGTGCTGGCTACTGTTTCTGGCTGCCAGCCACCGCCCAGTGCCTTGTAGATCGAGACGATCCCGCGATACAGCTCGACCTCGCCCTGCGCCTGCGCATCTTCGGCGCTGAGCCGTTCACGTTCCGCATCGAGCAGCACCAGGTAGTCGACCGTACCTTCGCGATAGCGCACCGAGGCCAGGTCTGCCGCTTTGCGGCTGGCATCGCTCTGGCGCATCAGCGACAGCAGTCGCTGCTGGGTCTTGTCGTAGTCGCTGAAGGCATTGGCCGATTCCTCAAGGGCCAGCAATACCTGCTGTTCGTAGTTGGCCAGGGCGCCTTCGGCATCGGCTTTGGCACCGCGCAGACGCGCACGCACGCTGCCCAGGTCGAACGCTGCCCAGGTGATGCTCGGGCCCAGGCCCCAGGCGTTGGCAGCGGACGAGCCAATCTGCGAACCGCGCGCGGCAGTGAAGCCCAGGAACCCGCTGAGGCTGACCCGTGGGAACAGGTCGGCCGTTGCCACGCCGACATTGGCCGTGGCGGCTGCCAGCTGGCGCTCGGCGCTGCGGATGTCCGGGCGGCGGCGCAGTAGCTCACCGGGGTCGCCCACCGGCAGGGCCTTGGCGATGGCCGGCAGGGCTTTTGGCGAAAGGTCCACCGTCAGCGCGTCCGGGCGCTGGCCCAGCAGTGTCGCGATCCGATGGCGCGCGCGGGCCTGTTCGGCTTGCAACTGTGGCACGGTGGCTTCGACGCCGGCCAGACGGGCATCGGCGCGCACCACGTCCAGTTCGTTGCCAACCCCGGCGTCGCGCAGGGTTACGGTGATGTTGCGGGACTCCTGCTGGGTCTTGAGGTTGGCGACGGCGATCTTTTCACGCAACTGCGCACCACGCAGTTGGCCATAGGCGTCTACCAGTTCCGCGATCAGGCTGACCTGCAGTTGCTGCAAATCGGCCTGCGCCGCCGCGGCCTGGGCATCGCTGGCTTCGATCTGACGCTGGATGCGGCCGAACAAGTCGAGCTCCCAGGCCATGTCCAGGCCCAGGTCGTATCGCTCGCTGTTGACCCGCTGCTCGGTCTGGCCGGGGATCTGGCCCTTGCCGATCTCGCTGCTGGCGCGGCTGGTGATCACTGGCAACTGGTCGTTGGCGGCATCATCGCGGATCGCCCGTGCCGACTTGAGCCTGGCAAAGGCCACGCGCAGGTCGCGGTTGCCCTCCAGTGAGGCCTGCACCAACTGGTTCAGCACCGGGTCGTCGAACTGCTTCCACCACACGCTTTCGAAACGGCTGCGGTCAAAGGCCTTGGCTTGCATATCGCTGTCCAGACGCGCCGGTTCAGTGTCCGGGGTCTTGTAGTCCGGGCCTACTGCGCAGGCCGCCAAGGCCAGTGCCAGCAGGCTTGGGGTCAGGGGTTTGAGCAGGTTCATGCATGGCTCTCCAGCGATTGAACGCGTTCGGCCTTGCGGGCCTGGCGACGTTCGACGAAACGGCGGATCAGGAAGAAGAACACCGGGGTCAGGAACAGCCCGAACACGGTGACACCAATCATCCCCGAGAACACCGCGACACCCATGGCGTGGCGCATTTCCGAGCCGGCACCGGAGGAGAACACCAGCGGTACCACACCCATGATGAAGGCGATCGAGGTCATCAGGATCGGGCGCAGACGCAGGCGGCAGGCTTCCAGTACCGCAGCCAGCGGATCCAGGCCCTTGGCCTGCTCATCCTTGGCGAACTCGACGATCAGGATCGCGTTCTTGCATGCCAGGCCCACCAGTACGATCAGGCCGATCTGGGTGAAGATGTTGTTGTCACCTCCCGAGACGATCACCCCAGTGATGGCCGACAGCAGCGTCATCGGCACGATCAGGATCACCGCCAACGGCAGGCTCCAGCTCTCGTACTGGGCAGCCAGCACCAGGAACGCCAGCAACACGCAGAGCGGGAACACCAACAGTGCAGTATTGCCCGAAAGGATCTGTTGATAGGTCAGGTCGGTCCACTCGAAGGTCATGCCGTTGGGCAGTTCCTCTTTCAGCAGTTTCTCGATGGCGGCTTCGGCCTGGCCGGAGCTGTAGCCAGGGGCGGCCGCACCGTTGATTTCCGCGGTGATGAAGCCGTTGTAGTGCATCACGCGATCCGGTCCGGAGGTATCGCTGACCTTGAGGAAGGTCGCCAGCGGGATCATCTCGCCCAGGTTGTTGCGCACCTTCAACTGGCCGATCTGCTCGGCGTCGAGGCGGAACTGCTGTTCCGCCTGGACATTGACCTGATAGGTACGGCCAAAGCGGTTGAAGTCGTTGGTGTACAGCGAGCCCAGGTAGACCTGCAGGGTGTCGAAGATGTCGGTAATCGCCACGCCATGGGTCTTGGCCTTCTCCCGATCGATGGCGGCATCGACCTGCGGCACGTTGACCTGGTAGCTGGTGAACAGGCCCGCCAGTTCCGGCACGTTGTGGCTCTTGGCGATGATGTTCTGGGTTTCCTTGTACAGCGCTTCGTAGCCCAGGTTGCCGCGGTCCTCGATCTGCAGGCGGAAGCCGCCGATGGTGCCCAGGCCCTGTACCGGCGGCGGTGGGAAGATCGCGATGTAGGCATCCTGGATGTCGGCGAACTGGGCGTTCAGCGCGGCCGCAATGGCCGCTGCCGACTGGCTTGGGTCTTTGCGCTCATTGAACGGCTTGAGCGGGGTGAACACGATGCCGCTGTTGGGGCTGTTGGTGAAACCGTTGATCGACAGGCCCGGGAAGGCAACCGAATCGGCAACGCCGGGTTGCTTCAAGGCGATTTCGCTCATGCGCTTGATCACCGCCTCGGTACGGTCGAGGCTCGCCGCATCAGGCAGTTGGGCGAAGGCTACCAGGTACTGCTTGTCCTGGGCCGGCACGAAACCGGTTGGGGTGGACGAGAAGCCCAGGTAGGTCAGGCCCATCAGCCCGGCATACACGAACAGGGCGATACCGCTGGAGCGGATGACCCGACGCACGCCGCCAACGTAGCGGTGGCTCGCGCGGTCGAAGAAACGGTTGAACGGCGCGAACAGCCAGCTGCCCAGCAGTTTCTCCAGGAACCGCGAGAAACGGTCCTTGGGTGCATGGTGATCCTTGAGCAGCACCGCGGCCAAGGCTGGCGACAGGGTCAGCGAGTTGAACGCCGAGATCACGGTCGAGATGGCAATGGTCAGGGCGAACTGCTTGTAGAACTGCCCGGTAAGACCAGAAATGAACGCGGCAGGAACGAACACCGCGCACAGTACCAGGGCGGTGGCGATGATCGGCCCGGTCACCTCGCTCATGGCCTTTTGCGTGGCTTCCAGCGGGGGAAGGCCCAGCCCGATATTACGTTCGACGTTCTCCACCACAACGATGGCGTCGTCCACCACGATGCCGATGGCCAATACCAGCCCGAACAGCGACAGGGCGTTGAGCGAGAAGCCAAACAGGTGCATCACGGCAAAGGTACCGATCAGCGACACCGGCACGGCCAGCAGCGGAATGATCGAGGCGCGCCAGGTCTGCAGGAACAGGATCACCACCAGCACCACCAGCACCAGCGCTTCGAACAAGGTGTGCACCACCGCCTCGATGGAACCGCGTACGAAGATGGTCGGGTCATAGACGATGCTGTAGTCCATGCCCTCGGGGAAGTCCTTCTTCAGTTCGGCCATCTTCGCCCGTACTTCGTCGGAAATCTCGATGGCATTGGAGCCTGGGCGCTGGAAGATCGGCAGGGCCACGGCCGGCTGGTTGTTCAGCAGCGAGCGCAGGGCGTACTGGCTGGAACCGAGTTCGACCCGGGCAATGTCCTTGAGGCGTGTGATCTCGCCATCGGCACCGGCACGGATGATGATGTTCTCGAACTCTTCCTCGTTGACCAGGCGGCCTTGAGTGTTGATCGACAGCTGGAAGCTGGTCGAGCCGGGGGCGGGCGGGGCGCCCAACTGGCCGGCAGCGACCTGGCGGTTCTGCTCGCGAATGGCGGCCACCACATCACTGGCGGTCAGGTTGCGCGAAGCGGTTTTGTTCGGGTCGAGCCACACCCGCAGTGAGTAGTCGCCCATGCCGAACAGTTGCACGTCGCCCACGCCGCCCAGGCGCGCCAGCTCATCCTTGATGTTGAGGATGGCGTAGTTGGACAGGTAGAGCATGTCGTAACGGTTGTCCGGCGAGGTCAGGTGCACCACCATGGTCAGGTCGGGCGATGCCTTGTCGACGGTGATACCGATGCGCGTCACTTCCTCCGGCAGCTTGGGCTGGGTGCGGGTGACCCGGTTCTGTACCTGCACCTGCGCGTTGTCCAGGTCGGTACCCAGGGCGAAGGTGATGGTCAGGGTCAGCTTGCCATCGGCGGTGGATTGCGAGGACATGTACAGCATGTTCTCGACACCCGTGATGGCCTGCTCCAGCGGCGCGGCGACGGTTTCGCCGATGACCTTGGGGTTGGCACCGGGGAAGTTGGCGCGCACCACCACGGTGGGGGGCACCACTTCCGGGTATTCGCTGATCGGCAGCTGGAACAGCGCGATCGAACCGGCGATCAGCAGCACCAACGACAGCACCGCGGCGAAGATCGGCCGGGTAATGAAGAATTTCGAAAAGTTCATCGGTGTGATCCCTTAACCGCGTGGCGCCTGGGCGCTGGCGACTTTCTCAGTGGAGCCCGCTACGTTGCGCACGCTGTTGCTGGCTTCCAGGGCCTGGCGCTGCTGGGCGAGCGCGGCGAGGGTCTGCTCGCTGGCCATGGGTGTTTCTTCCGGCGTGACGGGCGAACCGGGGCGCACGCGCTGCAGGCCCTTGACCACGATGCGATCGTCTTTGGCCAGGCCACTGCGCACGATACGCAGGCCTTCGAGCTTGGGCCCCAGCTCCACGGCGCGGTAGGTCGCCTTGTTGTCCTTGTCCATGACCAGCACGAACTTCTTGCCAAGGTCAGTGCCCACGGCTTCGTCGTTGATCAGCATGGCGTCGTACTGTGCGCTGCCGACCAGCTTCAGGCGTGCATACAGGCCTGGGGTGAACTGGCCATCACGGTTGTCGAACACGGCGCGGCCACGGATGGTGCCGGTACGCGGGTTGACCTGGTTGTCGACGAAGTTCATCTGGCCCAGGTGCGGGTTGCCGGTTTCGTTGGTCAGGCCCAGGTAGACCGGGGTGGTCTGACCGCGCTGGCCTTCGCGTGCCAGCTGGGTGTACTTGAGGTACACGCGCTCGTCGGCGTCGAAGTAGGCGTAGACCTTGTCGGTGGAGACCACGCTGGTCAGTGGCGTGACGTCGGCGGTGACGATGTTGCCGGCGGTGTACTCGGCACGGCTGACGCGGCCGCTGATGGGCGCAGTCACGCGGGTGAAGCTGAGGTTCAGGCGGGCCAGATCGAGCTGGGCCTGGATGGCATCGACGCCGGCGCGGGCTTCGGCAGCAGCGCTGCTGCGCGATTCGGCCAGCTCGGCGGAAATGGCGTTGCTGTCACGCAGGCGCTCGCCGCGGCGGGCTTCGTTGGCGCTGCGCACGGCAGTGGCCTTGGCCTGTTGCAACTGCGCTTCGAGGCGGCGCACCTCAGCCTGGAACGGGCGCGGGTCGATCTGGAACAGCAGGTCGCCTTTCTTGACCTGGGCACCTTCGGTGAAGCCGACCAGGTCAATCTGGCCGGACACCCGTGGGCGTATTTCGACGGTTTCCGGTGCTTCGAGGCGGCCAGTGAACTCGTCCCATTCGTTGATCGGCTGCTCGATGACCTTGGCGACGCTGACCTTGGGCGCGGCGGGAGCTTGCACGGCGTCGGGGGTGCGGCCACAAGCGCTGAGCACCACCACTGCCAGGGCAGCGAGGGGAAAGCGCAAGGGTTTGAGTGAGTGATCCATGGAGAACTCCGCCAATGTATTAGTAGTGGGCGGAGTGTGAGTGCCTTGCGCGCGACGCACGAATCGAACGGAGCGAAGGTTATTATCACGCGCAATGATATGTCGGGATATTTCATCGATGGCAGGCATGGTAGGGTGCCGGGTGCTGATGGGGCGCATGTCGCGGCCTTCGCTGATCGGGCAGGCATTGACACCGGTGATAGGCGGCTATCTGTTCGAGCACTTTGGTGCGATGGGGGTACTGCTGACGTTGTGCCTGCTGGCGTTGGTCAACGTCGTACTGGTGGGGGCGGTGATGCGGCGGGTGCAGCAAAGTCGCGCAGTGAAGCTGTAGGCGCGGCCAGGCGCTGAAAAAGGGCCGCACTGCGGCCCTGTACCCTCAGCTCAATACGCGGAACCCATGGGTGCCATCGCGCTCCAGTTGCGCAATCAGACCGAACTCCCAGTCCAGGTAACCCTGCATGGCTTCACGCGGGTTGTCCGTTCCCTCGTAAGGCCGACGATAACGGTCAGTGCGCGCCGCCGCCAGGTGCGTTTCGCCCGCCTCCACGGGCTCGCCAGCCGCTATCCACCGGGCCGTGCCGCCTTCGAGCACGTACACCGGGGTTTGCGTCAGCGTCTGCAGGTCAGCCGCCGCAAACCGTGCCAACAGGCTGCTGCCGCAGGTCAACACATAGCGTTCGGCCACCGGCAGTCGCTCCAGCGCCTGGGGCAACTGGGCCCGAATGGCCCAATGGGCACCGGGGATATGGCGTTTTACGTAGTTGGCGCTGGCAGTGAAGTCCAGCACAACGGTGCCAGGCGCTTGCTGCCAGTCGCGCAGTTGCCCCACGCCGATTTCCGTTACCTGCGGCAACGCGGGCAGCGGTGCCTGCCATTCGCCGGCCTGGCTGAAGTCGGCAGCCGAAAGGCCATCCACCACCGCCACCTGCCAGCCCATCTGGGCCAGCCACGAGGCGCTCATGTTGGCTCGCGCACCGTCGTCATCCACCAGCGCGATGCGTGCCCCGCGTACGCTGGCAACGTGATCGGTCTCCTGGACCAGTTGCCCGCCCGGCACCGAGCGGCTGTTGGGCAAGTGCCCCTTGGCGTATTCCTCCGGGGTGCGAACGTCGAACAGGTAGGTCGTGCGGCCGGTGTCGGCCTGCCAGGCAGCCAGGGCTTCGCGGTCCAGCCGCGACACACCCGCCTGGTCCGCCACCTTGCGCGCCCGTGCCGCGGCATCGGCCCGGGTAGCGTCGCTCACGGCAGCGAACTGCCTGTCCTGCCCATGGGCCAGTTGTTGCCCGGCCAGCGTCCAGCCGATAGTACCGTTGCGCAGCGCGGCCACCGGGTTGGGGATGCCAGCGTTGACCAGTGACTGGGTGCCGATGATGCTGCGGGTGCGCCCGGCACAGTTGACGATCACCTGCGTAGTCGGGTTGGGCGCCAGCTCCGCCACCCGCAGTACCAGCTCGGCACCCGGTACGCTGATGCCCCCCGGGATGCTCATGGTCTGGTATTCGTCGAATCGCCTGGCGTCGAGCACCACCACATCGGCCTTGGCATCGAGCAGCGCCTGCACCTGTTCGGCGGCCAGCGAGGGCGTGTGGCGCACGCTCTCGAGCAACTCGCCGAACGCCTTGCTTGGCACGTTGACATCGCGGAACAGCTCGCCGCCGGCGCTGCGCCAGCCCTCCAGCCCACCTTCGAGCAGCGCTACATCGCTGTAACCCAGGGCCAGCAAGCGTTCAGCCGCTACAGCGGCCAAGCCTTCGCCTGCATCGTAGACGGTGATGGCGGTATCGCGCCGTGGTATCCGGGCGTACACCTCCAGCTCCAGTTTCGACAGCGCAATATTGGCCGCGAACAGCGGGTGTTCCTGGGCGAACGGGTCCTCTTCGCGAACGTCGATCAGGGCCAGTTCCTCACCGCCCAGCAACGCCTGGCGGATGTCATGGTAGGTACGTGTGGTGACAGTGCTCATGGTGCAGGGTTCTCTTTGGACAAGTCCCAGATGTTGGGCAAATGGGTATTGGAATAACCGGAAATGAATGGCTTCTGCGTGCCGTCGGGCAGGAACACGGCGCGGCTGACCGCGCCGATGTTGGCGCCATAGACGTGGATGCTGATCGACACCTGATCAGCAAACGCATTGCTGACCTGATGGATGTCGCCGATGCGCGGTGACACGGCTTCCACATGCCCTGGATCGATACGCACCGGCGCGCCCGCAGGCACCAGCGCCCCCTGTTCGGTAACGGCAAAGCCTTGGGAATATTCTGCGCCGCGCAGCATGCCGATCAGGCCCCAGACGCGGTGGTCGTGGATGGGGGTTTGCTGGCCCGGCCCCCAGACGAAACTGACCACGGAAAAACGCTGGCGCGAGTCACAGTGCAACAGGTACTGCTGGTAACGGTTCGGGTCTGGCTGGGCCAGTTCGTCGGGCAGCCAGTCATCGTGGGCGACCAGGCTGCGCAGCAAGGCTTCACCCTGGTCGAGGAGGGTGGCCTCGTCGGTTTCCCGATCGAGCAGGTCGCTGAGGGCGCCGATGAAATGGCGCAGGCGCTCGTGGCGCAAGGGGTGGCTCATGGTTCGGGCTCGGCTGACGGTTTGGTGTAACCCTAGCAAAGCCTATTAATATTCTCAAAATTCAATTTGTGTATAAGCTAAGATGCAAAAAATGCATTTACAGGCGGCCCATTATGTTTTGAAATCGGCGCATGTCGAAGGCATGAGGTTATGCCTAAAGCGCATTTCACACCCCGTTTTATAACCGTTAGCTTATAAGCATCCCGCTATCTAGATTCAAAACATCTATTGGAAACGACGAGACCGCACGTGCGGATCGACCTGTAGTGCCCCAAGGGCATTTGGAGACGAACGTGCGATACCTCAAGCAACTGGCCGCCGGTGTGCTGGCCACCACCCTGAGCCTGACTGCAGCCGCGCAAACCCTGGTGGTCGGCGACCAGAGCTACAACGCCCGCGCCGTGATGGAAGCGGCCGGCGTGCTCGACGATGTGCCTTATACCCTGGACTGGAAGCAGTTCACCGCAGGCTCCCCGGTGGCCGAGGCGCTGAACGTCGGCAGCCTGGACCTCGGCCTGTTGGGCGATGCGCCACCGCTGTTCCTCGGCGCCCTTGGCGCGCCGATCAAGGTCGTTGCGGTCAGCCGGCAGAACCTCGGGGGCGTGGCCATCCTGGCGCGCAAGGACTCGAACATCCATAGCCTGGAAGACCTGCGCGGCAAGCGTGCGGCCATCTGGAAGGGCTCCTGGAGCCAGCAGCTGCTGTTCAGCGCCCTGGACAAGGCCGGTGTGCCCCGCGATGCGTTGGAGCTGCGTTACCTCAGCGCGCTGGATGCCTCGCATGCCCTGGACGGCGGCTCGGTGGACGTGATCGCCACCTGGGAACCTTATGTCACCCAGCAGGAACGCCAGGGTGCGCGGGTGCTGGCGACGGCCGAAGGGCTGATCCCGGCGCAGAGCTTCGTGGTCGCCAACGCCAAGTCGGTGGACACCAAGCGCGCGCAGATCGCCGACTTCCTGCAGCGTTTGAAGAAGGCCCGCACGTGGGCCCTGAGCAACGCAGCCAACACCGAAGCCTACGCCGACGCCTGGGCCAGTCGCACCCGGGCTGACCGTGATATCGCCCGCCTGTGGTTCGCCCGTGCGCGCACTGATGTGGCGCCGCTGAGCCCGCAGGTGATGGCCGATGCGCAAAAGACCGTGGACTTCTTCGCAGGCATTGGGCTGATCAAGGCCTACCCGGCCGCCAGCCTGTTCGACACCTCGTTTGCCGCAGCGTTGGCCGGCGATCACTGATCTTGTCTGTACCGGCCTTTCCCGGGCTTGCGCGGAAACGGGCCGGTACGAAAAACACAGGGAATCCCCATGACCACCCGCAAAATGAAACTTGGCGCCCTGACCATGGGCTGCGGCGGCCCAGGCCGGCACAACCTCTGGCTGGACCCTGAACTGCCCGCCGACGCCAGCGTCAACATTGACTGGTACATCGACATTGCCCGCCAGGCCGAAGCGGCACTGTTCGACCTGATGTTCATCGTCGACAGCCAGTTCATCACCCCCGGTTCGCCGTCGCATTACCTCAACCGGCTTGAGCCGCTGACCTTGCTGTCCGCCCTGGCCGTCACGACTCGCCATATCGGCCTGGTAGGTACCTTGACCACCTCCTACAACGAACCCTATAACGTCGCCCGCCGCCTGGCCTCGCTGGACCTCATCAGCAAGGGCCGCGCCGGCTGGAACGTGGTCACCAGCGGCGACGCCGGCACCGCTGGCAACTATGGGCGTGACGAACACTACGACTACGACACCCGCTATGCCCGGGCCCAGGAACATGTGCAGGTGGTGCAGGGGCTGTGGCATTCGTACGAGGACGACGCGTTCCCGCGTGACCGGGCCACAGGCCAGTTCCTCGACCCCTCGAAGCTGCATGCGCTGAATCACAAGGGTGAGCACTTTTCGGTCGTGGGGCCGCTGAACATCCAGCGCTCGCCCCAGGGCCAACCGGTGATCTTCCAGGCGGGGGATTCGCAGCAGGGGCGCGACCTGGGGGCCGCCACTGCCGATGTCATCTTTACCCACGCGGCAAGCGTCGAGCAGGGCCAGGCGTTCTACCGTGACGTCAAGGCTCGTGCCGCGCGCCTGGGCCGCGACCCGGAGCAACTGCTGGTGTTGCCGGGGGCAGAGATCTACGTCGGTGACACCGACGAACATGCCCGTGAAATCGAACGTCATTACCACCAGCAGGACCACAGCTTCGCGCTGGCGCTCAAGGAGTTCGGGCGCAACTTCGGCTGGCACGACTTCAGCCAGTACGAGCTGGATGCTCCTTTCCCGCAGCAGAGCCTGGAGTATGCCCGCAGCAGCTTCTTCACCAATGCCAAGCGCATTGCCGACCAGGCGCGGGAACAAGGCTTCAGTTTGCGCCAGGCGGTGGAGTTCGGCCGCCAGTTGCGCCCCGGGGCGTTTGTAGGCTCGGCAGAAACCGTGGCGGCAAAAATGGCCGACTGGTTCCAGGCGCGGGCGCTGGATGGCTTCAACATCTACATTGGCCACCCAGGGCAGTTCCGTCGCTTTACCGAGGAAGTGGTGCCGCTGTTGCAGGCGCGCGGCGTATACCGCACCGCGTATGAAGGCAGCACCTTGCGCGAAAGCCTGGGCTTGCAGATTCCGCAGTTCCGCCAATAACGGCAAGGGCCGCGGCGCGGCCCATTGCCGGTCAGAAATCATACGCCAGTTTTGTGTACCAGTACCCACCCCCGGGGTGAAACGGCGGGTTGCCATACGCTGCCTGGTTGCCGTTGGCGTTGTACACCCCATGCTTGTCCGGCCGCACATCGAAGAGGTTGGTGCCGCCCACGCTCACCGTCAGGCTGTCGAGCAGCAGGTAGGAGAGGTCCAGGTCAGTGATCCATTTGGCGCCGAAACTGCGGTCCTGGGCAGGGTTCTGCTGCCAGGTCTCGACCTTGCCGTAGCGGGTGGCTTGCAGGGTGGCCGTGAAGTTGCCGAGCAACCATTGGCTGCCCAGCACCCATTTGGTCTTCGGCGAGGCCGCCACCAGGTCGCCTTGGCGGCCATGGCCGACCACGTCGATACCGGCAGCCGTCAGCGCTTGCGGCGTGTCCCGCGCGCCACGCACTGTGGTCTTGTTCCA
This sequence comes from Pseudomonas sp. NBRC 111131, assembly GCF_001320525.1. Taxonomy (NCBI): domain Bacteria; kingdom Pseudomonadati; phylum Pseudomonadota; class Gammaproteobacteria; order Pseudomonadales; family Pseudomonadaceae; genus Pseudomonas; species Pseudomonas sp. NBRC 111131. The sequence goes on along the minus strand of NZ_BCBH01000031.1, from coordinate 27,511 downwards.
GTTGAACCCCAGTGTCCAGCGCACATCGCCCCAGCCGCCGAACTCGCTGGTGTGGTCGGCCACCAGGTCGAGGCCGCGGGTACGGGTATCGAAGGCGTTGGTGTAGTAGTTGATCCAGGTGGTGCGGGCCAGGCCCAGGGATTGGAGGATGTCGCCAATGGCGCCGGCGCCGTTCTGGCGGTCGTAAAGGTTTTCGCTGAGCAGGATGCGGTCGTCGATGTCGATCAGATAGGCATCCAGGGTGACGCTGGTGCGCCGTGCCGGTTGCCAGGTCAGGCCCAGGCCGGCGTTGCGCGATTTTTCCGGGTCGAGCTTGTCTCCGCCAAAGGCCAGCGCTGCTGCGCTGCCTGGGGCCACGGTGCGGCGCAGGGCGGGCACCACGTTGCCGTTGGCGTCCAGTGCGGTGCGGTTGTCGCTGACGGTATAGCCGCTCTGGGTCAGCGATGGCGCGCGGAACCCACTGCCCAGGGTGCCGCGCACGGCCACGGTGTCTGTCAGTGCATAACGCGAGTTGAGCTTGAAGCTGGCGGTGTTGCCGGAGTCATCGTCGTAGTGTTCCAGGCGCGCCGCGGCACCCAGGTACCAACGCGGTGTCAGGTCAAGGCCAAGGTCTGCATAGGCGGCGTAGTTGTTGCGCTTTACATCGGCCTCGTCTTCCGGGCGAATGGTCAACGCCGCCTGGGCGCCAACCGCGGTCTGGCCGTTGGCCAGCGCATACAGCGGGTTGGGGCGGCCGTCGGCCAGGGTGGCAGGGTAGGTGTAAGGGCCGACGCTGTAGGCGATCGGGTCACCGGCGAAGGTGCGAAAACGCTCCCAGCGATGCTCCAGGCCCGCCGATACACGGGTGGGCACCGCCAGGCCGAACAACCCGTCGAAGGCGCGGGTAATGTCGAAGTTGTTCACCCATTGGTCGAACTGCAGGGTCGCCAGGTCGTTGAACGAGGTGGGTGAAGCGGGGCCGTAGGTCGGGTTGAGGGTCAGGTCGCTGGACTGCTGGTTCTTGTTGCGCCCGTAGGTGGTGGACAGGTCCCAGTCCCAGGCGCCCGCCACGCCTTTGGCGCCCAGCAGCCACTGGTAGTCAGTGTCCTTGATGTTGTTCAAGGGGAAATAGCCGTCGGGAAACAGTTCGGGGATCGATGCGTTGCTGTTGGGCAGCCGGTAGTTGTTGTAGGCCTCCAGCTTGCGTTCGGCATAGGTGGCGAACGAGTACAGCTTGAGGTCGTCATCGAGCGGCAACTCGGCGTTGTAGCCGAGGTTGAAGGCGCGCAGGTCGGGGTCACCGTTCTTCACGGCGCGATGGTCCCAGGCTGCCTGGCGGTCGTCCTCGAAGTAGGCGCGGTAGTCTGGCGCGGCTTTGTCGATCCAGTTGGCCGTGCCGCGTTTGCGCGCCTCGCCCGAGAGGTGTAGGAAACCGCCGTCGCCCAGGGTAAAGCCCTGGTCGCCGGCCAGCTTGGTGGTGTTGCCTTGGCCGCTGTACAGCTGGCCGTAACTGCTCTCGTAATGGCCACCGCTGCTGGCGTTCTTGAGGATGATATTGATCACCCCGGCTACGGCGTCCGAGCCGTACTGGGCCGCCGCGCTGTCCTTGAGCACTTCGATGTGCGACACCGCGCTGACCGGGATCATGTCGATGTCCACGGCATTGGCGCCGCTGTTGTCGGTCGAGCCGCTGGCCGGCACGGCGCTGTTGTGGCGACGCTTGCCGTTGACCAGTACCAGGGTGTAGGCCGGCCCAAGGCCACGGTTGCTCAGTGGCCGTACACCGGACTGGAAACCGGCGATGTTGGTGCCGAAATTGAAAGACGGCAACAGTTTGGAAATGGCCTCCGACAGCTCGGCTCGCCCAGTGCGCAGCAGTTGCTCGCTGCTGAGCACGTCGATGGGGGCGGGGCTGTCGGCAACCGTGCGTTGGTTGCCGCGCAGGCCAGTGGAGATCACCGTGACAGTGCCCAGGCGCGGGTCGTCGTCGGTGGTGGTTTCGGCGTTGGCCAGTGGGGCAAGCAGGCAGACCAGGGGCAGGGCGATGAAAGGGGCTTTTGACATCATGTCCTCGTAAACGGCGCGCAGGGGTTCAGGCGCCAAGCCCGTGAATGGGCTGGCGGCAGAGGTGGCGTTGACGATGGGGGCTGTGCCGGTGGATTACCTGTGGGTGCGGCGTCACCCACCTAAGGTTGGTACAGCCCTGCTGAATCTAGGCCGTGCGCGCCGTACGCCCAGCTTCTTGTTGCTCAACCAGCGTGCGAATGCGGGGGATCAGCTCCTGCCCATATTCCACCGCATCGCGCAGCTGATCGAAACCACGGAACAGGAAGGTCGTCACCCCCAGTTGGTAATACGCCAGGGTCGCCTCCGCCACCTGGTCTGCAGTCCCCACCAGCGAGGTCGAGTTGCCGGCCCCACCGCCCAGCGCGGCGATTTCGGTCCACAGCCTGGTGTCATGCACCTTGCGTTGGTTGGCCAGGGCCACTAGGCGTTCGGAGCCGGCGTTGCTCTTGCCGAAGTTCTTCTCGCGGCGGTTGCCCTGGCGAATGCCGATACGCTGCTGGGCATCGGCGAGAATACGCTCGGCCCGTGCCCAGGCCTCTGCCTCGGTGGCGCCGAGGATTGGGCGCAGCGACAGGCTGAAGCGAATGTGTTGTTCCCGGCCATAACGGGCGGCGGCCTTTCGTACTTTGGCGATACGCTCGCGCACCTGCTCCAGCGGCTCGCCCCACATCATGTAGACGTCGGCATGCTTGGCCGCGACCTCGACAGCGGCGTCGGAAGCGCCTGAGAAGTAGATCGGTGGATGCGGTTGCTGCACGGGTTTGACCAGCGTCAGGTTGTCTTCGACCCGATAATGCTCGCCTTGGTGGTCGAACGGCTCGTGACGCGTCCAGGTGTCGCGCAGCACCTGCAGGTATTCATCGGTGCGGGCATAGCGGGCATCCTTGTCGAGGAAGTCGCCGTCGCGCTGCAGGTCGCCGCTGTCACCGCCGGTGATCACGTTGATAGAGGCGCGGCCACGGCTGAGTTGATCGAGTGTGGCGAACTGACGTGCAGCGAATGTGGGCGCCTGGAACCCAGGGCGGTGCGCTACCAGCAAGCCGATGCGCTCGGTGATCGCCGCGACATAGGTGGCCAGGATCAGCGAATCGGGTGCGCTGGTATTGACGGCCAGCAACGCCTTGTCGAAGCCGCCGTATTCCTGTGCCTGGGAGAATGCCTTGATGAACTCCAGGTCGACCACCGGGCCACGTGGGGCCTGTGATTCGCTGCCTTCCTGGGGGCCAATGAGGCCGATGAATTCGAGGCTCATAGGTGAAGCTCCTGTGTGGTGAATGGGCGATTCGGACCACAGCAGGCGTGTGCACAATGGCAGCGGGGAAGCCTGGCGTGGTCGTGGTAGACGGCCTCCGCCAGGCTTGGGGTCGGTCTTGATAAGCAGACATTAGCCTGTAGCAGGCGGCGTTGTGAAAGGCTTTGTGGTTCTAAGCTAATTATGTAAAAAGAAAATAATAAAACTTATTCAATATGCAAGATTGGCAAGTTTTAAGGTGGGTGTCGCGGGTGCGCGATAACCCGGAATCGCCCCGATAAGCGCCCTTGTGTAGGTGCTTTGCGGGTGCTCGAACACGTGCTCCACCGTTCCCTGTTCGACGACCTTGCCGTGCTGCAACACCACCACATGGTCGGCCATGCTGGCCACTACGGCCAAGTCATGGGACACCAGGACATAGGCGATACCGAGTTCGCGTTGCAGTTCATCGAGCAGTTGCAGAATCTGCGCCTGTACCGACACATCCAGCGCGCTGACCGGCTCGTCCAGCAGCAACAGGTCAGGTTGCAATGCCAGTGCCCGGGCGATGGCCACCCGTTGCCGCTGGCCGCCGGAGAGCTCACGTGGCAGCCGGTCGAGGTAGCTGACCGGCAAATGCACCCGCTCGATCAGCGACCGGGCTGCCTGCTCGAGCGCAGGCCCCTTGAGCAAGCCGAAGGACACCAGCGGCTCAACGATGCTGTCGAACACGGTGAAGCGCGGGTCAAGTGCCGCGAACGGGTTCTGCTGTACCAGTTGCATGCGCCGGCGCAGCGGACGGAACGCCTGCCAACCCAAGCCCGTGACATCCTGCTGGGCGAACAACACCCGCCCCTGGCTGGGGGGTTCCAGGCCCAGGGCGATACGCAGGGTGGTGCTCTTGCCCGAGCCAGACTCGCCGACAATGGCCAGCGTCTGCCCGGGGTGCACCTGCAGGCTGAGGTCGTGCAGGGCGACAAACTGCTGGTTCTGGCCGTTGAGCCTTGGCAGTTCGAAACGCTTGCCGACTCGCTCCAGGCTCAGGATCGGCCCGGTGCCGGGCGTTGCCGGACGCGGTCGACGCCGCGTCGCAAATGCCGGTGCGGCGGCGAGCAGGGCGCGGGTGTAAGGGTGGCGGGCGGCTTCGACGATGCGCCGTGGTGGCCCTTGCTCGACCAGTTCGCCTTGCTTCATGACCAGCAGACGGTCGGCCCGCTCGGTGGCCATGGCCAGGTCGTGGGTGATGATCAGTAGCGTAATGCCGCGCTCGGCCACCAGTTGCTGCAGGTGATCGAGGATTTTGCGTTGCACCGTCACGTCCAGCGCGCTGGTGGGCTCGTCGGCAATGATCAACCGCGGGTTACCGGCCAGGGCAATGGCGATCAGGACCCGCTGACGCATGCCACCGGACAGCTCGTGGGGGTATTGGCGGGCGCGCAGGGCCGGGTTGTCCAGGCCAACCTGGGTGAGCAACTGCAGCACATCGGCGTCGACACCGGGGTAGCGCCTGCCTTGAGTGAGTGTGAGGGCTTCGGCAATCTGCTGGCCGATGCGCAGCGTCGGGTTGAGGCTGACCATCGGGTCCTGCGGCACCAGGCCAATGGTGCGACCGCGCAGTTGCCGTTTCTGCCGTTCGCTGGCGCGTGCCATGTCGATACCCTCGACCCACAGCCGGCCCTTGTCGATGCGCGCGCTGCCCGGCAACAGGCCGAGCAGTGCATTGGCCAGGGTCGACTTGCCCGAGCCGGACTCGCCTACGATGGCCACGGTTTCGCCCTGGTGCAGGGTGAACGAGAGGGCGTTGACGGCCTGGGTGGCCTGGCCACCGGCGTGGTAACTGACGCTGAGTTCGCGTACTGCGATCAAGGGCTGGCCGGTCATCGTGCGTTCTCCTCGAAGGTGCGGGCAAGGTGGTTGAGGCTGAACACCACGGCGACCACGAACAGGCCGGGCAACAGCGATACCCAGGGAGCGGTGATTAGGAAGTGCCGGCCGTTGGCGATCAGCGTGCCCCATTCGGCGGCGGGCGGGGCGGCGCCGAAACCTAGAAAACTCAGCCCGGCAGTGGCCAGGATGGCGGCACCGAAGTCCAGCGTGGCAAGCACCGCCACCGGCCCCCAGGCATTGGGCAGAATGTGCCGCAGCAACGTGCGGCTCCAACTGGCGCCGCCTAACCGCGCGGCCTCGACATAAGGCAGCGTCTTGACCCGCAGCACTTCGGCGCGGGTGGTGCGGGCAAAGCCCGGGATGATGCCCACGCCCACGGCGATCGCCACCGGTACCGTGCCGAAACCGATGGCCGTGACGATTGCCAGCGCCAGTAGCAGGCCCGGCAGCGCCAGCATGACGTCGATCAGGCGCATGATCACGGCGTCGATCCGCCCACCGGCAAAGCCGGCCAGTACGCCCAGGCCGAGGCCACCGGCCAGCGCGATGGCCACTGCCAGCAAGGCCGCCAGCACTGAAAGCCTGGCGCCATACACCACGCGGGTGAACAGGTCACGGCCCAGCTCGTCGGTGCCGAACCAGTGCAGGCCGTTGGGTGCGCTGAGCTTGTCAGTCGGGGAGGTAGCGTAAGGGTCGAAGCTGGTCAGCCAGTGCGGTACCAGCGCGGCGGCCAGGGCGAAGCCCACCACCAGCAATGCCAGGCTGAACCCAGGGCGGCGCAACAGTGGCGCCAGCGCCTGGCCGACGCGCTGCAGGCGGCTGCGGCGTTTCCAGGTGGCTGGGGCGGGCGGGGTAAGCTGCAGGCGGGTAGCGATGGTCATGCTCGGGTCACCTTCGCGGCGTGGTTGATGCGTGGGTCAAGGTAGGGGTAGAGCAGGTCGACGATCAGGTTGACCAGCACGAAGGCGGCCGCCGATACCGTGACGATCGCCAGCACCACCGGGATGTCCTGGCGCAGTACGGCTTCCTGGGCCAAACGGCCGACGCCATTGCGCGAGAAGATAGTTTCGACCAGCACCGCCCCCGACACTGTATTGCCCACCTGCAGCCCGACCAATGTGAGGATGGGCAGCGCGGCGTTGCGCAGGCCATGGCGGGCCTGTACCTGGGCCCGGCTCAACCCTTTGGCGAAGGCGGTAATAATGTAGGGCTCCTGCCAGACGCCTTGGAAACCTCGCTGCAGCACCTGGGCGTACACCGCCGCGCTGGGGATGGCCAAGGTCACAGCCGGCAGCACCAGGCTGGCCAGGCCTTGGCTGCCGGTGGCGGGGAACCAGCCCAGGCCGAAGGCGAACACCTGGATCAGCAACAGGCCCATCCAGAACACCGGCACCGAAAACCCCAGTGACGGCAGGCGCGCCAGTGCCACTTTCAGCGGACGCCATTGCAGGTAGGCGGTCAGGTAGGCCAGGCCGACACCGCCCAGCAGCGACAGGGCGATGGCCAGCCCGGCCAACGCCAGGGTTTGCGGCAAACGCTCGGCCAGCAACTCGGTCACCGGCCGGTTGAGCGACAGCGACTGGCCCAGGTCGCCCTGCAGCGCTCGCCAGAGCAGGTCGAAATACTGCTCGAGCATGCTCTTGTCCAAGCCGTAGTAGGCGCGCGCCTTGGCCAGGTCGTCGGCGGACAGGCCGTCGACTTCCATCCCGGAGGCACTGAGCATGATTGCCAGGGTGTCGCCTGGCAGCAGGTACAGGATGAAATAGGTGATGGTATAGGCGCCCCATAACACCAACAGCGCCTGACCGATGCGGCCGATCAGGTAGCGGTTCATGGCTGGCCGACCTCGATGTCGCCGAGCAGTGCGAAGCCTTCGGCGGTCCAGCGGAAGCCCTTGACCCGCGGCGCGGTGGCCGCCTGCCAAACCCGCTCGTACAGTGGGAAGGCCGACGCTTCATCCACCAGCAGGTCCTGCAGTTGCCCGTAAGCCTGGGCCCGCTGCGCATCACCGGTGGCGGTGATGCCGCTGTCGAACAGTGCCTGGGCCTTGCTCAGGGTCTGGGGCTCGTAGGTATTGGTGGCCAGTGTGGTGCTGTTGGCGGCGCGCGGGTCGAGGATGGTCTGCAGGATGATCGGGTCGGCCCGGGTCATGTAGGTAGAGGTCAGGTCGTAATTGCCTGAAGCATTGCCGGCCACCCACTCGGCGCGGGTCAGGACGTTGAGCTTGAGGTCGATGCCAACCTTGCGCAGTTGGTCCTGGATCAGCACATCGCCGGCGCTTTCGGTCGGGGTGAGGTTGTAGCGCAGGGTCAGGCGCTTACCGTCCTTGTGGCGATAGCCGTCGTCGCCCTTGTTCCAGCCTGCGGCATCCAACAGGCGTTCTGCGCCTTGCGGATCGTAGCTGAGCTTGTCGCCCTGGGCCTTGAAGTACGGGGTGGTCACGTCATAGACACCGCTCACCACCGGGAACTGCGCGTTGTAAACAGTGTGGGCATAGCTGGTGCGGTCGATGGCCTTTTGCAGGGCCTGGCGTAGCTGGCGATCGGCGAGCAGGCGGTCATTGCGGGTGTTGGGGTAAAGGTTCAGCGCAGGGCCTGGCAGCGAGCGGCTCTGGATTGTCGCGCCCTTGGCCTGGAACAATTTGAGGTCGACTTCGGAGAACGGGTTGCGCGGCCACAGGATATCAGCCTTGCCCTGCAGGAACAGACCGTTGCGCACACTCTCTTCCGGAATGTAGCTGATATTCACCGCGTCCAGGTGCGCCGCGCCCTGGTTTTTCATGTTGGCCGAAGGCCAGGCGTAGTCCGCGCGTTTTACCAAGTGTGCACCGACTTCGGGCGTGTAGTGCTCGAGCACGAAGGGGCCGGTACCGATGATCTTGCCCAGCGATCGCTCCTTGGCAGAGAGGGTGTACGAGGCCGGGGCGAGCACTGCCAGGTTAGTGGTGGAAGTCGCCTGGAGGAAGCCGGCATTGGGCCGCGACAGCACCAGGCGTACCGTGAACGGGTCGAGCACTTCGGCATGGTCGTAACCGGCCAGGTAGGTGGCGCCGAACGTGGCGGGCAGTTGCGCGGCGAATGCCTTGTTGCTGTCGAAGGCTGTCTTCACCGCCTCGGCGTCGAAGCGCTCGCCGTTGCTGAAGGTGACGTCCTGGCGCAGGTGGAAGGTGTAGCTCAGGGCGTCGTCACTGACTTCCCAGCGTTTTGCCAGCCAGGGGATGATGCGGCCGCTGTCCGGGTCCTGGTCGGTGAGCGACTCGACGACATTGCGCAGCAGCACACGGTGCTCCAGCCAATACACTTGGAACGGGTCAACGCTGACCAGGGTGGTGTTGTCGCCCCAAAAGGCGATATTCAAGGTGTTGCGGTTGGCATCTTCGCCGGAGGGCGAGCAGCCGGCGACGGCCAGGGCCAGGGTGCAGGCACTGAGCAGGTGTTTGGCAAGGCGCAGTGGGGGCATGGGGCGTTCCTTCAATGGGGGGTCATTGCCAGGCCTGCCTGCCCGCGGGCACCGCGAACAGGCCGGAACAGGCTGCAATCAGTCCTGGTAGTCACGCCCCTCGCGGTCCAGTTGCCGGATCAGTGCATCCCAATGCCGCTGAATGCCCTCGCCAAGCCCGTCGGAGAAGCGCTTGGACTGTTCATGCACCTTGGCAATCGCCGCCGGTGAGGCATGCAGCAACTGGTCATTGCCCCCGGCCTGCGCGGCGACCTGGATATTGCAGGCGCGCTCCAGCCCATGCAGCTCGCGGAACGCATGTTCGACACTGACCCCGCCAGTCAGCAGGCCATGGTTGCGCAGGATCAGAATGTTGCTGTTGCCCAGGTTGGCGACCAGGCGCTGCTGCTCATCCAAGTCCAGCGCCACCCCTTCGTAGTCGTGGTACACCACACGGCTGTAGTAGGCCAGGGCGTGCTGTGAGATCGGCAGCAAGCCCTCGCGCTGGGCCGACACCGCCGCGCCGTCGCGGGTGTGGGTGTGCAACACCGCCTTGAGGTCGGGGCGGGCACGATGAATCGCGCTGTGGATCACATAACCTGCCTGGTTGATGCCAAGGCCCAGCGGGTCGTCGATGATGGTGCCATCGACATCCACCTTGACCAGGTTGGAGGCGCTGATCTCGTCGAACAGCAGGCCGAAGGCGTTGATCAGGAAGTGCTCCTCAGGCCCCGGTACGCGCGCTGAGAAGTGCGTGTAGATGTGATCGGTCCAGCGGAACAGGGCTGCCAGGCGGTAGGCGGCAGCGAGTTTGACCCGCACTTCCCATTCCTCGGGGCTGACGCGCTGGCGCACGGTAGTTGCGTTAGGGGATACGACGGACAATGAGCTCATGGTGTTCTCCGGGGAAAGTCAGTCACCGCGCTGGCCATCGACCAGGTTGCGCAGCGGTGAGGGGTGAAGTTGTCGAGAAAGGCGTCGAGCAGGATGGGGTAGCCCCCCTCGCAAATGGCCAAGGTGTGCGGTGACAGGAGCAGGGCGCTGATCGAATGGTTCACGCGGCCACCTCTGCCAGCGCGCTACGCCCGACCTGGCCGAGCACCACGTCATCCTGCGGGGTGTGGATCCGGCTGCACAGCACGTCACGGTAATGGCGCTCCAACGGGTTGCGGCGCGACAGCCCCGGGTTGCCGGCTGCTTCGATGGCAAGCTCCACGGCCTTGATCGCCTGGGCGCTGACCAAGTGCTTGAGCTGGCCGGCATGGCGCGGGTCAACCTGCCCGGCGACTGCCGAGTCCAGCAGGCTTCGGTTGGCGAACAACAGGGTGTCGATGCGCCCGACCACGTCCTGGAACCGCGCCAGGCTGGCCAGGGGCGTGCCCAGGTTCGAAGGCGCCCGGTCGTTGAGAAACTGCACCAGCCAATCGCGGGCCGCCTGGGCGACCCCGTCATAAAGCGCCGGCAAAAGCACTGCCATCCACAACAGGCCGGTGCCATCGAGCTCTGGCTTTGGTGCGCTGGCCGGGCTGACGCTGACGGCGTGTTCGAGCGGGATCAGCACATCATCGAAACGGACTTCGTGGCTGCAGGTGGCGCGCATGCCCAGGTGGTCCCAGTTTTCGACGATGCTGATGCCGGGGGTGTCCTTGTGGACCAGGTAGCCGCCGACCAGGGGGTCGGCATCGTCGCTGCGTGCCCACACCAGGTACCAGGTCAGGCCGTGGCTGCCCGTGGAGTAGATCTTGCGCCCTGACAGCCGCCAGCCTGCGGCGGTGCGCCGCGCCAGGGTGGCGGGCAGGCCGCCACGGGCCGGGGTGCCCAGCTCGGGCTCAACGCGAAAGGCGTTGATCAATGCACCCTGGTGTACGGCGTCTCGCGCTACCTGCAGGCGCAAGGGTTTGGGCCAGCGTGGGTCATCCTGCAAGCGAAAGTGTTGCAGGTACTGCATGGTCAGGATCAGCGCGGTCGAGGGACAACCTTTGCCAACCGCCGCGATCACCCGCCGCGCCGTGGCCAGGTCGGCGCCGCCGCCGCCCAGGGCGCGGGGTACGGTGAGGCCGAGCAGGCGATGCTGATGCAGCAGGGTGAAGTTGTCATGGGGGAATTGCGCGCTGCGGTCGTAGCGTTCGGCGTTGGCAGCCAGGGCCTGGGTCAGCTCGCCAAGGGCGGCGTCGGAAGGGGGTTGACTCATGGTGCATTCATCCCTGGAACACGGTGGGTTTGTAAGACCGTATTCGTCTGAATGAGCGCTGTAAAAGTCTTTTTGGTTCTATGCTAATTATTTGTTTGTTGAATTAATAGTTTGCTCTGTTATGCGAAAAAATCATTTTCCCATGTGCGGGTCGGGCGCTGTCCGATTTTAAGGTGCAACGCACGGCGCGGGTGTCGATCACTCCGCTTGCATGCGATTGCCCGCCACCGCTCCAAACAGCTCCACAGGCTCCTGCAAATTGCCCAGGTACCGTGGGTGGAACAGCCACAGGTCTACCTGCGGTTTGAAGTCGGTCACGTTGACCACATCCAGTGCATCGCGGTGTCGGCTGCTCTGCAACAGCGGCTCCGGCACCAGCCCAAGGCCTTGCCCATTGGCCACCAGGCCCAGTTGCAAGTCCGTACCGAAGGTCTCAAGGTTGATCGACAGGCTCAGCCCCTGTTCACTCAAGGCGCGTTGCAGCCCGGCGCGGAACCCGCAGCCATCAGGGTTCAGTACCCAGCCACGGGTGTAGCAGTCCCTGAGCTTGTAGCTGCGCTTGCTGGCGCTGCCCTTGGCTGCCACTACGCGCAGGGGCATGCGGGCAATGGACTGGCTGGCGATGCCCTCGGGGAAGATCTTGCCCGGTGGGAACAACGCGGCAGCAGCGTCAAGTTCGCCGTTTTCCATGCGCACGATCAGGCTGCTGCCCCAGCCACTGGTGACCTGGGTACGCAACTCAGGGTAAGCCTCGCGGATCTGCGCCAGGGCGTCGAGCAGCACCACGTCGCCGAGGGTTTGCGGCACCCCTAGACGCAAGGTGCCGGAGGGGGCGCCGTCGTTGGCCACCAGTTCGCGCAATGAATCGATCTCGCGCAGGATGGCTTTGCATTGCTCGTAGACGCGCAGTCCCATGGGGGTCGGTTTGAGCGGCTTGGTATTGCGGTCGAGCAGGGTGGTGCCGAGGGCTTCTTCGAAGTTTTGCACGCGGCGGGTGATGGCCGGCTGGGTCAACTGCAAGGCCTCGGCGGCGAGATTGGTCGACTGGCAACGGATGACCGCCACGAAGGCGTCCATGTCATCGATTTTCATATTCGGCGCTCACATATTGGTGCGGTAGGACATGTGAGCAGAGAATAATCCCCGCGGCGCAAAATGTCACAAAACACTGATCCAGGTGCAATGCGTACTACATGGTATGGCAGTACGCATCTGCCGTTCAGCCTTGAGCGAAGCGCGTCAGCTTGTCGCCCTCCAGGCGATACCTGACCCACTCATCCTGCGGCTCGGCCCCCAGCGATTTGTAGAAGCCGATCGCCGGTTCGTTCCAGTCGAGCACACTCCACTCCAACCGCCCGCAGCCGTTCTTCACAGCTTCGCGCGCAATGTGCCGCAGCAATTCCCGGCCAGCACCATCACCCCGTTGGTCAGGCGTGACGTACAGGTCTTCCAGGTAGATTCCGTTGCGCCCCAGCCAAGTGGAATAGCTGTAGAAATAAACCGCGAAGCCGATCGCGCGGCCATCGCGCTCGCAGATCAGGCTGTGGACTGTGCTGCCGTCATCGAACAGGCTGCGCTCAATATCGGCTACGGTTGCGATCACTTCGTGGCGGGCACGCTCGTATTCGGCCAATTCGGTGATGAACGCAAGAATCTGCGTGGCGTCGGTGCGTACGGCGGGGCGCAGGGTAAAAGGCATGCGGGGCTTCCTTGATATGGATGCGATACAGTCATGTGTATCTGATTAATTTAAGGTAACTGTACCGGTCGCAGGGCAGGGCGACTGCAGTAGTGTGACAGCACATAAGACGCTTCTGGAATGCCTGCCATGCTTGCCTCTGCCGACCTGTTGACGGCCTTTATGCTGTTTGCCTTCGTTTCCTCCATTACACCAGGGCCCAACAACACCATGCTGTTGGCCTCGGGCGTGAACTTTGGCGTGCGCCGGTCGATCCCCCACGCCATGGGCATCAGCATCGGCTTCATGATCCTGGTGCTGGCCGTCGGGCTTGGCCTGGGCGAAGTGTTCAAGGTCTGGCCCACGCTGTACACATTGCTGCGCTACGTGGGGGCTGCCTACCTGTTGTACCTGGCCTGGAAGATCGCTACCTCCGGGCCGCTGAGCGCGGACTCGGCCCAGGCCCGCAAGCCGTTGGGCTTCTGGGGCGCGGCCGCGTTCCAGTGGGTCAACCCCAAGGCTTGGGTGATGGCGGTAGGGGCGATCACCACCTACACCCCAGCGCAGGGGTATGTGCTGAATGTGATCGTAATCGCTGCCCTGTTCGCCCTGGTCAACCTGCCGAGTGTCGGCATCTGGGTGATGTTCGGCAGTGCGCTGCGCACCCTTTTGCAGAACCCGCGCTGGCTGATGCTGTTCAATGTCTTGATGGCCCTGCTGTTGGTGATTTCGCTTTACCCGCTGCTATTTGTAGAATCGGCATTTTCATAAACCGCCGAGTACAGCAAACCGATGCAGTTGATCCCCTGGTCCCATGAAAGCTCAGAAGGCTTCACCCTGCGCGGCTGGCGCTCGCCGGCCAGCGGCAAGCCATTGCTGCACTTCCTGCATGGCAACGGCTTCTGCTGCCTGGCCTACGAACCGCTGCTGATGCGCCTGGGTGAGCATTACGACGTGTGGCTCAGCGATGTTCAGGGCCATGGCGACAGCGACCACGGGGGTGTGTTTCGCGGCTGGAACCGTACCGCTGCCCTTGCAGTGGAAGCCTTTGAGGCCGGACGTGGCGAATATGGCGAGGTGCCCCGTTATGCGCCGGGGCACAGCTTCGGCGGTGTGCTTACCGGCCTGATCCTGGCTGCCCGGCCCGACATGTTCGAGCGTGCCGTGCTGCTTGACCCAGTCCTGTTCAGTCGGCGCATGATCGGCGTGATGGGGGCGGCGGCGCTGGTTGGCCTGCACCGCCGGCATGCCTTGGCGCGCAAGGCTGCCAGCCGCCGCAGTCATTGGCCGGACCGGGAGGCGGCGACGGCCTCGCTGCAAGGGCGAGGGATTTTCAAGGGCTGGAGCGATGCGGCGCTGCAGGCGTATGTCGACCATGCGCTGGGGGAATGTGGCGAAGGTGTGGTGCTCAAATGCCGGCCGAGCCGGGAAGTGGAAATCTTCAGCTCGTTTCCTGCACGCATGTGGTCGCAACTGGCAGCCATCCAGGCACCCACCTTGGTGCTGTACGGCGAAGCTACCTACCCCTTTGTTCCACGCTCGGTGCAGCGGCTTGCGGCCATCAATCCCAAGGTTACCGCTCGCCAGGTACCCGGGGGTCATTGCTTCATGCAGGAGGACCCAGCAATGGCAGCAGAACAGGTGGCGGATTTTCTGCTCCGCTGACCAACTGTTCCATAGGTGGGACGATTAATGCCAATTTCACCGCCTACCGGTCGATTAGTCGTATTGATAAGGTTAACCCAGCCTTAGAGAGGAGACTTCTCATGAAAAAGATCCTGGGCATTCACCGCAGCCCTCACGCCCACTGGGTGGGGGATGGCTTCCCGGTACGCAGCCTGTTCACCTACGACAACCTGGCCAGCCAGGTCAGCCCATTCCTGCTGCTGGACTACGCGGGTCCCCACGCCTTCACCCCCACCGATGCTCGGCGCGGTGTCGGGCAACACCCTCACCGGGGGTTCGAAACCGTGACCATCGTCTATCAAGGCGAGCTGGAGCACCGTGACTCGACCGGCGCGGGCGGCCTTATCGGCCCGGGCGATGTGCAGTGGATGACCGCCGCCAACGGCATCATCCACGAAGAGTTCCACTCCCCGGCGTTCGCCCGTACTGGCGGCACCTTGGAGATGGTGCAGCTATGGGTCAACCTGCCCGCGAAGGACAAGCGTGCGGCGGCGGGTTACCAGACGTTGCTGGCGACGGATATCCCCGAGGTAGCGCTGGCGGGCAACGCCGGCAGCCTGCGGGTGATCGCCGGCAACTACCGTGGGCACCAGGGGCCGGCGCGGACCTTCACCCCAATGGACGTCTGGGACATGCGCCTGGCGGCCGGCGCCACCCTGCAACTGCCCGTCGCCGATGGCCGAACCGCCGCCTTGATCGTGTTGCGCGGTGCTGTGCGGGTCAACGGCGAACGTGACGCCGACTCATCCAGCCTGGTGCTGCTCTCTCGGGGCGCAGAGGGGGTCTCCATCGAGGCGCTGGAGGGGGCCAGCGTGCTGTTGCTCAGTGGTGAACCGATCGATGAGCCGATCGTAGGCTATGGGCCGTTCGTGATGAACAGCCAGGCGGAAATCGCCGAGTCGTTCGATGATTTCCATGCCGGGCGTTTCGGGCAGATGGTGCCCGAGGTCCAAGGGAACAGGCACTGAGGCGTCCGTTCTAGCGCTGAGCAAAGCCCATGGCCCTAACCAGACTGCCGCCAGCGCACTTCGCTGATACCGAAGCGTTCGGCGAGCGGTCTGGTCACCTTGCGGATTTTCTCATGGCCATAGCGGCCTATGCGCCCGATGCCAGCATCACAACTGGCCCAGTGCCAGGCTTCCGTGTTGTCCATGCGCTCGGCACGGATGATGAACGACTTGGGCTTGCCGTGCAGCTCATAGTCGATCACGTAGAGTTTGGCGTCGATCATCAGCTATCCCGTGTCCTTGCTACGGCCCCACGTGAACCTGGCACGCTATTGCCGGCTTCAGAGGTGTGAGTCGCGAGTTGCACGAAAAGTTTGATTCGAAATGGCCATCTCGAGATGAATGGTGCCGGCGTGACCGCCTGTCGCATAAAGAGACCTTTCGTTAGAACCGCCGACGCCCGCTGCCGTTCTTCCACTAAGGTGCTAGATGATCTGCCCCCCGATCATTGCTCCAGCGCATGGACGGCCGCTGAGGCATGGGCAATTTCAATTGGCACCTCGCCTGGCAAAGGCGTACTCCCATAACAGGCCATCCAATAAAGAGAGGGTCGTGACATGGCGTTGATAGGCGTTTCGATGTTGGAAATGCGGCAAATGATCGAACAGGCCTGCCTGCCTGATCGCTGCGAAGTCAGTTGCGCGGATGGTGTCAGCCTGACTATCCGCCTGGGTCAAGGGCAAAGCCTGGAAGAGGGTGTCACCCTCACAGGCGTCGCACTGCAGGACCTGAACAGTTGCCGCGACGTGGTGAACCTGGTCAGTCAGCTGCATGCGCTGCGTGCCAGGCACCCCACGCCGCTCAGGGCGTTTGCCTGATGTGTATTGGTGCGCCGGTCAGCCCAGGCTGGCCGGGCGCACGTACTCTGGCATCAAGCCGTTGAACCAGAACAGGATCATCGATACCAGGATGGTCACCAGCAGCAATAGCCCCACCCCCCATACGCAAGTCGCGAACAGCATCGCCTGTTCCTTGCGCAAGCGCAGGAAGGTTTGCAGCCCACCGTACAGCAGCACCGTGGCATAGGCCGACGCTGCCAGCAGCGCCACCAAGGCCAGCCAGCGGATTGGCAGCAGCCCCACAACGCCCGCGAAGAACCAAGGCGTGGCGCAGTAAGCGGCGAAGCCGATGCACTGGCCAAGGTTTGGTTGCACATCGAAGCCCCGTGACATCCAGCGGATCATCACCCCCATCAGTATCACACCCACTACCGTGGTGACGTAGAGCAGGCCTGCCAACTGCGCGGCACTGACCATGCTCAGGCGCACACGTTCTTCGGCGGCCAGGCTCCAGCCGAAGGTGGTGGTGCCCACCATCAGGCATAGCGCCGGGATCAAGGCCAACGCCAGCAGGCGCGGAAGGTATTGCTGCGGATGGTCCTCCTCGGCGCGGCGGATCTCCATCCAGGCGTCGGAAGGACGGGTGAAGAGCTTGAGCAACGGACTGTTCATAGCGTTCTCCTCAAGGCAGGGCCTTACTGGTATGGAGACGCGCCCGTTACAGCAGGTTCACCCCGGTTCGCGGCCGTTGATCGGCTTATTGCAGCTCAAGCAGCAGGTTCAGGCCGCCATCGCCGCACTTGCCGTGGTCGCGAACTACACCGTGATAGCTGCGACCATCCCATATGAAGGCGACGCTGTGCGCACGCTCCACTTTGTCTGGCAGCGGAGGGCAGATGTGCAGGCGCAGTGCAGGGCGGCCCTGCAGGCTGAGTGCGGCAAGTTGGCACTGGCACTCCACACGCTGGGCAACTGGACCGAACAGGGTGTCGCGTACGTAATCGAGCTGTACCTGGGTGTTGGGCGCACGGCCGGGCATTTTCATGGCCGTCGGGCTCTGGCTATCGGGTGAGCAAGGGGGGACTGGAGGGACATGGGGCAGGCTCCTGGTTAAAGATGGCGTGGATCATCTTTTTGAAGCCTATACATGGCATATGTTCAACGTATTTCATCGGTTACTGGGTGGGAGCTATTGCAACGGCACAGCACTTGAGTCTGTGCAGCCCGTTCATCCCGCCCTGCGCAACGTGAGGTTGATCCGCCGCTCCCCCATCCTGGGATGCACACCGGGCTTGATCGGCAGCACCCCATGAAAACGCAACCGGTCCTCACCTCCCCAGACCAGTACATCGCCGTGGTTCAACGCTATCCGTTGCGTGCGGTCCGAGCGCTGCAGCCCTCCAAACAGGAACACCGCCGGCAACCCCAGCGAAATCGACACGATCGGTTGGCCAAAATCCGCCTCATCGCGGTCCTGGTGCAGGCTCAGGCGGGTACCGGGCAGGTAGTGGTTGACCAGGCAGGCATCGGGCACGAAGGCCTCGAAGCCTGCGGCTGCGGCCGCGCGACCCGCCAGGTCTAGCAGCACGGGCGGCAGGGCAGGCCAGGGGTTGCCGCTGACAGGGTCGGTCGGGCTGTAGCGGTAGCCCTTTGCATCACTCACCCAGCCCAGCGCACCGCAGTTGGTCAACGCCACGGCCATGTGCAGCCCGCCAGGCGTGCGCATGTGCCGCAAGGGCGCGGCGCGCAGCACCGGGCGCAAGGCATCGAGCAGCGGCTCGATTTCGGCCAGGGCAAAGCCGGGCAGCAACACGGTATGGCTTGCCAGCCGTTGCGCCTGGGTGCCGAACAGGTCGAGGTCTGACTGGATCATGATGAGGGCTTCGAAGCAGGTGTCTGGCCATTCTAGCGCTGCGCGTCGCTCGGTGCATGCGCCGGTTGCGCCTGCAAACGGCCTATCGAACTGCGGCGTCTGCCGCACGGCGCAGGGGTGACGCCAGGCCAATTCTCCCGCACACTGCGGAAAAATCCCACGCCCGTTGCCACTACCGTGAGGTGGCACAGCTGGAGCAGAAAATGGCGCGACAACCAATAACAAACGCCCAAGACCCGTTATACGAATCCCGCCAGGCCCGTCTCAGGCTGGCCAACGAAGGTGAGCTGCCGCTGGGCATGCTGCGCGAGGAAATCGATGCCTCGTGGCGGCGCAGCCTTGGCCATGGGCTGGATTGCCTGCAGGGCGAGCAGGTCGGCCTGGGCCTGCAGCAAGGCCACGACCTGCGCGCATTGCTCGAACACAACCGATTGCTGGTAGATGCCGTCACCCCCGAACTGGACTACCTGGTTGCCCGCCAGGGCAAGGCCGGCATCATCATCCTGGGCGATGCGCAAGCCAACGTGCTGGCCATCGAAGGGCAGAAGCACGTGCTCAACCGTGAAGGCCTGCGCGACCTGCACCCCGGTAGTTGCTGGAGCGAATCGTTGCGCGGTACCAACGCCATCGGCACCGCGGTGGTGGAAGGGCGACCGACGTTGATCAACTGCGGTGAGCATTACCTGGACCGACTCAGCCCGTTCTCCTGCACCTCGGTGCCGTTGCGTGACCCCCATGGCCAGGTGATCGGGGTGCTCGACATCACGCGCGAAGGGGTCATGGCCCAGCCACAGGACAGCCTGTCGATGTTGATGCTCGCCGCTGGCAATATCGAAAGCCGGCTGTTTGGCCTGCACCATCCGCAGTTGCTGGTGCTGGCCTTCCACAGCCGCCCGCAATACCTCAACAGCGCCTGGCACGGCCTGCTGGCGCTGAGCCTGGACGGTGAAGTGATGGCTGCCAACGATAACGCCTGCCAGTTGCTGCAAGTACCGCGCGAAGCGTTGGTTGGGCGGCGCAGCAGCGACTTGCTGGGGGAGCGTTCGTCGGCCTTCATCGCACGGCTGTGGCAGGGCGGTGTGAGCAGCGTGCAGACCGCCAAGGGTGAGTTTTTCTGCCGTGCCCTGCAGTTGCCGCGTCATGGTCGCCTGAACGGCAGCGTGGCGCCCGGCAAGCCGACGTTGAGCAACCCTTCACCCGCGTTGGACGCCCTGGCCGGCGGCGATCCGCGTCTGGCGCGCAACCTGCGCATGGCCCGCCAAGGGTTGGGCAATGGCCTGCCCGTGCTGCTGCTGGGGGAGACCGGCACCGGCAAGGAAGTGGTGGCGCGTGCCCTGCACCACGCCAGCCGCCGCGCCGACAAGCCCTTTGTCGCGGTGAACTGCGCGGCCATCCCTGAGGGCCTGATCGAGTCGGAGCTGTTCGGTTATCGCGAGGGCGCTTTCACCGGTTCGCGCCGTGGCGGGATGGTCGGGCGGCTGATGCAGGCCCACGGCGGCACGCTGTTTCTTGATGAGATCGGCGATATGCCACTGGCCCTGCAGGCGCGGTTGCTGCGCGTTTTACAGGAGCGCCGTGTGGCCCCGCTGGGCGCGGCCGACGAGCAGGAAATCGACGTGGCGCTGATCTGCGCTACCCACCGCGACCTCAAGCGCCTGGTGCACGAGCAGCACTTTCGCGAGGACCTGTATTACCGGGTCAACGGTGTATCGCTGCGGCTGCCGGCACTGCGCGAGCGCGACGACCTGGCTGCGATCATCGACGGCTTGCTGGACAAGGCCGGTGCCAAGGGCGTGGGCCTGGACCCGGCGCTGACCGCACTGCTCGAAGGTTTTGACTGGCCGGGCAATATCCGCCAGCTGGAAATGGTCGTGCGTACCGCCCTGGCCATGCGTGAAGACGGTGAGCCACTGCTGACCTTGGAGCACCTCACCGATTGCCTGCTGGATGAACTGGCTGGCGGGACTTCGCCCTCTGGCAGTTTGAAGGACAACGAACTGGAGCTGATCCGCGGCGCCCTGGCGCGCCATCAGGGCAACGTTTCGGCCGCCGCCGAGGCCCTGGGCATCAGCCGGGCGACGTTGTATCGCAAGCTCAAACAGTTGCGCGGCTGACATGGGCGGCTTGTTCGCCAGGCTGGTGCAATCCAGCGACCCCGTGCTCATGCGCCAGGCCCTGACCTGGCTGTATGGTTTCGTACGTCCGCAGCGGCGCGCCATCGGCGTGTTGCTGGGGTTGTCCCTGGGCGCCTCGTTGCTGGCCCTGGCGCAACCCTGGTTGGTCAAGACACTGATCGACGAAGGCCTGCTGGCCAAGAACTACCAGACGCTATGGCACATGGCGGCGATCATGATCGTTGCCGGCCTGCTCGGCACGGTGCTGGCTGGCGTCAACCGCTTCCTCCACACGCGGCTGTCGGGGCGCATCCTGTTTGCCCTGCGCGACGATCTGTATCGGCACCTGCAACGGCTGTCGCCGACGTTTTACGCGCGCCGGCGCACCGGCGACATTCTGTCCAGGCTCGATGGTGATGTCGCCGAAATACAGCGCTTTGCCGTGGATTCGCTGTTCTCGGCAGTGTCAGCGGTGATCGGCCTGGTGGGCGCGGTGGCGTTGATGTTGATGTTGTCCTGGCAGTTGTCGCTGCTGCTGGCGTTGCTGATCCCGCTTGAAGTGCTGTGGCTGCGCTGGATGCGGCGCAAGGTCGAGCGCGAGGTGCGCAACCTGCGGGAGCGCTCGGCGGACGTGTCATCGTTTCTGGTCGAGACGCTGCCGGCAATGAAGTTCATCCAGGCGGTGGGCCAGCAGGACCGCGAGGCTGGGCGCCTGGACCAGCTCGGCCAAGGCTATATGCGCCAGTTGCTCAAGGTGCAGGTCACCGAGTTCTTCACCCAGGCGATCCCCGGTACGCTCACCTCCTGGTGCCGTGCCTGCGCGTTCCTGGTGGGCGGTTGGTGGGTCATCCAGGGCACCTGGCAACTGGGGGCGTTGATTGCGTTTTCCACTTACATGGGCATGGCCGTTGGCCCGGTGCAGAGCTTGTTGGGCCTCTATGTGGCGGTGCAGCGCATGGCGGTGAGCCTGGGTCGGGTGATGGAACTGAAGCAGGAGGCAGTGGCTGTGTGCGAAGCGCAGACGCCCCGCCCCATGCCGCAAGGCCCTGGTGAGCTGCGCCTTGAAGGCGTGCACTTTGCCCATGACGGGCGACAGGGCGCGGTGCTGGCGGATGTCCACGTGTGCGTGCCAGGGGGCCTCAAGGTCGCCATCAGCGGTGCGTCCGGCGTCGGCAAGTCGACCTTGATCGACCTGTTGCAGCGCTTCTATGACCCAGATGCCGGGCGCATTCTGCTGGACGGTGCAGACCTGCGTGAACTCGACCTGGCAGCCCTGCGCCAGCGCATCGCGGTGGTCAGCCAGGACATCGTGCTATTGCGGGGCACCCTGGCGCAGAACCTGGCGTATGGCGCCCCCCACGCCAGCCGAGGTGCACTGGAGCAGGTGGTGCGCCTGGCACATCTGGAGCCGCTGGTAGAAAGCCTGCCGCTGGGCCTGGACAGCATGCTCGGTGAGCGCGGCCAGCAGCTCTCCGGTGGCCAGAAACAACGCATCGCCATCGCCCGTGCCGTGCTTCAGGCCCCGTCGATCCTGGTGCTGGACGAGGCCACCTCGGCCGTGGACGAAGCGACCGAACGCGAGGTGATCGCCGCCATCGACCAGTTGTTTGCCGGGCGCACGCGCATCCTGATCAGCCATCGCGCGTCAACCTTGGCCGATGCCGACCTGCACTTGCATCTGCAAGGCGGCCAGCTGTGTGTGCTGCCGCAGGAGGTCATCGGGCATGGGCAATGATGTGCGGGTCGGGGTGATCGACAGTGGCTGCTCGCCCGCGCAGGCCCACGCGCTCGCTGCAGCGCGACGCTTCTGGCTCGCTGATGGCTTACTGCACGACGGCAAGCCGGAGCCTGACCGCCTGGGCCATGGCAGTGCCGTGGTGGCGTGCCTGCAAGAGCAGGCGGGCCAGGTGCCGCTGCTGTTGGCCCAGGTGTTCACCGGCCAGGCGAGCACCAGCGCCTTGCAGGTGGCCGGCGCCTTGCTATGGCTGGCGGAGCAGGGCGCCACACTGGTCAATCTCAGCCTGGGGCTGCACCAGGATCGGCCGGTGTTGCGCCAGGCCTGTGCCGAGGTTCAGGCGGCGGGCGTGCTGTTGTGCGCCTCGAGCCCCGCACAGGGTGCGCCGGTCTACCCGGCGGCGTACCCAGGTGTCGTCCGCATGACCGGCGATGCCCGCTGCGCACCGGGGCAATGGTCGTGGCTCAACAGCGCCCAGGCCGACTTCGGCGGCTATGTTGGCGAGCGCAGCATGGCCGGGGCCAGCCTGGGCTGCGCCGCGATGACTGGACGAATCGCTGCCCTGTTGCAGCAACAGCCTGGTCTTGGCCGAGAGCAGGTGCTGGCCTGGCTGCAAGCTCATGCGGCGTTCGTCGGCCCTGAGCGGCGGGGCGTGCGGGATGCCTGAGCCACGCATTCTGGTGTTGGGTGCCGGACCGGCCGGTGCTGCCACGGCGATAGGCCTGCGGCGGCTGGGGTACCCGGTCACCGTGGTCTCAGACTGGCGCCGGTTCGCAGCGGTGGAAGGGGTTTCGCAGCGAGTGCTGGAAGGCTTGCGCCATGCCGGCCTGGGGCGCGCCTTGAGCGAAGCCGCCATGCCCGCAACCCGCCAGGTGCACTGGAATGGCGAGCAGTTGCACATGAATCGCGAGTACCTGCTCGACCGCCAGCGCTTTGATCGCGCCTTGCGTGATGACCTCGCCCGGGCAGGGGTAGCAGTGGTCGAGGGGCGCGTCCGTGAGGTGCTGCGCGCTAGCGGCCATCAGGTGCGCCTGGATGACGGGCGGCACCTTCAGGCCGACTTCCTGGTCGAGGCACGGGGACGCCAGGCACCGTTGGCCGCTGACCGCTTGCGGGGGCCAGAGACGGTCAGCCTGCTTAACCTCTGGCAGGCTGAGCCTGGCGCACCGGCTTCGGCGGTGCAAAGCCTGGACGATGGCTGGGCGTGGATGGCCAGGTTGGCCGACGGACGCTGCTACTGGCAGATCACCCTGAATGCCGAAGGGTTGCCGGGCAAGGCCGCCCTCCCTGACTACTGCGCGGCGCGGCGAAGCGAGTCGGCGCTGGTGGCAGCCTTGTTCACGGCACGGGCCCTGGAACCTGCGCAGGTGCATGCGCGCAGCAGTACGGCGATTCTGGCCGGCGAATGCGTCGGGGATGACTGGATACGGGTAGGGGATGCGGCGATGGCGGTCGACCCCCTGTCGGGGAACGGGATTTTCCAGTCGCTGTCGTCGGCGCTGCAGGCGCCTGTGGTGGTCAATACCTTGCTGCGCCGGCCGGCGCGCGCGAGCCTGGCCAGGCAGTTCCATCAACAGCGGGTCGAGCAGCTGTTCTTGCGTTTCGCCCGCATGGGCCGGGATTTCTATGCCCAGGAGCAGGCGCGTTCCGGGCAGCCATTCTGGGCACGTCGCGTGGGCTGGCCAGACAAGCAGCCACTGCACCTGGCAGCGAACTGGCCATCGGTCGCCGTGGCGCGGCGGCCGGTGCTGCGCGATGGCTGGGTGGATGAGGCCGAGGTGGTGGTGACGGCGGACCAGCCATTGGGAATCTGGCATCTGCAGGGCGTGGCACTGGCACCGGTGGTGCGCGCCTTGTTGGCAGGGCAGGCACTGGACGAGGTCATGGGCAATCAGCCGCAAGAGCAGAGGATGATGTTGCGACGATGGTTGGCAGGGCAGGGGTACGCCTGATATCCGCCGTGAGCGCGACTTGCCCCGGGGCGCAGGCCCGCAGCACCCCAGCGCTGGATGGGCAGTCCAGCGGCTGGGGGGCATTTCACCCTGTGGGGGCGGCGCTACCCGCGCAGGGTCCAGGGCAGAGGAAGGATCACAGCTTGATCAACACCGACTTGAGCTCGGTGTAATGCTCGATCGCCGCCGCGCCCATCTCGCGGCCGACACCGGACATCTTGTAGCCGCCGAACGGCAGCGCCGGGTCCAGCGCACTGTGGCAGTTGACCCACACCGAACCTGACTTGATGCGCGGGATCATCCGGTGCACCGCGGCAAGATCGTTGGACCAGATGCTTGCGCCCAGGCCATAGGGGTTGTCGTTGGCCATGCCGATCACCTCGTCCAGGTCATCGAACGGCATCGCCACCAGCACCGGCCCGAAGATTTCTTCCTGCACCAGACGGTGGCGCTGGTCGACATCGACGATCACCGTTGGCTTGACGAAGTAACCCGGGCCAAAGCCTTCACCACCGCAGGCAATGGTCGCACCCAGCTCGCGGCCCAGCTCGATGTAGCCGGTAACGCGGTCCTGCTGCTTGGCCGAAATCAGCGGGCCCATCTGCACGGCCGGGTCCAGGCCGCTGCCGAGCTTCATGCCATTGGCGATACCGGCGATGTCCGCCACGACATTGTCGAAGTGCTTGCGGTGCACGTACAGGCGCGAGCCCGCGCAGCACACCTGGCCCTGGTTGAAGAAGATTGCTGTGGCGGCGCCGGCGGCGGCTTCCTGCAGGTTGGCGTCGGGCATGACGATCGTTGGCGACTTGCCACCGAGCTCCAGGGTGACGCGGGTCATGTTGTCCATGGCCGCCTTGCCGATCAGCTTGCCAACCTCGGTCGATCCGGTGAACGTCAACTTGTCCACGCCGGGGTGGCGGCTGAGGGCGGCACCGGCGTTGAGGCCGGTGCCGGTAATGACGTTGAGCACGCCGGCCGGGTAGCCTGCCTCGTCCACCAGTTCGGCGAGTTTGAGTGCCGTCAGCGGGGTTTCATCTGCGGGTTTGAGCACCACGGTGCAGCCGGTGGCCAAGGCCGGGCCGAGCTTCCAGCAGGCCAGCAACAACGGGAAATTCCAGGCGACGATGGCACCGACCACGCCCACTGCCTCGCGGCGCACAAAACCGTGGAACTGGTCGTTGGGCATCAACGGCATCGACGGTTCGACGGTGCTACCCTCGATCTTGGTGGCCCAGCCCGCCATGTAGCGCAAGAAGTCGATGGCCAGTTGCACGTCCATGACCTTGGCCACCGCGGCGCTTTTACCGTTGTTCAGGCATTCCAATTCGGCCAGTTGTTGCGCGTCGCGCTCCATCAGGTCGGCCAGGCGCCATAGCAGGTTCTGCCGCTCACGCGGGCGCAGGTGGCTCCAGGGCGAATCGTCGAAGGCCTGGCGGGCGGCGCGTACGGCCCGGTCGACGTCTGCTTGCTCGGCGGCGGGTACTTCGCCCAGCACTTCGCCGGTGGCCGGGTTGCGAAATGACAACGTGCGGCCGCTGGCGGCGTCCTGCCAGTCGGCGCCGATGCGCATCTTCAGCTTGCGTTCGAGAAAGGCGCGGGTGGAGGGCAGGATGGGCAGGTCGGAAAGCATGGGGCGTTGCCTCTTGTCATGGGGTGTGACGGGCCTAGGCGCAATGCTCGTGCCAACGTTGCAAAGGGGGTACAACATGTTGATGTTGCTAGGTTTTGCCCGCGTGCAAAGCCATGCTTGCGCCAGTGCGCTGTTGCACATTGAGACGGTGTGAGACGGTGGTTGCAACAGTGCTTGGCCGGTCCTGTCGCCGGCAAGCTGGTTCCCACCGGTGTGCAGCGCAGTACTCATGCGCCGACGTTGCAGCGAGGGGCCTGTCTCAACATGAAACACTCTGTCGCGAAATGGCACGGTCCACCTCAAGCCAGGTGGCGTCTGAACGCCCCGATAAACCCACTAACAGGCTGAAATAAAAAGACTTTCAACCAGGTGGCACAGTTTCTGTATCACAACCGTCACATGCACACCTGCTGTACCAAAGCGTGCGAAAAACCATAAGAACAACAACCGTGGAGGTCTGACCTTGAAGACGACTCGACTCCGGCGGCATGCGGGCAAGCTGGCACTCCTCGCCGCCGCACTGCTGGGCACCCAGGCCATGGCGGCCGAGCAGGGCCCGGCCCTGTTGCAGAACAAGTGCATGGGGTGCCATATCCCCGAGGGCAACGATACCTACAGCCGTATCAGCCACCAGCGCAAGACGCCCGAAGGCTGGCTGATGAGCATCGCGCGCATGCAAGTCATGCACGGCCTGCAAATCAGTGATGACGACCGCCGTACCTTGGTCAAGTACCTGGCCGACAAGCAAGGCCTGGCGCCAAGTGAAACCGATGGCGTGCGCTATGCCATGGAACGCCGGCTCAATACCGTCGAACACTTCGATACCCAGCTCAGCGAAACCTGTGGCCGCTGCCACTCCGCAGCGCGCGTCGCGCTGCAGCGCCGCCCGGCCCAGGAATGGGAGCACCTGGTCAACTTCCACCTCAGCCAGTGGCCCTCGCTGGAGTACCAGGCCCAAGCGCGCGATCGTGACTGGCTGGAAATTGCCCTCAAGCAGGTGGTGCCAGACCTGGCCAAGCGCTTCCCGCTGGAAAGCCCGGCCTGGGCCGATTGGCAGAAGGCCCGGCCCACCGCCGATGCATTGCCAGGGCAGTGGGCCTTCAGTGGCCACATGCTTGCCAAGGGCGACGTGCGCGGGGTGATGACGGTCAGCCCGGACCAGGGCGACACCTTCAAGGTCGAAGTCAAAGGCGCCTACGCCGATGGTACGCCGTTCAACGGCACCGGCTCGGCCATCCTTTACAACGGCTATGAATGGCGCGGCAACGTCAAGGTTGGCGAGGCCAACCTACGCCAGGTCTTTGCCGCCCTCGATGGCGAGATGAAAGGCCGCATGTTCGAGGCTGAGCACGATGAGCGCGGGCTGGACTTCACCGCGGTGAAAGCCGGCACGCCACGGCTGTTGGCTGTGCAGCCTGCCTTCATCAAGGTCGGTGGCGAAAGCGAGATTACCCTGGTAGGCAGCGACCTGAGTGGCAAGCCCAACCTGGGTGCCGGCGTCGAGGTGGTGCAGGTGCTGGAGCAGACGCCGACCCTGATGCGGGTCAAGGCACGGGCGGCGGCAGATGCCACGCCTGGCCAGCGTGACGTGGCGGTAGGTGCGCTGAACGGTGCCACCCTCGCAGTCTACGACAAGGTCGAGGAGGTGAAGGTGGTACCGGCGTTTTCCATCGCCCGTATTGGCGAGAACGGCGCCTCGGTACCGAAGGTCCAGGGCCGCTTCGAAGCCGAAGCCTGGGGCAAGGACGCCAGCGGGCAGCCGCTGCGTATTGGCTACCTGCCCGCGACGTGGAAGGTCGAGCCGTTCAATGAACGCGCCGCTGACGACGAAGACGTAAGGTTTGCCGGGCAGATGCAGGCTGACGGCGTGTTCGTTCCAGGCGGTGCCGGCCCCAACCCTGCGCGCAAGATGATGACCAACAACGCTGGCAACCTGAAAGTCATCGCCACCCTGGCTGACGGCGGCCACATCGGCGAGGGCCACTTGATCGTCACCGTCCAGCGCTGGAACAACCCGCCTTTGCCATAAGGGCGGGTTACCAGACGCATTTATCAACGGATCGATTATCGGGAGGCCGCCATGGGCGCACTACTGAACCTGGTCGAGCGCAACCTGCACGAAGTGCAGGTCGATGCTGACCGCATGCTGTTCCATATCCCCAGCAGTTCATTGTTCACCGCCGATGCGGTGACCGGTGGCATCATCGACACCCTGCGCCAGCAGAGCTGCTCCGCCGAGGCGCTGATGCAGCAGCTCGGCCAAC
>NZ_BCBH01000030.1:0-72883 GCF_001320525.1 Pseudomonas sp. NBRC 111131 | reverse complement strand
AGCAGGCCGGCGTCGATCATCACCTTTTGTTGCAGGGTATCGGCGCCCAGGTGTTTGAGCAGGTTGTCCCAACCCGGTGGCGCGAACCCCAGGCCGAAGTCGCGAGCGATTTCCCCCGACAGGCCACGGCCCTTGAGGTAGTCCACCGCTGCCTTGCGGGTCGGGTGGCTGCGCAACGCCTGGCGGTAGAACTCTGCGGCGGCGTCGAGCAGCGGGTAGAGCGGCGAGTCGGTGGGCTGGCGGGGTTTTTGCCCGCGGCGGCCCTCTTCGCGGGGTACCTCCATGCCAGCGGCGCGGGCCAGTTCCTCGACAGCCTGGGGAAAGTCCAGGTTGTCGTGGTCCATGACGAAGCCGAGGGCGTTGCCGCCGGCACCACAGCCGAAGCAGTAATAGAACTGCTTGTCAGGGCTGACCGTGAAGGAAGGGGTTTTTTCCTTGTGAAACGGGCAGCAGGCGGAGTAGTTCTTGCCGGCTTTTTTCAGCTGGACGCGTGAACTCACCACATCGACGATGTCGAGGCGGTTGATCAGGTCGTCAATGAAGCTTTGGGGAATCAGCCCGGCCATGGCAGTCTCGTTATCTGGCAACTGGCAAGTCTAATCGCTAGCGCGCCGGTTGGGGCGAGTGCTGCTACGGGAAGTGCGAGGAGGTGTGTGCTCGTCGGCAGCCACCAGCTAAACCGGGGGCTCGTCAGTGAGGACGTGCACGACTGGTCGAAACCAGCTCTGACGCGTTGACGCTGTTTGCCCACCGCAAGTTGCGACAAGCGCCTTGGGCTAGCTGCTCAAGGTTGAAACAAACCGCTGCCATCGGCCCGGCGGTGAGCCGGGCAGGGCAGAAGCTTTGCGTAGAACGCCTGTATTAGTACAGACGAACGGCGCGGCGCTGTTCGCGCTGAACTTTCTTGGCGTGACGCTTAACAGCAGCAGCTGCTTTGCGCTTACGCTCTGCGGTCGGCTTCTCGTAAAACTCGCGGCTACGAACTTCAGCCAGTACACCGGCTTTTTCGCAGGAGCGCTTGAAACGACGCAGAGCTACGTCGAAGGGTTCGTTCTCTTTAACTTTGACGGCTGGCATCCAGGGCTACCTTAATTCATTACCGGGGTAGACGTGCTCCTGGCAAAACAAAGGTGTGCTGGAGAACGTCGGTTTTCAAGGGTTGCGGATGTTAACCCTTAGCACGCCGGAATGCAAAGCCTCTGATCGAAAACCGCTGGTCGGCACCCGGCACGGGGACTATCATGCGCGGCTTCGAATTCAGCCCCCACAAGGGACGAGCCCATGCTAGTACTGGGATTGGAAACATCCTGCGACGAAACCGGCGTCGCATTATACGACAGCGAACGCGGTTTGTTGGCCGATGCGCTGTTCAGCCAGATCGACCTGCACCGTGTCTTTGGCGGGGTGGTGCCCGAGCTTGCCTCGCGTGACCACGTCAAGCGCATGCTGCCGCTCATTCGCCAGGTGCTGGACGAGGCCGGCTGCGTGGCCACCGAGATCGATGCCATCGCCTACACCGCCGGGCCTGGCCTGGTCGGCGCATTGCTGGTCGGCGCCTCCTGCGCCCAGGCCCTGGCGTTCGCCTGGGATATTCCGGCGATTGGCGTGCACCACATGGAAGGCCATCTGCTTGCGCCGATGCTGGAGGAAAACCCGCCAGCATTCCCGTTCGTCGCTTTGTTGGTCTCTGGCGGTCACACCCAGCTGGTGCGCGTCGATGGCATCGGCCGCTACGAGCTGTTGGGCGAAAGCCTGGACGATGCCGCCGGCGAGGCGTTCGACAAGACCGCCAAGCTGATCGGCCTCAACTACCCCGGTGGGCCTGAAATTGCCCGCCTCGCCGAACAGGGTGTACCTGGACGCTTCGTTTTCCCGCGGCCGATGACCGACCGCCCGGGCCTGGAATTCAGCTTCAGTGGCCTGAAGACCTTTGCCCTGAACACCTGGCAGCAGTGCCGCAATGCGGGTGACGACAACGAACAAACCCGTTGCGACGTCTCCCTGGCCTTCCAGACGGCGGTGGTGGAGACGCTCACCATCAAGTGCAAGCGCGCGCTGAAGCAAACGGGCCTCAAGCGCCTGGTGATTGCCGGCGGGGTAAGCGCCAACAAGGCGTTGCGTGCGTCCCTGGAGGACATGCTGGCCGGTATCAAAGGCAATGTGTATTACGCCCGCCCCAAGTTCTGCACCGACAATGGCGCAATGATCGCCTATGCCGGCTGCCAGCGGCTGCTGGCCGGGCAGCAACAGGACCTGGCGATCAGCGTGCAGGCGCGCTGGCCAATGGAACAGTTGCCGCCGGTATGAAGGCCGCGCGGGCGTCAGAAGTGGCGCTCGCGCCCGGCGAACAGGTCGCGCAGATTGTTGCGGTGCCGCCAGACGATCATCACGGTGAGCACGCTGATCGGCAGCAGCGCCTCAGGTTCGCGCCAGGCCAGCAGTGGCAGGGTCAGCGGAGTGGCCACCAGCGCTGCCAGCGAACTGGTGCGGGTGAGGTAGAACGTCAGCAGCCAGGCACCGATGGCCAGCAGCGCAGCAGGGAAGTACAGGGCCATGAGCATGCCGGCGGCGGTGGCCACGCCCTTGCCACCCTGGAAGCGGAAATACACAGGAAACAGGTGGCCAAGCACCGCGCAGACGCCGACCCAGGCCTGCTCCTGCAGGTCCAGCCCGGCCAGGCGCGCGAGCAACACCGGCAACAAGCCCTTGCACAGGTCGCCAAGCAGGGTCAGGATCGCCATTTTACGGCCCGCCAGGCGTAGCATGTTGGTGGCGCCAGCATTGCCCGAACCACTGGAACGCGGGTCCGGGCTGCCCGAGAGGCGGCTGAGGACGATGGCGAAGGACAGCGAGCCGAGCAGGTAGGCGAGCAACGCCAGTAACCAAAACATGCTAACTATTCCGGGCGAGGACGCCCTGATTCTAACGGCGCCCGTCGCCCTTGTCGTGCTGTGGAGAGAAGTGCTTGGACAGAGTGTTCATCGAAGGCCTGGAAGTCGATACCGTTATCGGTGCCTACGACTGGGAACGGGATATTCGTCAGTGCCTGCGCCTGGACCTGAGTTTCGCCTGGGACAATCGCCCGGCGGCGGCCGGCGATGACCTGACCCTGGCGCTGGACTACGCCAGCGTTTCGGCACGCGTCCAGGCCTTTGCCGAGCAGGCGCGCTTCGAACTGGTGGAGACCTTTGCCGAGCGTCTGGTCGCCGCCCTGATGGAAGAGTTCCACATTCCCTGGGTGCGCCTGAAACTCACCAAGCCGGGCGCCGTTCCCGCAGCCCGTGGCGGTGTTGGCGTGGAGATCGAGCGCGGATGTCTTTGAGCACGGTTTACCTGGGCCTTGGCAGCAACATCGATCGCCATGCGCATCTGTGCGCCGGGCTCGATGCACTGGCGGGCATCCTTACCGACATGCGCTGTTCGCCAGTGTTCGAGAGCCAGGCGGTGGGGATCAAGAGCGGGCCGTTCATCAATTTTGTGGTGACGGGCAAGACCCCGTTGCCCTTGATGGAGCTCGACCGCCGGCTCAAGTTCATCGAAGCTGACAATGGTCGCTATGCGCCTGACCGCAAGGGCTTGCCGCTGGATATCGATGTGCTGATGTATGACGATCTGCACGGTACGTTCGATGGGCTGGTGTTGCCCAGGGCCGAAATTTTGAAAAACGCGTTCGTGCTATGGCCATTGTCGTTGCTGGCCCCTGAGCTGGTGCACCCAGGGGTGGGCAAGCCCATGGCGCAATTGTGGCAAGAAGCGCGTATCGAGCAGGTCTTGGCGCCAGTGGCGTTTGAGTGGCGGGGGCTGCAACTGACCCCGTCTTGAGCGACGTCTTGCCAGGCCTTTCGCGGCTTGCCCGTGAAAGGCCTGTGTGAGCACCCTAGAAGTCGGGTTTATGCAGAGGCCTTGTAAGCTTCCAGAGCTTTCAGCCGCTCTGCTTTGAGCGCTTCGCCCAGCGCCTGCCCCTTCAGCCCTGCCTGCACCAACGGCTTGACGTCCACTGCCCTGGCCGCTGCTGCCGCAGCGCGCAGGTATTGCGCCTGTGGATAATCGGGTCGTCGCTCTCCCAACGCTTGCATCTCACACGCGGTAATAAAATCCTCGAACCGCTGGGGTCGCCTGTACACGTCGAACCGCTGCAGTAGCGCCAGCAACGCTTCAGGCTCAAGCTCGAACGCGCTGTGCCCCTGCGCAGCGAATTCACCCACCAGCATCGCCAATTCCTGGCACTCCCGTGGTGCCTTGAAACGCTGGTTGAGTGCCTTGAGCGAGGCAAGATCCAGCCCGTGCAGCAGGCACGCCCAGCGTACAGGCAGGGCAAGGTGATGCTTGGCGGCCTGCGTGAGTGCCGTCAGCGATGCCGCTGGGGTCTCGAGTTCAGGCATCAGCGCCTTCAAGGCGCCGCAATCGCGCAGCACCTCGATGAACACCTGTGGCTCGTCCTCCATCAACGCCCGTTCAATCTCTTTCCAGCTGCGTTCGGCGGTCAATGCCAGCAGTTCGCCCGAAGCGCTGATCTGACGCATCAGCTCCAGCGTTGCATCGGCGACCTGGAAGCCCAGCGGGGCATAGCGCGCGGCAAAGCGGGCGACACGCAGAACACGCAAGGGATCTTCGGCGAATGCCGGGGAAACATGGCGAAGAACGCGTTGTTCGAGGTCCGTTCGACCACCATAGGGGTCCAGAATATTGCCCTGATCGTCCTCAGCCATGGCATTGATGGTGAGGTCGCGACGGGTCAGGTCTTCTTCGAGTGTCACGTCCGGGCTGGCATGGAAGGTAAAACCGCCGTAGCCGCGACCGCTTTTGCGTTCGGTACGCGCCAGGGCGTATTCCTCACCCGTCTTGGGATGCAGAAAAACCGGGAAATCGGCACCTACCGGGCGAAACCCCTTGGCAAGCATTTCCTCGACGGTGGCGCCCACCACGAGCCAATCGGTATCACTGACCGGGCGCCCGAGCAGACGGTCGCGGACTGCGCCGCCGACTTTGTAGATGTGCATGTACAGCCTCCATTACTGCCGACAGGATACCCTGTCGGCGGCAAGGGTAGTGCACATGCGCTTAGAGGTGATGGATCACGGCCAGGTCCATGCGTCCATAGTCGCCGCTCTCGCCGTGCTCGCCGCGCGGTGGCATATGGTGGGTCTTGACCACCTGATCGCCTTGAACCGTCTCCAGGTGGATGTCGAAGCCCCATAGCCGGTGCAAGTGCTTGAGCACTTCTTCGGTGGAATCACCCAGCGGTTTGCGGTTGTGCTGCTGGTGGCGCAAGGTCAGGGAACGATCGCCACGGCGGTCGATGCTCCAGATCTGCACGTTGGGCTCGCGGTTGCCGAGGTTGTACTGGGCAGCCAATTGCTCGCGGATGGCTCGGTAGCCGGCTTCGTCATGGATGGCCGGCACCAACAGGTCGTCCCGCTGGTCGTCGTCGAGAATGCTGAACAGCTTCAGGTCGCGGATCACTTTGGGCGACAGGTACTGCAAGATGAAGCTTTCGTCCTTGAAGCTGCTCATGGCGAACTTGACGGTCGATAGCCAGTCACTGCCGGCAATGTCGGGGAACCAACGTCGATCTTCTTCGGTGGGGTGTTCGCACATGCGGCGAATGTCGGTGTACATGGCAAAACCCAGGGCATACGGGTTGATGCCGTTGTAGTACGGGCTGTCGAAGCCCGGTTGGAACACCACGCTGGTGTGCGACTGGAGAAACTCCATGATGAAGCCATCGGTGACCAAGCCTTCGTCATACAGGTCGTTCATCAGGGTGTAGTGCCAGAAGGTCGCCCACCCTTCGTTCATCACTTGCGTCTGGCGCTGTGGATAGAAGTACTGCGCAATCTTGCGCACGATACGCACCACCTCACGCTGCCAGGGCTCGAGCAGT
Source organism: Pseudomonas sp. NBRC 111131 (assembly GCF_001320525.1). Classification (NCBI taxonomy): domain Bacteria; kingdom Pseudomonadati; phylum Pseudomonadota; class Gammaproteobacteria; order Pseudomonadales; family Pseudomonadaceae; genus Pseudomonas; species Pseudomonas sp. NBRC 111131. The sequence continues at coordinate 66,999 of NZ_BCBH01000030.1, read as the reverse complement.
GGGGCGTGTTTTTCGATGAAATACAGGATGTTTTCCTGGGGTTCGGCAGGGAAGCGCGCATCATCGCGCTCGCCGCCTTTATCCGCGCCTTTAGGTATGGTGCGCCACAGGTCGTTGATCTGGCGTTGCAGGTGCTCCTCGCGCTCCTTCTGCCGGCGCCGTTCTTCCTCGGCAGAGATCGGGTAGGGGCGCTTGTAGCGATCGACGCCGTAGTTCATCAAGGCATGGCAGGAGTCGATCAAGTCTTCGACGGCATCGATGCCATGGCGCTCTTCGCACTGGGCGATGTACTGCTTGGCGAATACCAGGTAATCGATGATCGAGCTGGCATCGGTCCAGGTGCGGAACAGGTAGTTGCCCTTGAAGAAGCTGTTGTGGCCGTAGCAGGCGTGGGCAATCACCAGTGCCTGCATGCACATGGTGTTTTCTTCCATCAGGTAGGCGATGCACGGATCGGAGTTGATCACGATCTCGTAGGCCAGGCCCATCTGGCCGCGGCTGTAGGACTTCTCGGTACTGAGGAACTGCTTGCCGTAGGACCAGTGGTGGTAGCCCAGCGGCATGCCGACGGAGGCGTATGCGTCCATCATCTGCTCGGCGGTGATCACCTCGATCTGGTTGGGGTAAGTGTCCAGGGCGTACCGTTCGGCCAGGCGGCTTATTTCCCGGTCGTAGGTCTGGATCAGCTCGAACGTCCACTCAGACCCGGTGGAAATGGGTTGGCGTCTCTGTGCTCTGGCGGTCATGTGGCTAACCTGCGCTGGAAGAGTTCACGGAAGACCGGGTAGATGTCGCCGGCCGATACCAACTGCTGCTGGGCGAATGTGTCGGGGAAGGCCTCGCCAATACGCTCATACTCATACCACAACGCCTGGTGTTCACGCGGGGTGATCTCGACGTAAGTGTAGTACTGCACGTGGGGCATGATCTGCTTGGAGAGGATCTCACGGCAGATTGGCGAGTCGTCGTTCCAGTTGTCGCCGTCGGAGGCCTGGGCGGCGTAGATGTTCCAGTCACTGGCCGGGTAACGTTCGGCCATGATCTCCTGCATCATCTTCAACGCGCTGGAAACGATCGTGCCGCCGGTTTCCCGTGAGTAGAAGAACTCTTCCTCATCGACTTCGCGAGCACTGGTGTGGTGGCGGATGAACACCACTTCGATGCGGTCATAGTTCCGTTTGAGGAACAGGTACAGCAGGATGAAAAAGCGTTTGGCGATGTCCTTGGTAGCCTGGGTCATCGAGCCAGACACGTCCATCAGGCAGAACATCACCGCCTTGGAGCTGGGGTTGGGCTGCTTGACCAGCAGGTTGTACTTGAGGTCGAAGGTGTCGAGGAACGGCAGGCGATTGATACGCGCCTTCAGGCGTTCGATTTCCTGCTCCACTTCCTGGATGTCGGTGAAGTTGTCTGGTTCTTCGACTTTCAGCCGGGCCAGTTCCTTCTGTGCTTCGCGCAGCAGCGCACGGCTGCTGCCGGTCAGGGCGATGCGCCGGGCGTGGGCCGAGCGCAGGGTGCGGACGATGTTGATACGTGAGGGGTTGCCTTCGTTGGCGATGCCGGCGCGCACCGTCTTGAAGGTATCGGCACCGGTCAGGTGGCGTTTGACCAGGTTGGGCAGTTCGAGGTCTTCGAACATGAATTCGAGGAATTCTTCCTGGGTGATCTGGAAGACAAAGTCATCCATGCCCTCGCCGGAGTTGCCGGCCTTGCCACGGCCACCGCCACCCCCGCCGCCTTGAGGCCTGGGGATATGTTCGCCGGCGGTGAACTCTTTGTTGCCTGGGTGCACGATGGTCTGCTTGCCGCCTCGGCCATGGTGCAGCACCGGTTCATCGATGTCCCGTCCCGGAATGCTGATCTGCTCGCCATGCTCCATGTCCATGATGGAGCGGCGGCTCACGGCCTCTTCGACGGCTTTCTTGATGTGTTCACGGTACCGCCGCAAAAAGCGCTGGCGGTTGACCGTGCTCTTGTTCTTGCCGTTCAGGCGTCGGTCGATAACGTAGCTCATGGACCCTCCGGTGACTGGATGCAGCTGCAAACAACGCGCTGCAAGCCACAAGCTTCAAGCTGCAAGAAAACGCAGCCACCGCTGCTGCAAGCCGTGGTGAGGGCGCGGGCGCCAACCCCGTTCGGCTTGCAGCGTGCGGCTTGTAGCTCGCCGCTTTATTGCGATTTCCTGACCCGCAGGTACCATTCCGACAGCAGGCGCACCTGTTTGTCGGTATAGCCACGCTCCACCATCCGCGTGACGAAGTCGTTGTGTTTCTGTTGATCCTCCTTGCTGGCCTTGGCATTGAAGCTGATGACCGGCAGCAGGTCTTCGGTGTTGGAGAACATTTTCTTCTCGATCACCACCCGCAGCTTCTCGTAGCTGAGCCAGCTCGGGTTCTTGCCATTGTTGTTGGCACGGGCTCGCAATACGAAGTTGACGATCTCGTTGCGGAAATCCTTCGGATTGCTGATGCCAGCTGGTTTCTCGATCTTCTCCAGCTCTTCGTTGAGGGCGATGCGGTTGAGGATCTCGCCGGTTTCCGGGTCGCGGTATTCCTGGTCCTGGATCCAGAAATCGGCGTACAGCACATAGCGGTCGAAAATGTTCTGGCCGTACTCGCTGTACGATTCGAGGTAAGCGGTCTGGATTTCCTTGCCGATGAACTCGATATAGCGCGGCGCCAGGTATTCCTTGAGGTAACGCAGGTACCGTTCGCGCACTTCGGCTGGGAACTGTTCCTGTTCGATCTGCTGTTCCAGCACATAGAGCAGGTGCACCGGGTTGGCCGCGACCTCATGCGGGTCGAAGTTGAATACCTTGGAAAGAATCTTGAAGGCGAAGCGGGTCGACAGGCCGTTCATGCCCTCGTCCACCCCCGCCGCGTCGCGGTATTCCTGGATCGACTTGGCCTTGGGGTCGGTGTCCTTGAGGTTTTCCCCGTCGTAGACACGCATCTTGGAGTAGATGTTGGAGTTTTCCGGCTCCTTGAGGCGCGAAAGCACGGTGAACTGGGCAAGCATCTTGAGCGTGTCCGGCGCGCAATGGGCCTTGGCCAGCGAACTGTTGACCAGCAGTTTGTCGTAGATCTTGATCTCGTCGCTGACGCGCAGGCAGTACGGTACTTTGACGATGTAGATCCGGTCGATGAATGCCTCGTTGTTCTTGTTGTTGCGGAAGGTGTGCCACTCCGATTCGTTGGAGTGGGCCAGCAGGATGCCGGAGTAGGGGATGGCGCCCAGCCCTTCGGTACTGTTGTAGTTACCTTCCTGTGTGGCGGTGAGTAATGGGTGCAGCACCTTGATTGGCGCCTTGAACATTTCGACGAATTCCATCAGGCCTTGGTTGGCCCGGCACAGTGCGCCGGAGTAGCTGTAGGCGTCTGCGTCGTTCTGCGGGAATTCCTCGAGTTTGCGGATATCCACTTTACCCACCAGGGCCGAGATGTCCTGGTTGTTCTCATCGCCTGGTTCGGTCTTGGCGATGGCGATCTGGTTAAGGATCGATGGGTACAGCTTGACCACCCTGAATTTGCTGATATCGCCGCCATATTCCTGCAGGCGCTTGGTGGCCCATGGCGACATGATGGTGTTCAGGTAGCGTCGGGAGATCCCGTACTCTTCCTCGAGAATAGCGCCATCTTCGGTGGCGTTGAACAGGCCCAGTGGCGATTCGAAGACAGGCGAGTCCTTGATCGCGTAGAAGGGCACCTTCTCCATCAGTTGCTTGAGTTTCTCGGCCAGCGACGATTTACCGCCACCTACCGGGCCCAGCAGGTAGAGGATCTGTTTCTTCTCTTCCAGGCCTTGGGCGGCATGGCGGAAGTAGGACACGATCTGGTCGATGCACTCTTCCATGCCATGGAAGTCGGCAAAGGCCGGATACCGACGGATCACCTTGTTGGAGAAGATCCGCGACAGTCTGGAGTTGCTTGAGGTGTCGATCAGTTCCGGCTCACCGATGGCCAGCAACAGCCTTTCAGCCGCCGATGCGTAGGCACTGCGATCCTCTTTGCACAGCTCGAGGTACTCCTGCAGCGAGAGTTCTTCCTGGCGCGTAGACTCGAAGCGTTGTTGGAAGTGGCTAAAAATACTCATGACGTCACCTCGCTCGATACGTGGAGACGACGCCGGATCAGTCAGCTGATGCTGGCATGCAACCGGGTTCGCCGATTGCTGTATACCCCCCAGAACACCCTGTAACGCTACCGATGACCCGCACGCCGGTGTACCGGCTCTCCCCTTTTTTTGGATGGCCTGCGCTTAAGAATAGTTGGTTATCCGCAAGGTCAAGGGCAAGCGGCGGAGAAGTTGCTGGCGACCGTTCGTCAGGTGAGGCGCAAGCCCGCGTGGGGCGCGGGCTGCAGTAAAAATGAAAAAATTATTCAGCGGCGCCTTGGGCTGTCTCGGCCGGGTAGGTGGCACGCCACAGCTCAAAGCCGCCGTCGACGCTGTACACCTCGGAAAAGCCCTGGCCTACCAGGTAGGCGGCCGCGCTCTGGCTGGAGTTGCCGTGGTAGCAGACCACCAACGTGGGGGCATCGAGGTCGGCGTTGCGGATGAAATCGGCAACGCTATGGTTGTCCAGGTGCTTGGCGCCGGTGATGTGGCCGGCGGCAAAGGCTTGCGGGTCGCGAATGTCGACGACGACCGCACCTTGCGCGCGCAGAGCCAACGCCTGCTCGGGAGGGATGCGCTTGAATTCGCTCATGGGGACGGCTTCCTTCAGGGGTGATCGTTGAGTTTAGCGGGTTGCGCCGGTGGGCGGACGGTGCCGTCGTCGGCGCAGTCGCAACGGTGATAGTCACCGCTGTCGACGTTGTAGAGGGTCATGGTGCCACCCCATACGCAGCCGGTGTCCAAGGCGATGATGCCCGGCTCGTCGACGCGCCCTTCGAGGGCGGCCCAATGGCCGAAGATGATTTGCACATGGCGTGAGCGGCGATCCTTGTGCGCGTACCAGGGCTTGTAGCCCTTCGGTGCCGTGCCCAGGCCTTCCTTGCTCTTGAGGTCGAGCTTGCCCTCGGCGGTGCAGAAGCGCATGCGGGTCAGGTAATTGGTGATCACCCGCAGGCGCTCGATACCACTGAGGTTCTTACTCCACTTGGTCGGTTCGTTGCCGTACATACCATCCAGGTAGAGCTTCAGCCGCCCGTCATCGCGCAGCACTGCTTCGACTTCACCGGCCAGCTCCAACGCCTTGCCTAGCGTCCACTGCGGCGGAATGCCGGCATGGACCAGGGCGATGCCCCGTGGCTCGTCATAGTGCAGCAGCTTTTGTTGGCGCAGCCAATCCATCAGTTGATCGGCATCTGGCGCTTCGAGTATCTCGCGCAGCGTGTCGCTTTTCTTCAGGCGCTCGACGTTATGCCACGCGGCCAGCAGGTGCAGGTCATGATTGCCCAGCACGCAGACCAGTGACTGGCGGATCGAGTAAAGAAAACGAAGGGTTTCCAGCGACTCGGGACCCCGGTTCACCAGGTCGCCGACCAGCCACAGGCGGTCCACGGCGGGGTCGAACTTGACGCGTTCGAGCAGGCATTTGAGGGGTTGCAGACAGCCTTGCAGGTCCCCGACGGCATAGGTGGCCATCAGTGCAGGGCCCCCGGCACGGCCAGGCGGAAGGGCGCGATTTCGGCGTCGAAGCGTTTACCGTCTTCGGCGAACATCTGATAACTGCCCTGCATGGTGCCAACGCGGGTGCTGATGACGGCGCCGCTGCTGTAGGTGTGGCTCTGGCCGGGTTCGATGGTCGGTTGCTGCCCGATCACACCGGCGCCGCGCACTTCCTCCACTTCGCCATCACCGTTGGTAATCAGCCAGTGGCGAGACATCAGCTTGGCTTTTACCGAGCCGTTGTTCTGTACGGTGATGGTGTAAGCGAAGGCAAAACGACTGCTTTCGGGGTCGGATTGTTCTTTGAGGTAGCGGGTCACGACGCTGACGTCGATTTGATAGCGGGGATCGGACATGCAGGGGCCTTGAGCAAACACGCGAATACGGCAATTCATGCAGTCTAGGCCATTGGCGGGGGGAAGGGCCAGTGGTGTGGGGGAGGGGCGCAGGCTGGCAGGTGTGGGAGAACATTACCGGCCGCTTCGCAGGTTTGCCCGCGAAACGGCCGGCATGGGTGCTATCAGGCTTGCTGTACCGCCAGCTGGTCGGCCAGGCGCACGAATGCTGCCAGGTCCAGTTGCTCGGGACGCAGGCTGCCATCGACACCGGCGGCCTCAATGGCCTGGCTGTCGAGCAGGCCTTTGAGGGTGTTGCGCAACGTTTTGCGTCGCTGGTTGAAGGCTTCGCGAACCACGCGTTCGAGCAGCAGAGGGTCCTTGGCCGGGAACGGCAGCACTTCATGCGGCACCAGGCGCACGATGGCCGAGTCCACCTTCGGCGGCGGGTTGAACGCGCCGGGGCCGACGTTGAACAGGTGCTCGACCCGGCAGTGGTACTGCACCATGATCGACAAACGCCCCCAGTCACCGCCGCCTGGCCCTGCAGCCATGCGCTCGACCACTTCCTTCTGCAGCATGAAGTGCATGTCGCGGATCAGCCCAGCATGGCTGAGTAGGTGGAAGATCAGTGGGGTGGAAATGTTGTAAGGCAGGTTGCCGACCACCTTGAGGCTGCGCGGTGGCACGCCCAACTGGTTGAAGTCGAACTTCAGGGCATCACCCTGGTGCAGGCGGAAGTTGTCGCGGCCGGCGAACTTGTGCTGCAGGATCGGCACCAGGTCCTTGTCCAGCTCGACGACGTCCAGTTGTGCGCCGCTGCCCAGCAGGCCCTCGGTGAGGGCGCCCTGGCCTGGGCCGATTTCCAGCAGGTGTTCCCCGGCCTTGGCGTTGATGGCGCGCAGGATGCGGTCGATGATGCCCGCGTCGTGCAGGAAGTTCTGCCCGAAGCGCTTGCGCGCCCGGTGTTGGTATTGCTCGTTCATGGTCGGTTCTCGGCCATCTGGTAGGCGGTTTCCAGGGCGACGCGCAGGCTGCCGGTATCGACCTTGCCGGTGCCGGCCAGGTCCAGGGCGGTGCCATGATCGACCGACGTGCGGATGATCGGCAGGCCCAGGGTCACATTGACTGCGGCGCCAAAGCCTTTGTACTTGAGCACGGGCAGGCCTTGGTCGTGGTACATCGCCAGCACCGCGTCGCAGTGCTCCAGATATTTGGGGGTAAACAGGGTATCGGCCGGCAGCGGGCCGCGCAGGTCCATGCCTTCGGTGCGCAGGCGGGCCAGTGTCGGCTCGATGATGTCGATTTCTTCGCGGCCAAGGTGGCCGCCTTCCCCGGCATGCGGGTTGAGCCCGCAGACCAGGATGCGCGGGTTGGCAATGCCGAACTTGTCACGCATGTCGGCGTGCAGGATGCGGGTAACCCGTTCCACCCGCTCTGCGGTGATGGCGTCGGCGATGTCCCGCAAGGGCAGGTGCGTGGTCACCAGCGCCACGCGCAGGCCATGGGTGGCCAGCATCATCACCACCTGGGTGGTGTGGGTCAGGTCAGCCAGGAACTCGGTATGGCCGGAAAAGGCGATGCCGCTTTCGTTGATCACGCCCTTGTGCACGGGGGCGGTGATCATCCCGTCGAAGTGGCCGTCGAGGCAGCCCTGGCCGGCGCGGGTCAGGGTTTGCAGGACGAACGCCGCGTTGGCTTTATCCAGTTGGCCTGGCACCACCGCTGCGGCCAATGGCGTGTCCCAGACATACAGGCTACCAGCAGGCGCAGGCTGGTCGGGCCATTGGCCTGGGCTTACGGGTAGCAGGCTGACAGCCAGCCCCAGCTGCGTGGCCCGCTCGGCGAGCAGGTCACGGCTGGTGATGGCGATCAGAGGGTGGGGCTGGGCGTCGGCGGCGAGCAGCAGGCACAGGTCGGGGCCTATGCCGGCTGGTTCACCGGGGGTGACAGCGAAGCGCAGCGGCTTCACTGTACGGCCTGGTCAGCGCCAGGCAGCTTGATTTCAACGTAGGCTTCGTCGCGGATCTGGCGCAGCCAGGTCTGCAGCTCTTCGTCGTACTTGCGGTTGCGCAGGACGTTCAGGGCCTGTTGCTCACGGGCCTGTTCGGTGCTGTCGGTGGCGCGGCGGCCCAGCACTTCCAGAACATGCCAGCCGTACTGGGTCTTGAACGGTTTGGTCACCACGCCTTGCTGGGCGTTGGCCATCTGTTCGCGGAACTCAGGTACCAGGCTGTTCGGGTCGACCCAGTTGAGGTCGCCGCCGTTGAGCGCCGAACCCGGGTCTTCCGAGAAGCTTTTCGCCAGGGTGGCGAAGTCTTCGCCGTCATTGATCCGCTCGTAGAGTTTCTCGGCGAGCTGCTTGGTGGCCGCTTCGCTGCGAACTTCGCTTGGCTTGATCAGAATGTGGCGCACATGCACTTCATCACGCAGCACGTTCTCGCTGCCACCGCGCTTCTCTTCCAGCTTGAGGATGATGAAGCCGTTGGGGATGCGGATTGGCTGAGTGATATCACCGATGGCCATGCTGCTGAGCAGCTTGGCGAAGTCCGGTGGCAGCTGGCCGGCCTTACGCCAGCCCATCTCGCCGCCTTCCAGGGCGTTTTCGCTGGCCGAGCGAGCGATGGCCATCTGGCCAAAATCCGCGCCCTGCTTGAGCTGCTGGTAAACGTCGCCGACCTGACGTGCAGCGGCCTGGATGGCGTCCGAATTGGCGCCTTCCGGGGTCGGGATCAGGATGTTGGCCAGGCGGTACTCTTCCGACATCTGCATCTTGCCCAGGTCGGAGTTGAGGAAGTTCTTCACTTCTTGCTCGGACACCTGGATGCGCTCGGCCACGCGGCGCTGGCGCACGCGGCTGATGATCATTTCACGCTTGACCTGCTCGCGGGCATCGTCGAACGACAGGCCGTCGTGGGCCAGGGCGGCGCGGAACTGGTCCAGGGTCATGCCGTTGCGCTGGGCAATGGTGCCAATGGCCTGGTTCAGTTCTTCATCGGTGATGCGGATGCCCGAACGTTCGCCAATCTGCAATTGCAGGTTCTCGACGATCAGGCGCTCCAGAACCTGCTGCTCCAGCGCGCCGGCTGGCGGTACACCGCCGCCGCGCTTGGCGATGGTTTGCTGCACCTCGTGGACGCGCTGGTCCAGTTGGCTTTGCATGACCACATCGTTGTCGACGATGGCCACCACTCGGTCCAGGGGTTGCACCGCGGCATGCACCGCGCCGCTCAGCAAAACAGCGCCCAGCAACACTGGGCGCAGACGATCAATAAGCTTGGTCTTCACGTTCACGGTAACCTTGAATGCCTTGGTCGAGGAAAGATTCGACCTTGTTGCCTACCACGCCACCGAGGCCTTTCAGCACGATCTGCAGGAAGATGCCATGGTCGCCTTTTTCGTTCTGCGGAGTGGCCTGGCTGAAGTCGTCATAGTCCATCCAGTAACGGTTGATCAGACGCAGCTTCCAGCAGCAGTTGTCGTATTCGAAACCGCCCATGGCTTCCAGGGTGCGGTTGCGGTTGTAGTCATGCTGCCAGCGGGCGATAACGCTCCATTGCGGGACGATCGGCCAGATGACCGAGAAGTCGTGCTGCTGGATCTTGTAGTAGTCCTTGATGTAGTTCGGATCGCCTGGCGTGCCATAGTCGCCGCCGCCCACCTTCCAGGTACCGGTGGTGGAGTCGTAGGCGATGGTGTCGTTGCGGTAGCGATAACCGAGGTTGACCACCTTGTTCGGGTTGTCTTCAGGCTGGTAGTGGAACATCGCGCTGCCCGAGCGGGTGCTGCGGCTGTCCGGGTCCCAGTTGAAGTCCGAATTGAAGCGCCAGTCGCGGTTGAAGTAGTAGTTGTACACCAGGGCGTACGGCGATACGTCGGATTGCGAGTCCTTGCGGTCACGGTAATCGAGACCTGGCAGTTGGACTTTGCGGTCCTTGAAGTAATACGCCTGGCCGATGCTGACGTTCTGGCGTTCGAAGCCATTGTCTTCGATCCAGCGGCTGGTCACGCCGAGCGACAGCTTGTTCTCGTCGCCGATGCGGTCGGTGCCGCTGAAGCGGTTGTCGCGGAACAGCGAATCGAAGTTGAACAGCGTTTCGCCGGAGTCGAAGAGCGGGATGTCCTTCTGATCCTTGTAAGGAACATAGAGGTAGAACAGGCGCGGTTCGAGGGTCTGGCGATAATTGGAGCCGAACAACTGGGTCTGGCGGTCGAAATACAGCCCGCTGTCGACGCTGAAGATCGGTACGTCGCGGTTCAAGGAACTGTTGTAACTGCCGTAACCTGGCAAGCTTGACTGGGCGGCCGCCTCGGTCTTGCCTTGGCCATCCAGATCAAGATCGTACTGGGTATAAACGTACTTCAGCCTAGGTGTGATGTAGCCGTAGGAGGCCTGCATCGGGAGGCTGATTGCGGGTGCGATGTTAAGGCGATTGCCGTTTGCCCGAGCAATGCCGCTGACGTTCTGGTCAAGACGGCGGCCAGCGGCGCCAGCACTGAAGTCGGGGTTGCCATCCTTGTCAGTAACGAAGTCGTCCTTCAGGTTCCGGTCAAAGCGTACAGCCTCGGTCTGGTAGCTGAAGTCGAAGCCGCCCGGATGGTACGGCAGCATGCCGTCGATGGTGATCTGCGGCAGTTTGTTGTACGGGGTGATCTGCGACAGGGTCGCCATCTCGTACGCCTGGGCATTCAGGCGAGCGGTGTAGGTGTCGCCACGCCAGGTCAGTGCACCTTGCTGGTTCACCACGTCATGGCTTTCAACGCCAATCTGGTCGCTTTCCAGGTCCTGGAAGTAGAACGGGTCGCTGATATCGGTGTAATCGACTTCAGTCATCAGGCGCTCGTCCAGGCCACCTTTGTGCTGCCAGTTGATCATCCAGCGCTGTTCTTTGTAATCAGTCTGGTCTTTACGATCGTCGTTCTTGTCGTTCAGGTACGCGCCGCCGAACTGGCCTTCGCTGGACTTGGTCAGGTAGCGGAACTCGCCTTCCATCAACAAGCCGCGTTTGGTCATGTAGCGCGGGTACAAGGTGGCGTCGTAGTTCGGCGCCAGGTTGAAGTAGTACGGCGTGACCAGCATGAAGCCGGTGTCGCTGGTGCTGCTGAACGAAGGCGGCAGGAAGCCGGACTGGCGACGGTCGTCGATCGGGAAGTAGATGTACGGTGTGTAGAACACCGGGAAATCCTTGACCCGCAGGGTGACGTTGGTCGCGGTACCGAAGCCGGTCGCCGGGTTCAGGGTGATGTTGTTGCCCTTGAGCTGCCAGGCGTTGCTGCCCGGTTCGCAGGTGGTGTACGTGCCGTCCTTGAGACGGATGATGGCGTTTTCGCCACGCTTGGCGTACAGGGCGTTGCCGCGAATGTGCGACTTGTGCATCACGTATTCGGCGTTGTCGACCTGGGCTTCACCCGTGTCGAGCTGGATCTGTGCCTGGTCACCGACCACCAGCGAGCCGTTGTCGCGGATCTTGACGTTGCCCTTGAGCTCGCCGCGATTCTCGGTCTGGTACAGGTTGGCTTCGTCGGCCTCGGCCTGCATGCTGCCTTGGCGCATGACCACGTCACCGGCGAGGGTCGCGATCTGCTGCTCCTGCTGGTACTTGGAAACCTTGGCGTTGATGTAGGTCGGCGACTCGTCCTTGGGCGTGGTGTCAGCCATGCCAGGGCGGGTTGGCTCGATGTACGCGCCACCACAGTACGGGCCGGTCTCGGCCAGCTGGGCTGCGGTGAGTTTTTCGCGCGGGACCCAATCGAGATGGCTGTAGTCTTCGCTACGCGACTTCAGGCCGCGGCCCTTGCTCTGGGTAACCAGCACGGGCTTGTCGGCGCTTTCGGCCTCGGCAGACGGGGCCTCGGTGCCTGACGTGAGCGCAGCACCCTCATGCACCGGGCGCGGTGGGAGGTTGTTGACTGGGGCCTTGGGCTTGCAGTCCCAACCACCGGAGGCGGACACTTGGCAGTCGAACTGCTCGGCTGCCACCACGTACGAGGTGGCCAGAGGTTGCAGGGCCAGCAGACCGCCGGTCACCAGCAACGGAAACTTTCTACGAAACGCGGGGGATTTCAATGCCATCTTATTAGTCCGGGCTTCCTGCGTGCCATCTGCCCGCGTGTGGGGCCGCACGCCTCTCGATGGTCTGAAAAAGATGCTGGATAATAAAGCATGACCCGCTTGACGGCTAGGGCCGTCGGAGACCCTTGTAATGCCTGAACACGATGTACGCCTGCAACAGCTGACAGTCTGGCTCGCTGAGCAGCTCGATGATCTTTTCCGCAACAACGCCTGGGGCGAGGTGCCCGAGGGCAGCCTGACCGCCGCCAGCAGCGATGCCAGCTTCCGCCGTTACTTCCGCTGGCAGGGCGCAGGCCACAGTTTCGTGATCATGGATGCACCGCCGCCCCAGGAGAACTGCCGACCATTCGTCGCCATCGATCACCTGCTCGCCAGCGCGGGGGTGCATGTGCCGGTTATTCACGCTGAGGATCTGGAGCGCGGCTTCCTGTTACTGGGGGACCTGGGGCATCAGACATATCTGGACATCATTACTGACGACAATGCCGATGCACTGTTTGCCGACGCCATCGAGGCGCTGCTGGCGTTCCAGCGCCTTCCGATGGAGGCGCCGTTGCCAAGCTACGACGACGCCCTGCTGCGCCGCGAAGTCGAACTGTTCCCCGAATGGTATGCAGGGCGCGAGCTTGGTCTGGCCTTCAGCCAGGCGCAGGCCGCTACCTGGCAGCGCGTCAGCCAGTTGCTGATCGACAGCGCCCTGGCCCAGCCCAAGGTGCTGGTGCACCGCGACTACATGCCGCGCAACCTGATGCACAGCGAGCCCAACCCGGGTGTGCTGGATTTCCAGGACGCGGTCTACGGCCCGGTCACCTATGACATCACCTGCCTGTTCAAGGACGCCTTTCTCAGCTGGCCGCAGGCCCGTGTCGAAGGCTGGCTGCGCAATTACTGGGAGAAGGCGCAAGCCGCCGGTATTCCGGTGCAGGCTTCATTCGAGGATTTCCACCGCGCCAGTGACCTGATGGGCGTGCAGCGCCACCTCAAGGTGATCGGTATCTTCGCACGCATCTGCCACCGGGACGGCAAGCCGCGTTACCTCGCCGATGTGCCACGCTTCTTCGCTTATATAGAAGAAGTGATCAGCCGACGCCCCGAGCTCGACGAGTTGGGTCAACTGCTGGCAGAGCTCAAGGCGGGAGCACAGGCATGAAAGCGATGATCCTGGCAGCAGGCAAAGGCGAGCGCATGCGCCCGCTGACCCTGCACACCCCCAAGCCTCTGGTGCCGGTCGCCGGCCAACCCTTGATCGAGTATCACCTGCGCGCCCTGGCGGCCTCAGGCTTTACCGAGGTGGTGATCAACCACGCCTGGCTCGGCCAGCAGATCGAGGCGCACTTGGGCGATGGCAGCCAGTTCGGCCTGAGCATCCGCTACTCGCCCGAAGGCGAGCCGCTGGAGACGGGGGGCGGGATCTTCAAGGCACTCCCTTTGCTGGGAGACGCGCCGTTTGCGTTAATCAACGGCGATGTCTGGACCGACTACGACTTCTCGCGCCTGCAGGTACCGCTGCGGGGCCTGGCGCACCTGGTGCTGGTCGACAACCCGGGGCATCACGGCCGTGGGGACTTCCGGCTGGAAGGCGAGCGGGTGGTGGACGGCGACGAGGCGCCGGGCACCCTGACCTTCAGTGGGCTGTCGATCCTTCACCCAGCGCTGTTCGACGGTTGCCAGGCGGGCGCCTTCAAGCTGGCGCCGCTGCTGCGCCAGGCCATGGCTGCAGGCCAGGTCAGTGGCGAGCACTTTCGCGGCCACTGGGTGGATGTCGGCACCCTGGAGCGCCTGGCCGAGGTCGAGCGCTTGATCGGCGAGCGCGCCTGATATGTGGTGGCCAGGCACGGTGATCGGGCTGGGCGCAGGCTTTGCGGTCGCCAGCATCCCCGGCGCGTTGCTCGGCGCGCTGCTGGGACAGGCCATGGACCGGCGCCTGCGTGTGCAAGGCTGGGACGACATGCGCGAGCGACTGGGTGGCCGGCCGGCATTACGCGACGAAGAATTGCTGTTCGTTCTGCTCGGGCGCCTGGCCAAAAGCGATGGTCGGGTGGTGGAGCAGCATATCCAGCAGGCTCGCCAGGAAATGGTGCGCCTGGACCTGGCCGAAGCGGCACGGCTGCGCGCCATCGCCGCATTCAACCGCGGCAAAGCGGGCAAGGATCGCCTCACCGGCCACCTGCGCCGTATCCGCCTGCAACCCCATGCGGCCGAGGGTACCCTGCGTGCGTGCTGGCGCATGGCCTGGGCCGATGGCAAGGCGGGGCAGCAGGAGCGCGAACTGCTGCTGGACTGGGGGCAGAAGCTTGGGCTCAGCCGCCGTCAGGTGCAGGCCCTGTCGCTGGAGTATGAGCCGCGCAAGATGAATGCAGCCAGCTCTGGCATGACCTACGCGGCCGCGCTGCGGTTGCTGGGTGTCGAGGCCGACAGCGAAGGTGATCGGGTCAAGCAGGCCTATCGGCGGCTGGTCAGCCGGCATCACCCGGACAAGCTGGCAGGGAGCGGGGCCAGCGACGCGCAGGTGCGCGAAGCGACCGAGCGAACCCGAGAGCTGCACCAGGCCTATGCATTGATCCGCAAGCGGCGCGGGTTTTGAGGCTGCCCACGCAGACCCTTGTAAGGTTGTCGTGGGCGCCGTTTATTCCTGCGGCGCCATCCAGCCGCGTACCCGACGGAACAACTGTTCCTGCTCGGCCTCCTTGTTCGCTGGCATGGCAATCAGCGAAAGCTGCTTGTATTGGCTGTCCTTCTGCCGTTTGCTGGCTTGCAGGCGCTGCGCCGCGGCGTTGCGGTCAGCGGTGCGGGTGGCGTAGTAGAGGTCGGCAGTCGGCACCTTGAGGGTCGGCGTCAGGCTTTCCAAGTCATGCTCGACCCGTGCCGGGGTCTGCGCGGCGATCATCACCAGTTTCTGCACCTGCGGCGGCTGCTGCTCGCTGAGGTAGCGCGCTGCCCAATAGGCACCGCTGCCATGGCCGATCAGCACGATACTGCGGGCGTTGTGCTGCTGGGCATAGGCCACGGCCGCATCCAGGCGAGCGAAGATGCGTTCGGCGTCGGCCTGGTCGTTCTGTTCGCTGGCCTGTTCGGCGTCGGTGCTTTCTGCGGTGTCAGCATCGGCGGCGGTGGCCTGGGCGACGTTGGCGTTGGCATCGGCGGGCGTGTCTTTTACCGGTGCGGTCTCGCCCGTGCCTTTTGTCGGCTCGGCAGCGGGCGTGGCTTCTACCCGCGCCTGCGGGCTGTCGGCAAGCAGGTCGGGAAGGCTCAGGCTCAGGCTGTGCCAGCCGATATCGGGGAACTTGCGTCGCAGTGGGCCGACCGTGTTTGGCCAGTCGGCGTTCTCACCGGCACCCGGAACGATGATCACCGCGCCTTTCGGGTCGCTGTCGTTGGCGGGTTTCCACAGGGCCAGGAAGCTATCGGCACCGGCCTGCAGCGTCTGCTGCTCAGCCTTGGGTACCAGGCGCTCGAGGGCCTGTGCTTCTTCCTGGCTACGCTCCAGCAGAGGCGGCCTGGGAGTGGGCGCGGCAGTCGCTTCGGCAGCAGCTGCAGGTTTTTCAGCGTCGGCGGCCAGCGCGCCGATAGGTAGAAGTGAGGCGAGGCAGCACATTGCCAGCGTCGTGCGATAAAGTGTGAACATGAATCAACCCAAGGCCAGAATGATACCGGCAGCCTAATAGTATTTGCCCGCGACGGCCATGCTGCATGGCCGCCCTTGCCAAGACGAGCGTGTAGATGAAGCGATTGCGTCGCCTGTTGGTTATCGGCGGGTTGTGGTTACCCTTGATCGCCCTGGCAAACCCGCACGTACCACCGACGGTGTCGCTCGAGGCTGCGCAGCAACAGTGGCTGGATGCGCACCGCAGCCTGCGGGTGGGCGTGGTGTTGCATGCCCCCTACGCTCAGTTCGATCGCCGCCTGCAGCAACTGTACGGCGCCAATGTCGAGCTGGTGAACTGGCTGGCGCAAGCGCTCAGGCTGGACCTCACCTGGCGCAACTTCCCCGACCAGGCCAGCCTCGAGCATGCCTTGCAGGCAGGCGAGGTCGACTTTGCCCCAGGCCTGATGCAAACACCCGCGAGCTTGCGCCTGTGGCTGTTCAGCGACCCGTACATGCGCGTCCCGCAACTGGTGGTCGGGCCGCGTACGGGCGCGATGGCCGTGGAGCTGGAAAAACTCCAGGCCGGCGACCGCGTGGCGGTGCGCATGCCCAGCGTGCTGGCTGACTATCTGCGGGGCAACTACGTCAACCTCAGCCTGCAGGGGGTGCCCAACGAGCGCCAGGCCTTGCAACGGGTGATCGGCGGTCAGGCCAGCTATGCGGTACTGGATGAAGCTCAGCTCAGCCGGTTATCCCGTGAGAGCGAGTTCGGCGAGTTGGCGATTGTCGGCGATATCGGCCTGCCACAATTGCTGCGGGTGGGTTCGCGGCGTGACTGGCCGCTATTGGCTGATGTGCTTGAGCGTGGCCTGCAAGCCATGCCGGCCAAGGACCTGGAGCAACTTCACCAGCGTTGGTTGCAGCCTAAGTACCCGCGCCTGAGCGAATCGGCCGGCTTCTGGCAGAACCTGGCCTTGCTGTTCGGCCTGCTGTTGCTCTGTGCCCTGGCGACGCTGGTATGGCAACGCCGGCAGCAGCGCCAGCTGGAGCGCAGCTTGCTGGCAACGCGGGAAAGCCTGGCTGAACGGCAGGTGCGCGAAGAGGCGCTGCGCCTCAGCCAATTCGCCATCGACCAAAGCACGGTGGGTATCCTCTGGGTCAATTGGGACAGTCATGTGCGCTACGCCAACCACGCTGCCGAACGCATGCTGGGCTATGACGAGGCCGCATTGCTGGAGCGCCCACTGATCGACTTCGAACCGAACCTGAGCATGGACCGCTGGCTGCAGCTATGGAAGGGCGCACGCGCCGGGGAGACGGGGGCACGGCAGTTCGAAACGCACTGCCTGCGCGCCGATGGCAGCCTGTTGCCCGTGGAATTGTCGCTGAGTTTTCTGCGCTTTCGCGATGCCGAGTACCTGGTGGTCTATCTGGCTGATGTCACCGAGCGCCACCGCGCCCTGGCGGCGCTGCGCGAAAGCGAGGCGCGACTCAAGGGCATTGCTGGCAACGTGCCGGGGTTGGTGTTCCGCCTGGAACCCACGCCAGCGGAGGGTGACCTTGAGTTTCCTTATATCAGCGAGGGCAGCGAGGCACTGGTGGGCTACACGCCCGCGCAAATCCAGCACCCGCAGATGGGCTTGCGCAATCTGGTCCACCCAGAGGACAGGGCGGATTATCACCAGGTACAGGACTTGGCCATAGCCAGCGATCGGGACTGGTCCTGGCAGGGCCGCATCCTGACCCGCGACGGCGAAGAGCGCTGGGCCGATATCAAGGCCAGCACCCGGCGCCTGGCCAATGGCCGTGTGGTCTGGGACGGCATCGTCTGGGACATCACCCAGGGCAAGCGGGCAGAGTTGGCGCTGGCCAGGTCTCAAGAGCAGTTGCGCGAGCTGTCGGCGCACCTGGAGAGTGTGCGTGAGGAAGAAAAGGCGCGCATTGCCCGTGAGGTGCACGATGAACTGGGGCAGATGCTCACGGTGCTCAAGCTGGAAGTATCAATGTGCGAGCTGGCCTTTGCCGAGCTCGACCCCGGGCTGAACGAACGGCTGGCCAGCATGAAGCGCCTGATAGCCCAGCTGTTTCAACTGGTACGAGATGTGGCCACGGCGCTGCGCCCGCCGATCCTCGATGCTGGCATCGCCTCGGCCATCGAATGGCAGGCACGGCGTTTCGAGGCGCGCACGCAGATTCCCTGCCTGGTGCAGGTGCCGGATAATCTGCCAGCATTGAGCGATGCCAAGGCCACCGGGCTGTTTCGCATACTGCAAGAGGCCCTGACCAATGTCATGCGCCATGCCCAGGCGCACAGCGTTGAGATCGAGCTGGTGCACGAGCAGGGGCTGCTGCGCATGACGGTCAGCGATGATGGCATCGGTTTTTGCCATGATCAGCCCCGCCCCTCCTCGTTCGGCTTGGTCGGGGTGCGTGAGCGGGTGCTGATGCTCGGCGGCAGCGTGCAGTTGCACAGCGAGCCAGGCGAGGGCACCAGCCTGAGCGTGACCATTGCGTTGGACTAGGAGAGCGATTGTGATTCGAGTGTTGGTGGCAGAAGACCACACCATTGTCCGCGAAGGCATCAAGCAGTTGATCGGCCTGGCCAAGGACCTGCAAGTGGCGGGGGAAGCCGGGAACGGCGAGCAACTGCTCGAGGCGCTGCGCCATACGCCCTGCGAAGTGGTGCTGCTGGATATCTCCATGCCAGGGGTGAATGGGCTGGAAGCGATTGCGCGCATCCGTGCGTTGCACAACCCGCCGGCGATCCTGATGCTGTCGATGCACGATGAGGCGCAGATGGCCGCTCGCGCGCTCAAGGCAGGTGCGGCGGGGTATGCGACCAAGGACAGTGACCCAGCGCTGTTGCTCACGGCCATCCGGCGGGTGGCTGGAGGCGGGCGCTACATCGACCCGGCGCTGGCCGACCGCATGGTGTTCGAGGTGGGCCTGACCGAGAACCGGCCGTTGCATACCCTGCTCTCGGAGCGCGAGTTCTCGGTGTTCGAGCGCTTGGCTCAGGGCGCCAACGTCAACGACATTGCCCAGCAGCTGGCGCTGTCGAGCAAGACCATCAGTACCCACAAGGCGCGGTTGATGCAGAAGCTCAAGGTCAGTTCGCTGGCCGAGCTGGTGAAGTACGCCATGGAGCATAAGCTGGTGTGACTGTTCTGGTTACGACACCGGCCTCCCGGGCAACTGCTGTGCCCTGGGAAGCGGATTTGCCCGTGAAGAGGCCAGACCAGACACGGTGCAGCATTCCAATCCCGCCATCTTTGTAGGGCGATCCCTACAGCAAGTCTTCTCTCAGGATGATGGCATTCTCTCTGCGGCCCCGATTTCCGGGCCTTTGCGCCTTCTCTAGTCTTTGCCTACGCAGTCATTCCAACAAGAAGGTGCAGGCATGAGCGAGGCGAATTCGAACGCGGCTACCAGCGAGACGCTGGTCAGCTTCCGTGGTGTGCAGAAGAGCTACGACGGCGAGTCGCTGATCGTCAAAGACCTCAACCTGGACATTCGCAAAGGTGAATTCCTCACCTTGCTTGGCCCGTCCGGCTCGGGCAAAACCACGAGCTTGATGATGCTCGCCGGCTTCGAGACCCCCACCGCCGGTGAAATCCAACTGGCAGGCCGCTCGATCAACAACGTACCGCCCCACAAGCGCGACATCGGCATGGTGTTCCAGAACTATGCGCTGTTCCCGCACATGACCGTGGCCGAGAACCTGGCCTTCCCGCTGAGCGTGCGCAACCTGAGCAAGACCGATATCAGTGAGCGGGTCAAGCGGGTGCTCAACATGGTCCAGCTCGATGCCTTCGCCAAACGTTACCCTGGCCAATTGTCCGGCGGCCAGCAGCAGCGGGTGGCCCTGGCCCGCGCATTGGTGTTCGAGCCACAGCTGGTGTTGATGGACGAACCCCTCGGTGCCTTGGACAAGCAACTGCGCGAGCACATGCAGATGGAGATCAAGCACATTCACCAACGCCTGGGCGTGACCGTGGTGTACGTCACCCACGACCAGGGCGAAGCGCTGACCATGTCCGACCGTGTGGCGGTGTTCCACCAGGGCGAGATCCAGCAGATCGCCGACCCGCGCACCCTCTATGAAGAACCGCGCAATACCTTTGTCGCCAACTTCATTGGTGAGAACAACCGCATCAACGGCACGCTGCTGGCCAGCGACGGCCACCGCTGCCAGGTGCAACTGGCCCGTGGCGAACGGGTCGAGGCCCTGGCGGTGAACGTTGGCCAGGCCGGCGACCCGGTCACCCTTTCGGTGCGCCCGGAGCGTGTGCGCCTCAACGGCCACAGCGAACATTGCGTAAACCGCTTCTCTGGCCGTGTGGCTGAATTCATCTACCTGGGCGACCACGTGCGGGTGCGCCTGGAGGTCTGCGGCAAGGCCGACTTCTTCGTGAAGCAGCCGATCGCCGAGCTCGACCCGGCTCTGGCCGTGGGCGATGTGGTACCGCTGGGCTGGGAGGTGGAGCACGCTCGCGCGCTCGATCCGATTGCCGAAGCCCACTGATGGAATGCTTCACCAACCCTGTACTGTGGAGAGAATAATAATGCGCAAGCAGTTGAAACTGACCGCCCTGGCCCTCGGCCTGTTCGCCGCCGGCCAGGCCATGGCGGCTGACCTGACCGTGGTGTCCTTCGGCGGTGCCAACAAGGCGGCCCAGGTCAAGGCGTTCTACGAGCCGTGGGAGAAAGCCGGCAACGGCAAGATCGTCGCAGGCGAGTACAACGGTGAGATGGCCAAGGTCAAAGCCATGGTCGACACCAAGAGCGTGTCCTGGAACCTGGTGGAGGTGGAGTCGCCAGAGCTGGCGCGTGGTTGTGACGAGGGTATGTTCGAGGAGCTCGATCCGGCCCTGTTTGGCAACGAAAGCGATTACGTGAAGGGGGCTATCCAGCCGTGCGGCGTGGGTTTCTTCGTCTGGTCCACGGTGCTGGCCTACAACGCCGACAAGCTCAAGACCGCGCCTACCAGTTGGGCGGATTTCTGGGACACGAAGAAATTCCCGGGCAAGCGCGGCCTGCGTAAGGGCGCCAAGTACACCCTCGAGTTCGCCCTGATGGCCGATGGCGTGGCGCCGAAGGATGTGTACCAGGTGCTTGGTACCAAGGAAGGCGTGGACCGCGCGTTCAAGAAGCTCGATGAGCTCAAGCCCAGCATCCAGTGGTGGGAAGCTGGCGCCCAGCCACCGCAGTATCTGGCCTCGGGTGATGTGGTCATGAGCTCGGCCTACAACGGCCGCATTGCCGCCGTGCAAAAAGAGAGCAACCTCAAGGTGGTCTGGAACGGCGGCATCTACGACTTCGACGCTTGGGCCATTCCCAAAGGTGCCAAGGATGTCGAGCAGGCAAAGAAATTCATTGCCTACACCGTGCAGCCGGAACAGCAGAAGACGTACTCCGAGAATATCGCCTACGGCCCGGCCAATTCCAAAGCCGTACCGCTGTTGGCCGATGAGGTGAAGAAGGACATGCCGACCACGCCTGAGAACATCGCCAACCAGGTGCAGATCGACGTGGCTTTCTGGGCTGACAACAGCGAGCAGCTGGAGCAACGCTTCAACGCCTGGGCGGCGAAGAAGTAAACGACCCGGAGCCGCTGTGCGGCCCATCACCGGCAAGCCGGCTCCCGCAGTGAGCTTAGCACTGTACCTGTGGGAGTCGGCCTGCCGGCGATGGCTGCGCAGCAGCCCTGATTTCAGCCGTTTTGTGCGGAGTTCGCCATGGCCATTGCAGTGCCCCTCAACGAAGGCGCAGGTCCAAGCCTGAAGCAGCGCCTAAAGCGCGCCGAGCGCGTCAACCGCTGGAAGGCGCAGGCGCTGATCGCGCCGCTGGCGCTGTTTCTCCTGCTGGTGTTCCTGGTGCCGATCGCTGCGCTGTTGTACAAGAGCGTCGGCAACCCTGAAGTGGTCGCCGGCTTGCCGCGCACTGTCGAAGCCGTGTCCCGCTGGGACGGCAAGGGCCTGCCTGGCGAGGAGGCCTACCTGGCCCTGAGCCAGGACCTGGCTGAGTCACGCAAGAACCAGACCCTGGGTGATCTGTCCAAACGCTTGAACATGGAGCTGGCCGGCTACCGCAGCCTGTTGGCCAAGACCGCACGAGCATTACCGTTCAAGGCCGAGCCTGGTTCCTATAAAGATGCCTTGCAGGCCCTCGACGAGCGTTGGGGCGACCCGGCTTACTGGCAGGCGATCCGGCGCAACACCAGCTCGGTCACCTCGTTCTACCTGCTGGCAGCGCTCGACCACCGCATCGATGACCTCGGCGAGCTGGCCAAGGCCACCCCCGACCAGGCCATCTACCTGGATATCTTTGCCCGCACCCTGTGGATGGGGGTGGTGATCACGGTCATCTGCCTGTTGCTGGCCTACCCATTGGCCTACCTGCTGGCCAACCTGCCGACCCGGCAGAGCAACCTGCTGATGATCCTGGTGCTGCTGCCGTTCTGGACTTCGATCCTGGTGCGGGTCGCCGCGTGGATCGTGCTGTTGCAATCGGGAGGTCTGATCAACAGTGCGCTGATGGCCATGGGGATCATCGACCAGCCACTGGAGCTGGTGTTCAATCGCACCGGTGTGTACATCTCGATGGTGCATATCCTTCTGCCGTTCATGATCCTGCCGCTGTACAGCGTGATGAAAGGCATCTCGCCAAGTTACATGCGCGCAGCGATCTCGCTGGGTTGCCACCCGTTCGCCAGCTTCTGGCGGGTGTACTTCCCGCAAACCTATGCGGGCGTGGGCGCCGGTTGCCTGTTGGTGTTCATTCTGGCCATCGGCTACTACATCACCCCGGCACTGCTTGGCAGCCCGAACGACCAGATGGTCAGCTACTTCGTCGCCTTCTATACCAACACCAGCATCAACTGGGGCATGGCCACCGCGCTGGGTGGGCTGTTGCTGCTGGCGACCGTGCTGCTGTACCTGATCTATAGCTGGCTGGTCGGCGCCAGCCGCCTGCGCCTGAGCTGAGGAGCCTAGAGATGCTGAGCCCATACATGTCGCCCGTGGAACGGGTGTGGTTCTACAGCCTGCGCATTCTGTGCGGCCTGATCCTGTTGTTCCTGGTGTTGCCGGTGCTGGTGATCGTGCCGCTGTCGTTCAACAGCGGCAGCTTTCTGGTGTACCCGTTGCAGGGTTTTTCGTTGCAGTGGTACCAGGATTTCTTCGCCTCGGCCGAGTGGATGCGGGCGCTGAAGAACAGCATCATCGTCGCCCCGGCGGCCACGGTATTGGCCATGGTGTTCGGCACCCTGGCCTCGATTGGCCTGACCCGCAGCAATTTCCCCGGCAAATCGCTGGTGATGGCGCTGGTGATTTCGCCGATGGTAGTGCCGGTGGTGATCATTGGTGTGGCCAGTTACCTGTTTTTCGCCCCACTGGGCATGGGTAACAGCTTCATTTCGCTGATCCTGGTGCACGCGGTGCTGGGTGTGCCGTTCGTCATCATCACGGTGTCAGCGACCTTGCAGGGCTTCAACTACAACCTGGTGCGAGCGGCGGCCAGCCTGGGGGCCTCGCCGTTGCTGGCGTTTCGCAAGGTCACCTTGCCGCTGATCGCGCCTGGCGTCATCTCCGGTGCGCTGTTTGCCTTCGCCACTTCGTTCGATGAGGTGGTGGTAACGCTGTTCCTCGCCGGGCCGGAACAGGCCACTCTGCCGCGGCAGATGTTCAGCGGCATCCGCGAGAACCTGAGCCCGACGATTGCGGCGGCGGCGACCTTGCTGATCGCGTTTTCGGTGGTGTTGCTGCTGACCCTGGAGTGGTTGCGTGGGCGCAGCGAAAAGCTGCGCACTCAACAGCCGGCTTGACCCGTAAGCACAGGGTGGTACCGGCGAGGCGGGCGGGGCAGGCAATACCAAACAGGCCCCCGTCCACCCAGATTGATACCAATCAGCCCGTATCCTTTTCGCTGGGTTACAATGCGCGCCACCGTGATTCTGCCAACAGGTGCGCCATGCAGCCCTACGCTATTGCCCCCTCCATTCTCTCCGCCGATTTCGCCCGACTGGGTGAGGACGTCGACAAGGTGTTGGCCGCGGGTGCCGACATCGTCCACTTCGATGTGATGGACAACCACTACGTGCCCAACCTGACCATTGGCCCGATGGTTTGCAGCGCCCTGCGCAAATATGGCGTGACGGCGCCGATCGATGTGCACCTGATGGTCAGCCCGGTCGATCGCATCATCGGCGACTTCATCGAAGCCGGTGCAACCTATATCACCTTCCACCCGGAAGCCTCGCAACACATCGATCGCTCGTTGCAGCTGATCCGCGACGGCGGCTGCAAGGCTGGCCTGGTGTTCAACCCGGCCACCAGCCTGGAAGCGTTGAAGTACGTGATGGACAAGGTCGACATGGTGCTGCTGATGAGCGTCAACCCAGGCTTTGGCGGGCAGAAGTTCATCCCCGGTACCCTCGACAAGCTGCGCGAAGCCCGTGCGCTGATCGATGCCAGTGGCCGTGATATCCGTCTGGAGATCGATGGCGGCGTCAACGTCAACAACATCCGCGAGATCGCCGCGGCGGGCGCCGATACCTTTGTCGCCGGCTCGGCGATCTTCAACACGCCGGATTATCAGGAAGTCATCGCCAAAATGCGCGCCGAACTGGCCCAGGCCCGCCCATGAGCGGCTTCGAGCAGCTGTTCCCGGGGACGCTGCCCAAGCTGGTGATGTTCGATCTGGACGGTACCCTGATCGACTCGGTGCCAGACCTGGCCGCCGCCGTGGACCGCATGCTGCTCGAACTTGGGCGCCCGCCTGCAGGCCTGGAGGCCGTGCGCCATTGGGTGGGCAACGGCGCCCAGGTGTTGGTGCGCCGTGCGCTGGCGGGCGGCATCGATCATGCGTCGGTCGATGATGCCCTGGCCGATCAGGCGCTGGCACTGTTCATGGAAGCCTATGCGCAAAGCCATGAACTGACCGTTATCTACCCCGGCGTGCAGGACACGCTGCGCTGGCTGCGCAAGCAGGGCGTAGAGATGGCGCTGATCACCAACAAGCCCGAACGTTTCGTCGGGCCGTTGTTGGACCAGATGAAGATCGGCCGTTACTTTCGCTGGATCATCGGTGGCGACACGCTACCTCAGAAAAAACCCGACCCGGCCGCGCTGTTGTTCGTCATGAAAATGGCCGGCGTCAGTGCCGAGCAGTCGCTGTTTGTCGGCGACTCGCGCAGCGATGTGCTGGCGGCCAAGGCGGCGGGGGTGAAGTGCGTCGGCCTTACCTACGGCTACAACCATGGCCGGCCCATCGTTGAAGAAACCCCAAGCCTGGTGATCGACGATCTGCGTGCGCTGCTGCCCGGTTGCGTAGACTCGGCCACTGGGATAACGTTGGCGGACCTTCAAGCCTCACAAGACAGAGAGTCCACCGTGGCGGTCACTGGCAAATTCTGGATGAAAGTCATCAAGGCCCTGGCCCGTTGGCGCTGGCGCGCCTGACTTCTGCCCGCCGGCGCTTGCCGGCCCGTCCGCTTGCCCGACCCTATTGCTGCTTGCCACGAGGCTACTCATGACCCGCGAAGAATTCCTGCGCCTGGCCGCTGCCGGCTACAACCGCATCCCCCTGGCCTGCGAAACCCTGGCCGACTTCGACACGCCGCTGTCGATCTACCTCAAACTGGCCGACGAAGCCAATTCCTACCTGCTCGAGTCCGTTCAGGGCGGTGAGAAGTGGGGCCGTTACTCGATGATCGGCTTGCCGTCGCGCACGGTGATGCGTGTGCATGGCTACCATGTGAGCATCCTGCAGGATGGCGTCGAGGTGGAAAGCCACGACGTCGAAGACCCGCTGGCCTTCGTCGAGGCGTTCAAGGACCGTTACAAGGTCGCCGACATCCCCGGGCTGCCACGCTTCAACGGTGGCCTGGTCGGCTATTTCGGCTATGACTGCGTGCGCTACGTGGAGAAACGTCTGGGGGCCAGCCCGAACCCAGATCCGCTGGGGGTGCCGGACATTCTGCTGATGGTGTCCGACGCGGTGGTGGTATTCGACAACCTTGCAGGCAAGATGCACGCGATCGTGTTGGTCGACCCGGCCGGGGAGGACGCGTTCGAGCAGGGTCAGGCGCGGCTGCAAGGCCTGCTGGAAAAACTGCGCCAGCCGATTACGCCACGGCGCGGCCTGGACCTGAGCGGCCCGATGGCCGCCGAGCCGGCGTTCCGTTCCAGCTATACCCGTGACGACTACGAGAATGCGGTAGGGCGTATCAAGGAATACATCCTGGCCGGCGACTGCATGCAGGTGGTGCCTTCCCAGCGCATGTCCATCGACTTCAAGGCGGCGCCGATCGACCTGTACCGCGCGCTGCGCTGCTTCAACCCGACGCCGTACATGTACTTCTTCAACTTCGGCGACTTCCACGTGGTCGGCAGTTCGCCGGAAGTGCTGGTGCGGGTGGAAGACAACCTGGTCACTGTGCGCCCCATTGCGGGTACCCGCCCACGTGGCGCGACCGAAGAAGCTGACCGTGCGCTGGAAGACGACCTGCTGTCGGACGAGAAAGAGATTGCCGAGCACCTGATGCTCATCGACCTGGGGCGTAACGACGTGGGTCGTGTGTCCTCCACCGGCAGCGTGCGCCTGACCGAAAAGATGGTGATCGAGCGTTACTCGAACGTGATGCACATCGTTTCCAACGTCACCGGCCATCTGCGCGAAGGGTTGACAGCAATGGATGCCCTGCGGGCGATTCTGCCGGCCGGTACCTTGTCGGGTGCGCCGAAGATCCGTGCGATGGAGATCATCGACGAGCTGGAGCCGGTCAAGCGCGGTGTCTACGGTGGCGCGGTAGGTTACTTTGCCTGGAACGGCAATATGGACACTGCCATTGCCATCCGTACGGCGGTGATCAAGGACGGCGAGCTGCATGTGCAGGCCGGCGGCGGTATCGTTGCCGACTCGGTGCCAGCACTGGAGTGGGAAGAAACCATCAACAAGCGCCGGGCGATGTTCCGCGCGGTGGCGTTGGCTGAGCAGACTGCCAGCTGACGTTGCTGATGGGGCCGCACTGCGGCCCCAACCGCTTAGAAGTCGAAGCTGACCCCCAGGCTAACCCCCTGCTGTGTCAACTCATCACTCTTGCGCCAGTTGTAGTTCCCGCGCAAATGCACCCCGGCCACCAGCTCATGGCTCAGCCCAAGGCTGGCGCGCGTCAGATTGCTATGGGGCGTATACCCGGTCAGGGTGAAGTCATTGGCCGGCAACGTCGTCAGGTGCATCGTCACATCCTGCTGGTCATCCTCGAATTCGTGCTCCCGCGCCACCTCAGCGAACACCCGGGTACTCGGCATAACTTGCACGCTGCCTAACAGCCCCGCGCCCAGGCGCCGCGACGTGCGCTTCTGATCGTCGAAGCCCAGCGCCGTCGAGCGCCCGCTCTTCTCGTCGTAACCATCAACGGTGACCCGTGCATAATCGGCGCTGATGAACGGCGCTAACTGCCAGGCACTGCTATCAGCCGCGAGGTTGTAACCCAGCCGGCCGGATACAGCCCAGGCTTGGCCATCGGTGTCGCCCTTTTCGCTGCGCGTGTTCACGCCCAGGGCAAAGGTCCGCTTGAGGTCGCTGTAGTCCAGGTGGCCCGCGGTCAAAGCGGCATCGGCCCACCAGCGGTCCTGACGGTACTGGGCGAAGGCGCTGGCCAGGTAGCTGTCGAGTTTGTAATCCGAGTCTTGCTCACCTGCTTCCAGTTTTTGCCGATAAACGCCCCCGGCAAGCCCCAGTCGCCAGGCATCGTTCAACCGATAGCTGCCACCGAGGGTCAGGTTGTAGCCGCGTCCGTCAGCGCTGGCGGCACTGCGCTGATCGTTGAAGTCCAGGTCCTGAGCGCCCGTGGCCACGAATGCTTGCCATTGGCCGATGGCCTGCCAGGGCGTCTGCCACTGGTTGCGCAATTCGTCCTGATGCGCACGCAGGCTGGCGTGGGCCATTTCGGGGAGGAGGGTCAACTCCCATGGGGCGGAAATGATCGAGTAGGCGTAGTCGGCGATCAGTTGCTGGCCGGCGATGGTCGGGTGCACCGAGTCGTTGAACAACAGCTTGGTCGGGTCGGGAGTGCTGCCGTTGAGGCCATACACCGGATTTTCCGCGCAGCTGTCGCCGCTGTAGCAGGTACCGACCAGGTTCTGGCCGCTGGCCAGGCCGAACTGAGTCGGGCTGGCGATTGCCTCGTTGAGCAGTACGGGAATGTTCAGCGGGATGATCTCGGCGTCAATCTTGCTCAGCTGGCTGACCAGGGATTGGTTGAACACTCCCGACAATTGCGACAAGGGGTTTTGCTGCGGCGTGCCGCTGAAGTTCGGCGTTTGCCCAAGGTCGGGCAGCAGCCAGACCATGATGTAGCGGGCACCGCCTTGCTGCAGGGCTTGGGCGCTGGCGGCGAGACGCGAACCTGCGGCTGCGGCGTCGGCCGGGCTGTTGACCAGGCCTTGCAGAAAGTCGTTACCGCCACCGGTCAGGTAGTAGAGGGCGTTGGGGTCGGCGCGCAGGCCGTTGGCCAGGTAGCCGGGCCGCTCGCGGAATACGAAACCAGGCAATGGCCCGTTGGGGGGCACGATCGCTTTGGACGTGTCGGTGATCGAGTCGAGAATCTGCTGCGTCGTGTAACCGCCCACTGCCCAGTTGTTGCCGTCCGGGCGACCGCTTGCAAGGTTGCCTAAAGATGTCGAGGGCCCAAGTTCAGTCGCACCGACGCCTAGCCTGTTGCCTAGGATCATCGGCGAGACAGGTGCGAAGTTGCCGTTCTCATCCCTGTTGGTGAAGCGCATGCCCGCAGTACCGCCAGTCAGGTCGGGAAACTGCCCGGCATCGCTCAAGCTGTCGCCGAATACGACCAATGTGGAATAGGGGGAGGGTGCGGCGAACGCCTGGCTGCAGGCCACCGCCAAGGTGGCCAAGGTAAAGCGCAGTAATGGTGCTTTTCGCATCGGTGAACATCCTTTTCATTGTTTTTATGAGCACAACCGGTTCGAACATAGCAAATCCCCGGGTATGCCTCCCAAGTCCATTCGTTTCCCCGTGTTTACGGGCATATTGCGCCCGCCGCCCCGGTAGGCTACTGTGCCTGCAAGTATGAGCGAGACCTATCCTGTGTTGATCGTCAGCAAACTCTTGATGCGCGTAATCAAGGCCCACGCCCGTTGGCGTTGGCGCGCCTGACTTTATCTCTCGCCGGCCCGTCCGGCCCGCCCCCGTTTGCCTTCCTGTTTGTGTACGAGCGCCCTTAGTGGCAACGCCGTGTCTGTTTTCGGTGTAGGAAGGTTCGACTTTTAAAGTCAGTAGATTCTAGAGGTTCCGCCTGATGTTACTGATGATCGATAAGCGGCATCGGCTTCTTTTGGTGTCCGTTGACGTCTACGCCTCCCTCCCAGTCCCTCTATTTTAAAGGCTTTCACGTTCGTTGGTGTCCATGGCGTCCGTTGGCATCTATGGATAATGCGGGTATCGTTGCGGGTATCAATGTACGGATACCCGCACCATGCCTCTAACCGATGCCAAAATCCGCAACACTAAGGCTGGCGATAAACCCCTCAAGCTCACCGATGGTGGTGGGCTGTACTTGGAGGTTCGGCCGACCGGTACCAAGCTATGGCGTTTGCGCTATCGCATAGGCGGTAAGGAAAACGTTTTTGCTATCGGTGCTTATCCGCAGATCGGCTTGGCGGATGCGCGTGATGCGCGGGAAAAGGCCAAGCCTCTGATTCGTCAAGGCATCCATCCATCGCATAACCGGCAGGCTGAGCGACTGGCTAGCAGCGCTGCCAATGCGAACACATTCGAGGCAGTTGCCCGCGAGTGGATCAAGAAGAAAGCTCCCAGTTGGACTCCGTACTACTTGCGGCAGGTTGAGAGGTCCATGGCGGCCGACGTCTTCCCCTTCGTGGGGAGGCTGCCGATACGCAATGTATCTGCCGCGCATCTGTTGGACATTCTCGGTCGGATTGAAGCCCGAGGCGCTGCAACGGTGGCTCTGCTCGTAAGGCAGTGGTCGTCGGCAATCTTTCGGTACGCCGTCGCGACATTGCGCGCCGACGCCGATCCGGCGGCAGCCCTGAAAGGCGCTAT
Organism: Pseudomonas sp. NBRC 111131; assembly: GCF_001320525.1. Classification (NCBI taxonomy): domain Bacteria; kingdom Pseudomonadati; phylum Pseudomonadota; class Gammaproteobacteria; order Pseudomonadales; family Pseudomonadaceae; genus Pseudomonas; species Pseudomonas sp. NBRC 111131. Next base: position 37,310 of record NZ_BCBH01000030.1, on the reverse strand, counting down.
CCACCGGCCCAGGGTGCAGCATCACAAGCCGCTCAGTCGTGAGCAGGTAGTTGAGTTCTTCAGAGCATTGGAACAATACGGCGGCTACAGGACTACGGTGATCGCACTGCGTCTGATGTTGTTCACATTTGTTCGCACCGTAGAGCTCCGCAAGGCGGAGTGGAGTGAATTCGATCTGGATCGGGCAGAGTGGCGTATTCCTGCAGAGCGCATGAAGATGCGAGAGCCGCACATCGTTCCGTTATCCAGGCAGGCCGTGGATCTGTTGCGTGAACTGCATGCCCATACTGGTGGTCGTCGGCTGCTTTTTCCAAACTATCGAAAACCGAACGAATGTATGACAGCAACGACATTGAATCGAGCGCTTGAGCGCATGGGGTTCAATGGTAAAGACAGTATCGGTTTTTCGGCTCATGGATTTCGCGCAACAGCTTCGACAATGCTGAACGAAATGGGCTACCGCTCAGATGTTATCGAGCGTCAGTTGGCGCATGCCGAGAGAAACAAAGTGCGCGCAAGCTACAACCAAGCGGAATATCTGGAAGAGCGGCGCCAGATGATGCAGGCTTGGGCTGATGATATTGACGCAAATATTGCCAAGACTCTTCCTTGATTTCTGATTTCTGATTTCTGATTTCTGGATGCGATCTAATTGGGTTTTTATTTTCTTATGGCTGATCACCTGCTTGGTTCGATTGAGTTGAGATGGGCTAAGTTATTCCTTTTGTGATGCTTTTCTTTTCTTGAATGTAAGTTCCTTTTTCTTCTTCCATCTGGAGCAGTATCTCCAGCACTTCGGTTCTTTTTAAGTCGTGTTTCTCGGCTAACTTATCAAGGCGATTAATTGCTTTGTCGGATAGGATGAAGTTGTACTGCTTCTTGCCTGTTAATTTGGCTCTGTATTTGTTTTGGCTCCACCGTTTTTTGATGGAGTCCATTAGCAATATTTTTTCGTGTATGGAAATGAATTGAGAGTCGAGTAGAGTTATAAAGTCATCTTTTTCCTTTGGAATGCTTTGCTGGAATGTCAGCATGGGGTGCTTGCTTTTTGTTATTTCCCAGGCTGTTTCTAGTTTTTGTGTGGCGTCGGCGCCATCTAGCCATTTGAATATGTGATCTGAGCTTGAATGTTGCTCCCATTCAAACTTTATCTGATTTGCCAGCCATAGTTTTTGGCTTATTTCAACTGTCCATATGTCAATTGTTGTAATGGTTAGTGGTCTGCCTGACAGGGTGGTTGTTCCAATTATTGGATAGTTCCCGTTTTTCTCAATTAATTTTCTGGCTACGAATAAGTTCTGTCTCTTGTTATTTGTTATCCACTCTAGATCTTTCTCGGGCAGCAGGGACATGGCGCTTTGTGCCTCAACAAATTCTGCGCCTGTTGGGGTGTTTTGGATGAGGTCTGCTATGCGGTCTCGCATGCCGGGGCTGCCGAGTTCACCCAGGTTGGCATGTGGGGCTTGTCCTTTTAGAAAGTGCCATAGCCAGTTGCCTAGTCTGCTATCGACATTGAGTCCGTTGAGCGTCTTCTGAAGCCTGTCATTGATTGCATTGGTCATGGGATGGTTCTTTCTGAAAGGATAATCTCTAGTAGAAAAATAGTGGTTTTTGTGAGGGATTCATGCCGTCTTCATGAGGTTTTCTACTTGTTTTCTAGTGTATTTTTAAAGCTTCATCTCAGTGTACATCAGGATCTACAGGGGGGATCTAGCCCTGAATGGCTTTTCGCACCGAAAAAAGCATCAGATTGTCGAGGACTAAGAGACTGACTCCAGGCAGCGCGTGACGGCACGCTGCGCAGCGAGCTTGTCCAGTCAGTCGTTAGACGGGCGCAGTCTGCTGGAGCTTTTGTTTCTGGGTGCGGCGGAGAAAGACGAGGGCGGAGGAATGTTGGGGCGGTTCAGGGGTTGTGAAATGGGGTGTCTGTTATCCGGGTCGATACCTGGCGGCATGTAAATAAATACGGGGAAGCCAGATCTGATGAGTCAAATTAGGAGCTCATCATGAAAGTGATTCGACTGCAGCAGGTAATGGAGATGACTGGCCTTGGGCGCTCCACGATTTACAAGTATGTTTCTGAAAGCTGGTTTCCGAAGCCAATTCCCTTGGGCGGGAGGAGTGTGGGTTGGCTGGAGAGTGAGGTAGCTGAGTGGATCCTGGAAAGAGTGTCAGAACGAGACTTGCAAGAAGTCGCTATGGCGTGAAGGCAAGGCTGGTTTAAGGGTATTTGGCTATCACCATGACCGGGCACGCCCGGTCATGGTGATATTTTCCCGGAGTGAGATTTTTGTGGCTTATTGCGGTGTATGCCATGACGTGTGTGTTGTTTGTTCTGTATTTTGGTGTTTCGGTTCTCGGTATTGGTAGTATGCTTTAACTTGTCTTGTTCTGGTGTGACTGTGTGTATGGCAAGCACTTACAGTGCTTGTTGATAATTTGTGTATTGGTGTCTGTTAAAAATTACTCGCTGTTAGAAGGTTATGTAATCAACAGCGAGGTATCTAGCAATGCAGCGTCATCATGCAAATCACAATCTGAAGATTCATCATGGGGCAGACTACTGTGGTCTGCCTATTCAGGGTGATAAGGGTCCGTTTGTTCAGCAGTATCTGGAAAGGCTGCATAACACGATTGAAAATGCGCTTCAGCAATATTCGAGGGTCTTTGCTTTTAGGGTTGATTTGAGGTTTCCTGCTGGAATAGATCTGCCGGAAGTCTATTCGAATCACGTAGTAGAGCGCTTTGTCGAGTCCCTCAAGGCGAAGATCCGTCATAATCGGCATATGGCACGCCAAGAGAACGGGTATGCGCATGGCAGCAATGTACGATTTGTATGGGCACGGGAAGTAGGGCTGTATGGCAGGCCCCACTATCACATGGCTATTTTGCTGAACTTCGAAGCCTTCAATTCTCTGGGCAAATTCGAGCCAGGGAGAGACAACATGTTCAACCGACTTACTCAGGCTTGGGCAAGTGCTTTGGGGCTACCAGTGGAAGGCGTTAGGGGGCTGGTAGAGATACCTGCCAACCCAACCTATTGCCTGCTTCGTAACGATCCACAGAGCCAGGCTGACTTTTTCTACAGAGCCAGCTATCTCTGTAAGGTCGCTACTAAGGTCTATGGGAATGGCCAGCATGGTTTCGGTGCAAGCAGGCTCTGATAGCCGCTGCCTTGCATGTCTAGTTTGGGCGCATTGAGTCAGGCCTCAATGCGCTTCATTGGTACAGCCAAGGCTGTAGTTCATCTAGGTTGGCGGCCACGATCTGCTGAGCAGTTGCTTTGGCGTGCACTTTGGTTGGGTCGATCTGGTAACGCTGCAGCACGTATTGCACCAGGGCGCCACGGGTTTCGATTAACAATTGGCCATCCTGCATGCCGTAGTCAGCCTCGATAATGGCGCGCTGTTCGGCTTTCAGGCGCGAGTCCGGCTCGATGATGACAGCGAGTCGGGTGTTCCAGCCGCTATCCAGTTCGCGTGTGTGGCCTGACAGGTCATCCATCAGCGTGGGTTCACCACGGAAGCGGCTGAGCACGAAGTCGCGGTAATCGCGGTTCCTCTCGCAGTAGGCGCGTACATGCCAGCGCATGCCAGTGTAGATGAGCGTATGTGGCGCGATCAGCCGGGTTTCGCCGTCCGGGGTACTGAATGACACATACTCGCATTCCAGGCGCAGGCCTTCACGGCAGGCCTTGAGCAGTGGGCGCAGTAACTGCGCGCGGACCGAGCGATCCGGCACGTCGAGCACCTCGGTGTGTGCATATGCCAGTGCCAGGCCCTCGATATGCGGGGCGCGCTCGTGGTTCTGGTTGAGCAGGTGCAGATAGGCACTGGCGCTGTCGTCGATGAACAGCGGTTGGAAGCGGCGGCTCGGGACGTACCCCTTCAAATGCTTGTCATATTCGAGGTTCTTCGGCGCATGTTCGCTGAGGTAGGTGTTGATGTCCTTCGACGCTTGCTGACGGCTGATGCCGAAGCTCTGCATCAGGTGATTGGTGGTCAGGCGGCCCTCCCACCAAGCTACTGTCTCGATGAGGCGATAGCGCAGGGCCAGATCCCAGCGCACGGACTCGATTGATTGTTTGCGTTTCATAGCTACTCCATCTGCTCGAAAACTTTACCTGTACAGGCAAACACTCTAGATACGTCCGGTCACGCTACATATCTTGATTGGCACAAGCAAGCCAACAGCGCCGGTCAAACCGGGAAGAACAATCAAGGAGTAGCAACATGGCATTGATCAACTGTGAAGAATGCGATCGCATGGCAAGCGACCAGGCGGCGGCTTGCCCACACTGCGGAGCGCCTATCGCTAATCAGGCCGCCCAGCTCAAGCCGTGCCACACACTCTGGTCAGCCGCAATGTTGGCTTCTGGCTCGGCGTGGGTATTTTTCTGTTCCCGATCATTTTCGTCTGGTTTTTGCTGCGCTCAGGTCACAGCACCACCAGCCGTGTGATTGGCTTTGCCTGGCTGGCGCTAATGTTGTTCGGCATGGCCAATAGCGAGCACAGCACCTCCCGGCCAGAGGCTACGGTCAGGACTCAGAGTCAGCCGGCCAAGGTGGCCCTACCTGAGGAGCCTCTGCACGAATACACCGCCCAGCAACTGGCTCAGGCCTACGACCGCAACACCGTCGCGGCGGATCAGCAGTTTAAGGGCAAGCGTTTCAAGGTCACAGGTGTGGTGGACTCCATCAACACAGATCTGTTTGGCAACCCCTACGTCACCTTACGTGGTGGGGTAAACCAGTTCATGGAACCTCAGTTTCAACTGGATGAGGCGCACGCCAATTACGCTGCTGGGCTGCAAAGCGGCATGCGCATCAGTCTGTTGTGCACGGGGCGCGGCGATATAGCAAAAACGCCTATGTCCAAGGAATGTGTGCCGGATGCTCGATGAGCGGCTGGTAAGCATTTAATGCTCGCTCAGGCTTCTAGATTGGCGGGTTCGAATCGAGTGTCGATGTCTGTCATATCCAAGTAAACTCACCAATTTGACGATTATCTGGAAGCTTAAATGGTCAAGCTGGAAGACATCACAAAAGACGCCCAGATTCGTGGCCTGCATGGCGACGAGGTGGTCAAGATTGTCAGTGTCGACAAGGTCGGTGATTCGGCAATCAGCGTCGTCTACCAGAAGAGTGCGGGCGGCTACGGCGACCAGATGCTGTTTCGTGACGATGAGCCCCGTCTTGAACTTGCCCAGGCCGGCAAGGCCTGGGCTTTCGATGCGCCAGGAGGCGACTTCAAGCTGGCCCTAGAGGCCTGGCGCATCCAGTTGGCTCACCTGTTCGATCCGATGATGGCGGTGCACACCTCCAACGTCGACCCGCTACCGCACCAGATTTCCGCCGTCTACGAATCTATGTTGCCGCGTCAGCCGTTGCGCTTTGTGCTGGCTGATGACCCAGGTGCTGGCAAGACCATCATGGCCGGTCTGTTAATTCGCGAGCTGCTGATGCGTGCCGATGCTCGGCGCATCCTCGTGGTGTCGCCAGGCTCGTTGACCGAGCAATGGCAGGACGAACTGCTGGAGAAATTCGGCATCAAGTTCGAGGTGTTCAGCCGTGAGAAGCAGGAACAGTGTGCCACCGGCAACTACTTCGAAGAGCAAAACCTGCTGATCTGTCGTCTCGACCAGCTGTCGCGCAACGAGGACTATCAGCTCAAGCTCAAAAATACCGACTGGGATCTGATCATCGTCGACGAGGCCCACAAGCTTTCGGCTAACTATTTCGGCAACAAGGTCAACAAGACCAAGCGTTTCGAGCTGGGCGAGCTGCTCGGTTCGATAACCCGTCATTTCCTGCTGATGACTGCCACCCCGCACAACGGCAAGGAAGAAGACTTCCAGATCTGGCTGTCGCTGCTCGATGGCGACCGCTTCTACGGCAAATTCCGCGAGGGTGCCCACAAGGTTGACGTATCCGACCTGATGCGGCGCATGGTCAAGGAAGAGCTGCTCAAGTTCGACGGCACCAAACTGTTCCCGGAGCGGCGCGCCTACACAGCCAATTACTCGCTGTCTGATCAGGAGGCGGCGCTTTATCACGATGTGACAGAGTACGTGCGCAACCAGATGAACCTGGCGGATCGTCTCGATGGTCAGCGTAAGAACAACGTCGGCTTTGCTCTGACACAACTGCAGCGCCGTCTGGCTTCAAGTCCTGAGGCGATCTATCAGTCCCTGCGCAATCGCCGCAAGCGTCTGGAGAATCGTGTCGAGGAAGAGAAGCTGCACCTACGCGGTGGCGGTGTCGCCAGTGTGTTGGGCGAGTACCTGGTAAAAAAACGCATCGAGGTGCCAGACAACCTCGATGATATGGAAGACGAACTCAGCGCAGACGAGTACGAGCTGTACGCCGACCAATTAGTTGACCAGGCCAGTGCTGCTGAAACCATCGCAGAGATGGAAACTGAAATCTGCCTGCTCCTGGGCCTGGAACAGCAGGCCCAGCGCTTGGTGGCTTCCGGAAGTGACCGTAAGTGGGAAGAGCTGTCCTGTCTATTGCAGGACTCCCCTCAGATGTACAGCGGCGAAAGTCGCCGCAAGCTAATCATCTTCACCGAGCATCGCGCCACGCTGGATTACTTGGTCAGGCGCATTGCCGACATGCTGGGGGATCCGCAGGCCATCGTCACCATCCATGGCGGCACCAACCGTGACGAGCGGCGCAAGGTGCAGGAAGAGTTTCGCCACAACCCGCGCGTGCTGGTGCTGATCGCCACCGATGCGGCGGGTGAGGGCGTCAACCTGCAGAACGCCAACCTGATGGTCAATTACGATTTACCGTGGAACCCCAACCGCCTGGAACAGCGTTTTGGCCGTATTCACCGTATCGGCCAAGATCAGGTCTGCCACCTATGGAACATTGTCGCCAATGAAACCCGTGAAGGTGAAGTGTTCCAGAAGCTGTTCGAGAAGCTGGAAATCGAAAAGCAGGCGCTGGGCGGCAAAGTGTTCGACATCCTGGGCGAGGCGTTCGACAACGTATCGCTCAAGGATCTGCTGATCGAAGCCATTCGCTATGGCGACTCGCCCGAAGTACGAGCACGGCAAAACCAGGTCATCGAAGGGGCGCTGGACACCGAGCACCTGCGTGAAATCCTTCGGCGCAACGCGCTGGTCGAGCAGCACATGAGCCTCGACCAGCTGTATGCTGTCAAAGAAGAAATGGAGAAGGCCGAAGCCCGCAAGCTGCAGCCCTATTTCATCCGCGCTTTCTTCAATGAAGCCTTCACCAGCATTGGCGGCGAGTTGCGAAATCGCGAACCTGCGCGCTATGAGATTCGTCACGTACCGGCCGCATTGCGCGAGCGTGACCGCGTAATCGGTGAAACCCGCACGCCTGTGCTCAAGCAGTACGAGCGCATCTGCTTCGAGAAGCAGCAGGTGCGTGTGCCGGGCAAGCCCATGGCGGACCTGATCCACCCCGGCCATCCGCTGATGCAGGCGTTGACCGATATCACCCTCAGTGCCCATCGCGGCAAGCTCAAGCAGGGCTCAGTGCTGGTCGACCCCAATGACGACAGTCTGATCCCCAAAGTGCTGTTCATGCTCGATCACAGCGTGCGTGAGAGTGCGAGCCACACTAATGACCAGCCCAAAATCGTTTCGCGCCGTTTGCAGTTTGTGGAGATCGACCCGCAGGGCCAAAGCAGCAATGCGGGTTGGGCGCCGCACCTTGATCTGTTGCCGATCAAGCCGGAGGAGCTCGCTCTGGTGCAGGGCGTGCTGAGTGCCTCCTGGTTGCAACAGAACCTGGAAAATCTCGCGCTGCAGCATGCCTCGCAACAACTGGTGCCCGAGCACTTCAGTGAAGTGAAGACCCGCATTCAGCGCCAGGCCGAGCGCGTGCTGGCGGCTGTCCATGAGCGCCTGGTCAAGGAAATCAACTACTGGTCAGATCGCTACCTCAAGCTCAGCGATGACGTGGCTGCCGGTAAACAGCCGCGTATGCAGCCGGAAAATGCACGTCGCCGCTATGAGGAGCTGACAGCCCGACTGGATCAGCGCACTCGTGAGCTGCAAGCCATGCAACAGGTCAGCTCTGCCACCCCTGTGGTGATTGGCGGAGCCCTGGTGATTCCTGCGGGTCTGCTGGCTCAGCGCCAAGGTGATACTGCTTTTTGTGCAGATGCAGAGGCGCGCTCGCGTATCGAGTGGGCCGCCATGCATGCCGTGATCGCAGCCGAGCAGGCCTTAGGACACAGCGTCAGGGATGTGTCTGCCGAGAAGTGCGGCTGGGATATCACTGCGCGCCCGCCGGTTGCCTCTGATGGCAGCATCAGGGATGACCGTCATATCGAGGTCAAAGGGCGCGTCAAGGGCTCAACCACTGTCACTGTCACCAAGAACGAGATCTTCTCCAGCTACAACCAGGGCGAGAAATACATCCTCGCCATCGTGCTGGTGGATGGCGATCAGACAGACGGCCCCTACTACATCAAGCATCCGTTCAAGAGCGAGCCGGAGTTCGGCGTAGCCAGCGTCAACTATGACCTCCAGGAGCTGCTAGGCCGTGCGATCCGGCCGGAGCAAAGCCTGTGAAATGCTCCAGGCGGCACTTGAGCAACTACCGGTGCTTTGAAGGCTTTGAGGCGGATTGCCAAAAATATGCTGAGTCAGGGGACGCCGGGACTGCTAGGGCCGCTCACATTAAATCGAGAGCGTGTTACAGCCAGCCACGCCTGGAGGCCCGGGCCAGATGAAGCAGCACGATATATTCGATTCACTCGCGAGGAACGCCTTCGACTTCCTGGAGCGGGGGATAGACGAGTTCGACAATTCTCCCAAATATTCGGTGATCCACTTCTGCGCTGCTGTGGAGATGTTGCTCAAGGCGCGCCTGATGAGGGAGCACTGGTCACTGATCGTTGCCAAACCAGAGCAAGCCAATCTCGCCAAATTCATGGCTGGAGATTTTGCCTCGGTTACGATGGATGAGGCACGAGCACGGATTCGTGATGTCGCGGGTGAAGACATCGGTAGCGAAGCTTTCACTAGCTTTCGAGCACTGGCCAATCACCGCAACAAGATGATCCACTTCTTCCATGCCGACATGGAAGAAGATGCTCAAGCCAAAGAGCTCATCGTCGCGGAGCACTGCCGCTCTTGGTTCCATCTCCATCGCCTCTTGATCCGTTGGGGCGCCTACTTCAGAGACTTTCAGGTAGAAATCTCACAAGCTGATCGCTCGATGAAAAAGCACCGAAAGTATCTGAGCACCAAGCTCAAGACACTCAAGCCCGAGCTGGATGCTGCGCGCAAAGCTGGCCGAAAACCTACGAGTTGCAGCGCCTGCGGCTTCAAGGCCGCCATCCCTCAGGATGAAATACACGATCAGATCAAAACGGTGTCTTGCCGCGTATGTGACTACGCCGGAACGCAAGTCGAGATCGACTGCCCACACTGCGACAAACCCATCGTTGTCGCAAATGAAGGGTATGCGACCTGCGATCACTGTCATGGAGCAATTGAGCCTGAGCACCTGGTAGATGCACTGGCCGATCATGACGCAATACACAGCGCCATCAAGGATGGTGACGATAGCTGGGAGCTGGCCAACTGCGGTACCTGCGAGGGGTATCAGACAGTTGTCCGGCTAGACGATATGTATTTTTGCGCCAACTGCTTTGAGCTCTCGGATCACCTTGAGCAATGTGAATGGTGCAATACCCCAAATACCGGGGATATGGATGGCAGTTACTTAACAGGCTGCAGCCATTGCGATGGCAGAGCAGGCTGGGAGAATGACGATTAAATGAATATCAAAACCCCGAAAAAACTCATCGAAGTCGCTTTGCCGCTGGACGCGATCAACGCCGCGGCTGCTCGTGAAAAGTCCATCCGCCATGGCCACCCCAGCACCCTGCATCTTTGGTGGGCGCGGCGGCCGTTGGCGGCGGCGCGGGCGGTGATCTTTGCGCAGATGGTGAATGACCCCGGCTACGAGCGCCATCTGGGCCGTGGGGTGAACAAGGAAAAGGCCGCTGCCGAACGCGAGCGGTTGTTCAAAATCATCGAAGAGCTGGTGCAGTGGGAAAACACCAACAACGAAGAGGTGCTGGCGCGCGCGCGAGCAGAAATATGGAAGAGCTGGCGCGAGACCTGCGAGCTGAACAAGGGCCACCCGCAGGCCGCCGAGCTATTTAACCCGGAGAAGTTGCCGGGCTTCCATGACCCCTTTGCTGGCGGTGGCGCACTGCCGCTGGAGGCGCAGCGCCTGGGGCTGGAAAGCTACGCCTCCGACCTCAACCCGGTGGCGGTGACCATCAATAAAGCGATGATCGAGATTCCGCCTAAGTTCGCTGGCTGTGCGCCGGTTGGGCCGGAAATCGATGCCGACAAGGGCGGTAAGAAGCGCGCGACCCGTGATGCCTTTGAGGATTGGTCGGGTGCCAAAGGATTGGCAGAGGATGTGCGCCGTTATGGCGCTTGGATGCGTGAAGAGGCCCAGAAACGTATAGGCCATCTGTACCCGCAGATTGAAGTCACTGCGGAGATGGTCGCTGAGCGGCCGGATCTGGCGCAGTACCAGGGCGATAAGCTTACTGTTATCGCTTCACTATGGGCGCGGACCGTGAAAAGCCCCAACCCGGCGTTTAGCCATACCGAAGTGCCCCTAGCCGGTACATTTGTTCTCTCGAGCAAGGTGGGCAAGGAGGCCTACATCGAGCCAGTGATTGATGGCGATAGCTATCGGTTCGAGGTTCGTATGGGGACGCCACCAGAGTCAGCCAAGGCCGGAACCACGGCCGGAAAGCGCAGTGCGTTTATCTGTTTGTTGTCTGGCGTGCCGGTTGATTACAGCTATATCCGGGCCGAAGGTCAGGCTGGTCGAATGGGCCAGCGGCTGATGGCGATCGTAGCGGAGGGAAGTCGTGGTCGGGTCTATTTGTCGCCGGTGCAGGCCCAGATTGACGTGGCGCAGTCAGCCCAACCCGAGTGGGCTCCTGAAATGGATTTACCCAACAATCCGCGTGACTTCAAAACACCGAACTATGGACTCGGCAAGTTCGGCGATCTATTCACCTGTCGCCAGTTGGTCGCGCTAACTACCCTCTCGGATTTGGTGCAGGAGGTGATTTCCCGTGTGCGTGAGGATGCGCTGGCTTCTGGCATGGCTGATGACGGGATGGGACTGGATCAAGGTGGCGTAGCAGCCACTGCTTATGCACAAGCGGTGGGGCTTTATTTAGGGCTTGCTATTAGCAGAACTACCAACACAGTGAATGCTTTGGCTGTATGGTCTCAGAGTCGAGAGCAGAGTGTGAACCTTTTCAGCCGCCAAGCAATTCCAATGGCTTGGGATTTTCCTGAGGTTAACCCTTTTGCAGGTGCTGCTGGCGACTTCGCAGCTACCACCGCGTCAATGAGTAAAGTGCTGTCTGATTTCTCTACAAACCCTGGCTTTGTAACGCAAGCTGATGCTCAAAATCAGAGCGTTAGCGCTGGGAAACTGATCTCGACTGACCCGCCCTACTACGACAACATCGGTTATGCCGATCTGTCAGACTTTTTTTATGTCTGGTTGCGTCGCTCATTGCGACCAATCTTCCCCAATCTGTACGCCACCTTGGCCGTACCCAAGGCAGAGGAGTTGGTGGCTACGCCGTATCGGCATGGAAGTAAGGACAAGGCTGAATCCTTCTTTCTTGATGGTATGACTGAAGCCATGCATAACTTGGCTGAGCAGGCTCATCCAGCCTTCCCGGTCACCATTTACTATGCCTTTAAACAAGCTGAAACTCAGGCGGCTACTGGCACCTCTAGTACTGGCTGGGAAACTTTCCTGGCAGCTGTACTCAAGGCTGGGTTCGCACTCACGGGCACTTGGCCAATGCGTACTGAGCGCCCAACGGGCGTTAAAGTTGCCATGAATGCTCTGGCCTCAAGTATCGTGCTGGTCTGCCGTCCTCGTGCCGCCAATGCGCCGGCAATCTCGCGCCGCGAGTTTATCCGCGAACTCAATGCCACCTTGCCGGACGCACTCCTGGATATGACTCGTGGAGGTATCAACTCACCGGTAGCCCCGGTGGATCTGTCGCAGGCGATTATTGGCCCTGGAATGGAGGTGTTCAGTAAGTACAGCGCTGTGTTGGAGGCTGACGGCTCGCCTATGAGCGTGCGCAGCGCGCTTCAACTGATCAACCGCTTTGTCGGCGAAGACGACTTCGACCACGACACTCAGTTTTGCCTTGCGTGGTTCGAGCAGCATGGTTGGGCAGAGGGCAAATACGGAGATGCCGACGTGCTGGCCCGTGCCAAAGGTACCAGCGTCAACGGCTTGGTAGATGCCGGTGTAGTGGAGAGTGCCAATGGCAATCTACGTCTGCTCAAGTGGGCAGAAATGCCCCGCGACTGGTCGCCGGAAGACGACATCCGCCTGCCCGTGTGGGAAGCCCTGCACCAGTTGATCCGCGCCCTTAATCAGGACGGCGAAACCGCCGCGGGTCAACTACTGGCGCGCATGCCCGACAAAACCGCTGGCCTCACTGCGCTGACCTATCGCCTCTACACACTCTGTGAGCGTCAAGGCTGGGCCAATGAAGCGCGCGCCTACAACGAACTGCAGGGGGCGTGGCTCGGCATCGAACAAGCCAGCCAGGACGCTGGCCACATCGGCAGCCAGGCTGCGTTGGACATCTAAAGGGATATCACCATGCTCAAAAGCGCAACGATCAAAAACTTCGGCCCGCTGCCCAGCGGCGAGTACAAGTTTGCTCCTGGCCTGAATGTGGTGGTTGGCGAAAATGGCAGCGGCAAGAGCCAGTTGCTCAAGCTGCTGTATGCCTTGCTCAAGTTGCAGGCCGACAGCAAGGAGCTGAACAAGACGACGCTGCAGAAGGAATGTGCTGACAAGCTGGTGGGGGTATTCCGCGCGGATGCCCTGGGCCGGCTGGTCACTCGCCGCCAGGGACATGATCGCTGTGAGGTTGCCCTCTCCATGCAGGAGCAAAAGCAGGATCTGGCCATCAGCTTGTCTACCCGTTCCAGCAGTAGCGTACAGATTGACGTGCTGCCGACGACGAGGCTTGAGCTGTCGCCGGTCTACCTACCGACCCGCGAGCTGCTCACCCTGTGCCCCTGGTTCGTACCGCTGTACGACAACCACCATGTGCCCTTCGAGGAAAGCTGGCGCGATACGGTTTCGCTGTTAGGTAAGCCGGCGCTGAAAGGCAAGCGCGAGGCAGTGGCCGCCGGCCTGCTGCAACCGCTGGAAGAGGTGATGGGCGGCAAGGTCGTGGTGGATACGCCCAGCGGGCGTTTCTACCTGCAGGTACCCGGCGGGGGCAAGATGGAAATGCCGCTGGTTGCCGAGGGCTTGCGCAAAGTGGCCATGCTGGCTCGCTTGATCGCTACCGGCACCCTGCTGGAGCAGGGCTATCTGTTCTGGGACGAGCCGGAAACCAACTTGAATCCAAGGCTGATCCGCAAGATCGCTGCCAGCATCATGTCGCTCTGCCGGCAGGGAATTCAGGTGTTTATCGCCACGCATAGTTACTTTTTACTCAAGGAACTGGATCTGCTTTCGCGTCAGCAGCCTGTTGCGCAGTGCTATATCGGTCTGTCACTCGATGATGCGAGGCAGGTGCAGTGTGAGCAGGTTGATAGCCTGGCAGAGCTGAATTGCCTCGTTGCGTTGGATGAGGAACTGGCCCAGTACGACAGGGAAATGGAGATATCCCATGACGCAGCTGGTTGAAGATGGTCTGCGTCTGACGTTCCCGGCGGGCTGGCAGGCGCTCAAGTTTGATGACACGTCCTGGCATCGCCAGCGATTTGGTCATCATCAGGCGGTGGATGTTCTCGCTACCCATTCTGGTCAGCACTGGTGGATTGAGATCAAGGACTGTGAAGGGTTTGAACAAGATAACCGCCCGCGCATGTCACCCGCTGAGCCGCAGGAGGTAGAGCAGGCGCGTACATGGGTCAAATCACAAGGGCTGGAAAGCCGTGTGCGGTTGACACGCGCCAAGCCGTTCATCATCGATGAACTGATCGAGAAGCTGCGCAGTACTTTGGTCAGTGTGCTTGCCGCAAAGCGCCAGGGAGAGGCCGAGTTGCAGCCCTATGTGGCCGTCTTCGAACAGGGGATGCCATTTAGCGTGATCTTGTTGCTTACTTGGGACATCGCCGATTTCAACCGTCTAGCCCAACGTCTGCAGCAGAAGCTGAATAGGGCATTACTGCCGTATGGGCTTCAGGGCCTGGTGGTTAATGACCTTGGGCGTGTGGCCGGCCTGGCCTGTCAGGTATCAAGAATTTGAACGTCGCTCGCGGTGCTGTGCGTGGCTGAATTATTTGCGCCGTAAAGGACGCGCATGGGGAGGGAGCGCCTGGCTCTGCCCCGGTAATCGAGGAAGCAAAAGAATGACTTTGAAACCCTGGCGTTTGATCGCCGAACCCCACGAAGACGTGCGTAGCGGCACCTTTGTTCAGGCTGAGTTCGCTGCGGATATCACGCGAGTGCACACCGGTACGGCGGCAGCGGAGTATCAAGATCCGAAGCTGTTCTTCCAGCGAACTTTTATCACTGAGGGCATGCGCCTGTTGCTGGATTCGGTGGTCAAGCGGCTGTCCGGCAAGGGCGGGGATCCGGTTATCCAGTTGCAGACGGCGTTCGGCGGCGGCAAGACCCACACCATGCTGGCGGTCTATCACCTCGCTCAGGGTAAGGTGCCGGCCAGTGAGATGCCGGGTGTTGGGACTATTCTGAACAAAGCCGGTGTCACCGAGCTGGCACCTGCGCGGGTAGCGGTGTTGGATGGCATCAAGTCCTCCCCCAATCAGCCGGTACAGCACGGGGGCTGCGCTGTGCGCACGCTCTGGGGTGAGCTCGCCTGGCAGCTGGGTGGCGAAGAGGGCTATACGCTGGTCGCTGACGCCGACCTGTCTGGCACATCGCCGGGCAAGGATATGCTGGTGACGCTGCTTAGCCGTTATGCACCATGCGTGATCCTGGTGGACGAGTTGGTGGCCTATATCCGTCAGTTCGAGGAAGGCGTTTCGCTCGCCGGCGGAACCTTCGACTCCAACCTGACCTTTATCCAGGCGCTGACTGAGGCGCTCAAGGCTGTGCCGACGGCGGTGATGTTGGCCTCGCTGCCTGAGTCCGAAAAAGAAGCTGGCAGCCAGCGTGGAGTGCGCGCCCTGGAGGCACTGTCGCACTACTTCGGTCGTGTGCAGGCACTGTGGAAGCCGGTGGCGACTGAGGAGGCGTTCGAGATCGTTCGTCGCCGCCTGTTCAGCCGAATCAATGACCAACTTGCTGCTGAGCAGGTGTGCCGTCAGTTCGCGGATTTCTACATTGCCCATAGCGGCAAGTTCCCGTCTGAAACCCAGGAAAGCCATTACTACGAGCGCCTGAAGCAGGCTTACCCCATTCATCCTGAGGTATTTGACCGGCTCTATGACGACTGGTCGAGCCTCGATAACTTCCAGCGCACCCGTGGCGTGCTGAAGATGATGGCTAAGATCATCTACAGCCTCTGGAAAGACGGAAACAACGATCCGTTGATCATGGCTGGTAGCCTACCGTTTGCGGATACCGACACCCGCAACGAGTTCACCTATTACCTGCCAGCAGGCTGGGATCCGGTAGTGGATCGGGATATCGACGGACCGCGTGCCGAAACCGTCGCCATCGAAAACCACGATGCACGTCTTGGCGCTGTGCATGCATGTCGTCGGACGGCGCGTACCATTTTCCTCGGTAGTGCGCCGACAACCTCCAGCCAGCTTGTTCGCGGTATCGAGCTTGAGCGCGTGTTGCTGGGTAGTGCTCAGCCGGAGCAGCAGCTGGGCCTGTATGAGGATGCACTGCGCCGCCTGGGTGACAAGCTGCATTACTTGAACAGTGCCAACAGTCGCTACTGGTTCGACACGCGTCCGAACCTGCGTCGCGAGATGGAGGAACGTAAGAAGCGCTTCAAGGATCGTGAGGATGTGTTCCCGATCTTAAAGGATCGTTTGAAGGGGTTTGGGAACAACTCATTCTTCGTACATCCATTCAATGAGAGTTCGGACGTTCCAGATGACTGGACACTGCGCTTGGTGGTGTTGGCGCCTAGCGCGCCCTACAGCAAAACTGGACCGAACGCGGCGCTGATAAAAGCGCTGGAGATCCTCAAAAATCGCGGTGAGCAGCCTCGGCAAAAGCAGAATCGCCTGATTTTCCTGGCTGCGGATGCCGACAACGTTAGTCGCTTGAAGGATCACGCGCGTTCGGTATTGGCCTGGGAATCCATCGTCAGCGATTACAAGGACAACCGCCTTACCCTAGATAACCTGATGGCCAAAAATGCCTCAGCCAGCTTGGAGCAGGCCCGCGAGACGCTGAATCGTACCCTGCGCGAAACCTGGAAATGGCTGCTGGCGCCTGTGCAACATGCCAGTAATTTGACTGAGATCGTTTGGGAGCCTTATGCCATAAATCCGGGCGCTTCGAGCCTGTCCCAGGAGATCGAAAAGGTTCTGCGGGAAAACGAATTGCTGATCACCGAGTGGGCGCCGATCCATCTTTCCAACATGCTCAAACGCTGGTTCTGGAAGGACGGAGTGGCTGAGGCTGGCGCACTGGATGTGTGGCAGAAAACCTGCTGCTACCTGTACCTGCCGCGCCTGCGTGACGATCAGGTGTTCGCGCGCACGCTGAATCAAGGTGTACAGAGCAAGGACTTCTTCGGCGTTGCGCAAGGTAAGGAAGGCGACCGCTATCCGGGCTTTGTGTACGGCAAGCCAACCTCGGTCATTCTCGATGGATCTTGTCTGCTAATCGAACCAAGCGCGGCATCGGACTATGCCGAGGCACTCCGAGCCAAGGAGGCTGCGGCTAGTGCAACGTCTACGATGCAGTCGCCTGGAGATCTGATCCATGACACTCCTACCGGCAGCTCCGGCGGTACAGTTGCTGGTGCTGGTGCTGGTGCGGTGGGCGGTTCGTCGGGTTCGGTCGATGTGCCAGTGACTAAGGCATTGCCGACGCAGTTCTATGCCAGCGCCGAGCTGGACCCGGTCAAGGCCAAGATGCAGTTTGCAACGCTGGTCGATGAGGTAATTCAGCAGTTCACGGCTAAGCACGGCGTGAACGTGACCATCTCCATCGATATCCAGGCCAGCAGCACGGCTGGTTTTGATGACTCAGTGCAGCGGTCGGTCAAAGAAAACTGCAGCGTGCTGAAGGTGAATACTTACGAGTTTGAGTAGAGCTATTCGCGGCGGGCGTCCTGGTTGACGTCCGCTGCTACAGCCAGTGAGCCGGGATTTCGATGGCGTAGTTCTTGGCGACAGTTTTCAGTGTGGCGAGGATCTCTGCGTGCCTTGCGTGGTCGTTGGGCTCCCAGGAGCTGCGGGTATCCAACAGGCTTTTCAGCTCGCCCAGGTTGTACATGCCAAGGCGATGAAAGTTGCCCCAGCTGGGAATGCCAAACAGGTTGTAGATGACCACGGTGGCGTCGCGTTCGCTGGCAAGGCGCTTTTCCCCGCTGAGCTTTTCTGCAGCGGCTTCGGCTTCATCACGGTCGTCGTAGGTGTTGAGCAGTTTCATCAGTGCTGGGCTGTAGTTCAAATGGGCGGTGGATTCTGCCTGACTGGCAAAAAAAGAACATCCAAGGATCTGTTCAGGGAGAGCCGCTGGCAAGCGGCTCTCCCTGAACATTGGCCTATCGCATTAGCTCCTTTGTAGCCGACTCAAGATCCAGCATGCCAGCACCAAGGCAATTAGCAGCGGTGGAAAGCGCACCATCAGAATCACCAGCAGCAACATTGCCAGACAGCCTGCGAGGATGCCGACAAATACGAACACTGCTGCAAATGTGCGAAGTAATAGCTTCATGCCAGACTCCTCACAGGTAACCCAGTTCTGCTAGTGACACACAGCCTTCTTGGCCCACTACGATATGGTCGAGTGTGCACACGCCTACCAGGTTTAGCGCCTCCTGCAGTTTCGTGGTGAGCATACGATCTGCCTGGCTGGGTTCGGGGTCTCCTGATGGGTGGTTGTGTACCAGGATCATGGCGGCAGCGTTGTATTCCAGGGCGATCTTCACGACTTCCCTGGGGTAAACACTTGCTCCATCGAGGGTGCCGCGAAACAGCTCCTGAAAGGCAAGCACCCGGTGCCGGCTGTCGAGCATGAGCAAAGCGAACACTTCATGCTCATAGCTGGCCAGTAGCGCCTGTAGGTGGCTGAACACCTCTTTTGGTGAAGTCAGTGCTCGCCCCCGGCGCAGACGCAGATTCGCCAACTGCCGGGCCATCAGCAGGATGTCGGTTTCGGTGACCGGCGACTCGACCAGGTAGGTGCCGGTCGGTTCACTGGCCTTCAGCTTGTGCAGACGCATGCTGGACTCCTTGATGGTTATCGGTCGGTGGGGTGTGGCGCAGGGCTTGTGCGTCCAGCTTCTCGGCCAGGCTGGTTTTCGCCAAGCGCTGAGAAATGTTGGTGGCTGGAGATGGGGTTTCCTCCGTGAGGTAAAACTCCTCGGCGATGGCGCCAGCGTCTTCTTCGCTGTCCTCGAAGGCGCCATTGCCAAAGCCACGCTGCGCGGCTTTATCCAAGGCGGCCTGATCGAAGCCGGCTGCTTGCCGCTGCGTATCGAGCTCATTGGCCGCCAGCAGTACTTCCGCAATGTCCATACCGCCGCGCACCGTCAGGTCGACGTAGAAGATCGGCGTGCCATGGCTTTGCCGGGTGGACTTACCACGCAGGCGCAGTTCCAACGGCAGACACGCCAGACGGTTGCCCGATATGGCCTGGAAGTAATGCAGACGAGCCGCCAGGGTGCGGATGCTGTTGAAACCGGTGGTACGGAACACGAAGCTACCCAGCGGATCGTCATCGCCAATGACCACGTTCAGTCGACCGTAGGGCCTGCAGGCATTGCCTTTGGCCAATGAGCAGGCATCCGGCGAAGGGCAGGGCAGCGACTGCATGCCGTCCTGAGTGACGCGCTTGCAAGTCTCGCCATTGCCGACGCACAGCGGCCGTCCGGACTGGCGATCGAACAGCGTGTAGTCGGCGCGGAAGTTCAGCTCCGGTTCGTTGAACAGCAGGCGCACTGGGATGTTGCGCAGCTTGTCGTCCTGGCCTTTGCGCAGCTCATCATTGAGCGGATGCAGCAGCCAGCCTTCCTTGCCCTGCACCTGAGAAGTGATAGTGAACTGGTCATCCTTCTCCGGCAGACGCTTGCCATTCTTCTCGATGACCTTGCCGATGGAAATCCGCCCGAGCACCGGCGGGGTGATTGCTAAACCTTTGAGCATGATGGCTCTCCTGGAAATGAAAAAGGCCAGCCACGCAGCGCGAACTGCATGGACTGGCCAAGGGGAAGGAAATGAGGGAAGTGAAAATCAGCCGACCAGGAAGCGCCGCGCACCTGGTTTCGTCAGCGGATACTTGGCCTGCAGGTAGGGCTTGTCCTGGAGCAGTTGAGAGACATCGAGACCGATGCTGTCCTTGGCCTTACGCCAGCTGACGTAGCCGCTGGAGAACTCCGCCCGACTGGCATCGCCCATGGCCTGCTGCAGCATCTGCTTGAGCTCGGCTTCGCGCTTTTCCTTGTCGGCAATCGACTGGCGCAGGGCCTTGAGCTCGATGAAGGCAGCGCTCAGTCCGGCATGGCTGCTGAAGTCGACGACCTGGCCGTTGTCCTCCGGGTAGAGGCAGCGCAGGGCCAACTCAGCGGAAGCCGTGCCATCAGCCGGCGGCGGAGTATCCGTCTCGACGTAGTGCCAGAACTGATGCTCCAGATCGATCAAGCGAGCGATCATCTGCTCGTCCCGCTCGATGCGATGAATCTCCAGCGTCTGGCCCCCGAGCAGCACGGCGACATCCGCTGCCTGCTTGCCGGTGACAGCGAGCTGGTGCATCACTTGAAGTTGCACATACTCCGGCACGCCCTCCTTCCAGAGGCGTGCGCCGTTTATGCCGGAGGTCTTACATTCGAGGATCTGCACATCGTCGGCCCCGATCACCTCGCGGTCGATGTTGGCCAGCATCCAGGGCAACTCCGGATCAGGATGCTGCAGCACGGCGTTGACGCGTCGTACCTTGTTCTTGGTGCGTTTGCTGTAATGCCAGGCCACGATGGGCTCCAACACGTTGCCCCAGTACATCGGGCTTTCCTCATCATGAGGATCGGACTTGGGCAGGCCGGAATCGCGACCGGTCTTCTCCAACCACAGTTCCAGCTGCGACTTGTATGGATTCAGTCCCACCGCAGAGGCTGCATCCGAACTGCCGATGCCTTGCTTGCGGATTTGCAGCCAGTCCTCGCGCGGCAACTCCTTGGTACTGACCAGGCGTAGGGCTGGGCATTTCTTGCTGGTGCTGCCGTTCAATGACGTTGCTTTCATGGTGTTCACCTGCAGGCATAAAAACGCCCGATCAGCA
Organism: Pseudomonas sp. NBRC 111131; assembly: GCF_001320525.1. NCBI lineage: Bacteria > Pseudomonadati > Pseudomonadota > Gammaproteobacteria > Pseudomonadales > Pseudomonadaceae > Pseudomonas > Pseudomonas sp. NBRC 111131. The sequence continues at coordinate 16,908 of NZ_BCBH01000030.1, read as the reverse complement.
CAAGGCTGACCGGGCGCGAGAGTTGGTGATTGAGGGTTAAGCGGCGAGTTGTAGTGCAGCATCCAGGGCGCGCTGCTTGATCTGAGCGCCCTGGCCGAACCAGGCCGAGTCCATGCGGTACTCGTTGCTGCGCGCCCGACGTTCGTGGTCGACGTACTCGGTCACGGCGTTGAGCAGACCCCAGGCGGTGCCGCGTGCCGAGTCCAGCTGGCTACCGCGACCACGGCCTTCGTAAAGCTCCTGCACCTTGCGCAGAGCGCGCTCGTTGGGCAGTTGCTCCGGCAGCGCGCCGGTCGGACTGGTCTCGCACATCACGTTCATGAAGAAGCCCAGTGCCTCATGCCACTGCACCTTGCGCTCGGCCAGCGCGCGCATGCGGTACATGAAGTCGTCCCATTGCGAGACGGCGATGCCGAGTTGCTTCTTCACTGCTTTCGGATCGAAGCGGGTGTTGTGCGGCACCTTGATCGCCCTGCTGGTGCCGTCCAGGGCGATGGTCAGGGTGTTGTTGCACACTACGCGCACAGTGGTTGGGGTGGCTGTGGTAGCCAGAGTGCCGTCGCAGGAGGTGGCCAGCAGCAGGTAGCCGTTCACCTGGTCATTACCCCTGAGTGCAGCCCCTTGTCCGGTACGCGCCAGCGCCCAGAACTTGCGGCCACCTTTGAGCATGCCAGCTGTTTCCAGCTCGTAGCCAGAGACCTCGGTCAGATCCCGGTAGAACTCCAGCACCTCACGCGGCTGCACGGTGTGGTAACGCTGCGAGACCACCGACAGTGGTGCCTTAGTGTCCGAACGGAACAGCACCTTTTGTTCGGGGAAGGAATGGATCGCGCCCAGGTGGCCGACAGAATCCGACTTGAAGTGCACGGGGCTTTCCAGAATCTGCCAGTCCATCCCGGCTTCGTGTTGCCAGACTTCAATGGGCTGCTTCTGCGTGAGTTGGTTGCCCAGGCCGTGCCACGGGGTGGCGCCAGCGTAAGCCATGGTTTCGATGAGATGTGCCATTGGAAACTCCTTGTCGGTACAAGCGACAGACGGCATAAAGCCTGGCCCGCTATGGGCCAGGCTTTATGCCGTTCAAATATTCGATAGGGGAGGGGTTAGGCGGTGCAGCTGGGGTGTGTTGGATCAGTAATCGTTTTGGGAGAAGGCCAGGCCACAGTGCTGGCACTCGAAGTTGTCGAGCACGCGAGAGTCTATTTCTTCGCCCATTCGCGCCCCAGCCAGGCTGCCGGCGGTGCCGCCCGCCAGGCCTCCCAGGATCGCTCCAGCAAGGCCGCCCAAGGTAATTCCAATCGGCCCTGCGATTGCTCCCAGGGCTGCGCCGCTTTGAGCGCCCGACAAAGCGCCAGCGGCGCCGCTGGCTGTTCCACCAACAGCACCAACTACTCCGCCGAGTTTGCGAGCATGATTACGCGCGACAATGCGCAGAGAACCGCAAGAAGGACAGCAAATAGTCATTTGTTCAGACTCCTGGGTAACTTGACGTCAAGGGAGTGCGGGCACTATCTGCCCGTGCTCACATGAGTAATAAAGGTCTGAATTTTTTTTGAATCGATTTCTGAGGAATATCCGGAAGGCTGGCTGACGCCTTAAAGGAGATATGGGATGAGCAATAGTCCGAAGCGTTTGGGTGTCTGTTCTTTTTGTGACCAATTGGACGATTTGTGACTTATTTGTCGAGATTGGTTCTTGGTGGCTGGGTAAGAAGGTGGGGTGAGGGCAAGCTGAACTTTACTGTGAAGCAGAGTGGCCTCCACAAGTGGTGATCGGTACAGTGTTATTGCATCGAACTGCGCGGTCGGCTACTGTGCCCGGATAGCAACGCGAGATATCTCCGTGAACACCAGTAGTGCCCTCCTGATGCGCGTCATCAAAGCCCTCGCTCGTTGGCGCTGGCGCGGCTGACTTTCTCCTGCCGGCATAGCCGGTTCGTCCTTGTTCGCTCCTGTTTCCCTTGGCTGATGGCCTGACCCCGACCCTGTCCAGTAACAGAAAAAGCGGGTACATATGCGGGTATCAAGGCGGAGTGAATTTATAGAAAGGCAGTAAAACCAAGAGGTTAAGCTTAAAATGCTGCTGATGATCGACAATTACGACTCATTCACTTACAACGTTGTTCAGTACCTTGGCGAGTTGGGCGCCGAGGTCAAGGTCATTCGCAACGACGAAATGACCATTGCCCAGATCGAAGCCCTCAGCCCCGAGCGTATCGTGGTCTCCCCCGGGCCATGCACGCCAAGCGAGGCCGGTGTATCCATCGAAGCCATCCTGCATTTCGCTGGCAAACTGCCCATTCTTGGCGTATGCCTGGGCCACCAGTCCATCGGCCAGGCCTTTGGCGGCGATGTGGTGCGTGCCCGTCAGGTCATGCATGGCAAGACCAGCCCGGTGCATCACCGTGACCTGGGTGTATTCGCCGGCCTCAACAACCCGCTGACCGTCACCCGCTACCACTCCTTGGTAGTCAAGCGCGAAACCCTGCCAGATTGCCTGGAAGTGACCGCCTGGACCGCCCATGACGATGGTTCGGTCGACGAGATCATGGGTGTGCGCCACAAGACGCTGAACATCGAAGGGGTGCAGTTCCACCCCGAGTCCATCCTGACCGAGCAGGGCCACGAGCTGTTCGCCAACTTCCTCAAACAGACCGGCGGCCGCCGCTAAGGATTGCACATGGATATCAAGAGCGCGTTGAGCCGTATCGTCGGCCAGCTGGACCTTTCGACCGAAGAAATGCGCGACGTCATGCGCCAGATCATGACCGGCCAGTGCAGCGAGGCGCAGATCGGTGCCTTCCTGATGGGGATGCGCATGAAAAGCGAGAGCATCGACGAGATTGTTGGCGCGGTGTCGGTGATGCGTGAGCTGGCCGACAAGGTCGAACTGAAAAGCCTTGATGGCGTGGTCGATATCGTCGGTACCGGCGGTGATGGCGCCAACATCTTCAATGTGTCCACCGCGTCGTCGTTCGTTCTGGCGGCGGCGGGTTGCACCGTGGCCAAGCACGGTAACCGCGCGGTCTCGGGCAAGAGCGGCAGTGCCGACTTGCTGGAAGCCGCCGGCATCTACCTGAACCTGACCCCGATTCAGGTAGCGCGCTGCATCGACAGCCTCGGCATCGGTTTCATGTTCGCCCAGAGCCATCACTCCGCCATGAAGCATGCCGCCGGCCCGCGTCGCGACCTGGGGCTGCGCACGCTGTTCAACATGCTCGGCCCGCTTACGAATCCGGCCGGCGTGAAACACCAGGTGGTCGGTGTGTTCAGCCAGGCCCTGTGCCGTCCCCTGGCCGAGGTGTTGCAGCGCCTGGGCAGCAAGCATGTGCTGGTGGTGCACTCCAAGGACGGGCTGGACGAGTTCAGCCTGGCGGCGCCAACCTTCGTAGCCGAACTGAAAAACGGCGAGATCCGTGAATACTGGGTCGAGCCGGAAGACCTCGGGATGAAAAGCCAAAGCCTGCACGGCCTTGCTGTCGAGAGCCCGCAGGCTTCGCTTGAGCTGATTCGCGATGCACTGGGCCGGCGCAAGACTGAAAACGGTCAGAAGGCCGCCGAGATGATCGTGCTCAACGCCGGCGCAGCACTGTATGCCGCTGACCACGCCATGAGCCTGAAGAGCGGTGTGGAACTGGCCCACGATGTGCTGCACACCGGGCTGGCTTGGGAAAAGCTGCAGGAACTGGGTGCCTTTACAGCGGTATTCAAGGTGGAGAACGAAGCATGAGTGTGCCGACGGTGCTGGAAAGGATCATTGCTCGCAAGTTCCAGGAAGTGGCCGAGCGCAGCGCGCGCGTCAGCCTTGCTGAACTGGAGCGCTTGGCCAAGCTTGCCGAAGCGCCGCGGGGTTTTGCCAATGCCCTTATCGATCAGGCAAAACGCAAGCAGCCAGCGGTGATCGCTGAAATCAAGAAGGCCTCGCCGAGCAAAGGCGTGATTCGCGAGCACTTCGTACCGGCGGACATCGCCGTCAGCTACGAGAAGGGCGGGGCGACCTGCCTGTCGGTGCTCACCGACGTGGACTACTTCCAAGGTGCCGATGAGTACCTGCAGCAGGCGCGTGCTGCGGTTTCGCTGCCGGTGATCCGCAAGGACTTCATGGTCGACCCGTACCAGATCGTCGAGGCGCGCGCCTTGGGTGCCGACTGTGTATTGTTGATTGTGTCGGCGCTGGATGACGTGAAGATGGCCGAGCTGGCCGCCACCGCCAAGGATGTTGGCCTTGATGTGCTGGTCGAAGTGCACGATGGCGATGAGCTGGAACGTGCATTGAACACACTCGATACGCCGCTGGTGGGGGTGAACAACCGCAACCTGCACACCTTCGAGGTCAGCCTGGAGACCACGCTCGATCTGCTGCCGCGCATCCCGCGGGATCGCCTGGCCATCACCGAGAGCGGCATTCTCAACCGCGCCGATGTCGAGCTGATGGCGATCAACGATGTCTACTCGTTCCTGGTAGGTGAGGCATTCATGCGTGCCGAGCAGCCAGGGCTTGAACTGCAGCGGTTGTTTTTCCCCGATCAGGTGAAGAAGACTGTTCAGCAACTGGACTGATCGAACGAAGCCGGCTTATGCCGGCTTTTTTTTGTGCCTGCTCCGGTCTTTCCCAGGTGATGCACACGCCTTGAGGGCAGCGGCATAACCTGTGGTAGCGGGTTGACCCGCGAAGGGGCCAGAGAAACCAACACTAAAAGGTGGATCAATGACCGATCAACCCCTGGCCCTGACCGTCGAACAAGGCCTGCATGCCGAACAGGACCTGCTGGCAGCGGTGTGCCGCGGTGAACGTGAATCTGGCGTGCTGTTTTGGCGCCCCACCGATCACGCCTTGGTCATGCCGCGCCGCATGAGCCGACTGGACAATTTCGAAGCTGCCTGCTCGGAACTGGCGATTGCCGGCTGGCCGGTGCTGTTGCGTGAAACTGGCGGCGAGCCCGTACCGCAGTCGCATGCAACGGTGAACGTGGCGCTGGTGTATGTGGCACCGCGCAGCGAAGGCGACCACGGGCGTATCGAAAACGCCTATGAGCGCCTGTGCCTGCCTCTGTGCGATGTGTTGCGCGAATGGGGCGGCGTGGCGTCGGTAGGCGAAATTGACGGTGCCTTCTGCGATGGCCGCTATAACGTCAACCTCAACGGGCGTAAGCTGGTCGGCACGGCCCAGCGTTGGCGCCAGGGGCTAGGCGGCAAGCGCCCAGTGGTGCTGGTGCATGGCGCGCTATTGCTGGACAACGAACGCGAATCGATGGTTGCGGCGGTCAATCGCTTCAATGAGTGTTGCGAACTGGAGCAGCGTTGCCGCGCCGATAGCCATATCGCTTTGCACGAGGTGGCGCCCGAAGCGCCCTGGTTCGAACGGTTGTCGCAGGCCTACAGGCAGGTACTGGCAGCCCTGCCTAAGGATTAACGGGTACCGTAGACCACCATGGTCTTGCCTTTGACTTGCACCAGGCTGCGTTCTTCAAGGTCTTTGAGAACGCGGCCGACCATTTCCCGTGAGCATCCGACGATACGTCCTATTTCTTGGCGGGTGATCTTGATCTGCATGCCGTCTGGGTGGGTCATGGCGTCCGGCTGCTTGCACAGGTCAAGCAGGCAGCGGGCAACTCGGCCGGTGACGTCGAAGAATGCCAGGTCGCCCACCTTGCGCGTGGTATTGCGCAGGCGTTGGGCCATTTGGCTGCCGAGGGCGTAGAGAATGTCCGGGTCTTGGCGGGCCAGGTCGCGAAACTTGTCGTAGCTGATCTCCGCCACTTCGCACTCGGTCTTGGCGCGGACCCAGGCGCTGCGTTGCTGATCGCTGCCGGCAGGTTCGAACAAGCCCAATTCGCCGAAGAAGTCGCCGCTGTTGAGGTAGGCGATGATCATCTCATGGCCTTCGTCGTCTTCGATGATGATGGTGACTGAACCCTTGACGATGAACGACAGCGTTTCGGCCCGGTCACCGGCGCAGATGATGTTGCTCTTGGCGGTGTAGCGGCGGCGCTGGCAGTGCACCAGCAGCTTGTCGATGTTCTTGATCTTGGCGGGTAGGGCTGAGACAACCATCACGAAATCCTGTTCGATGCGACGCATAGGCTCTTGTTAGCGTTGGCTGACGTGGGGCGCCAGTCAATTGGCGCCAGCTTATCAGACACTGCAGGATGTTTCGGCACAAATGCGCCTCGCATTGAGCTTTTCCGACAGCCATTCAAGGCTTAAGCTGACAACCTTTTGCGAATTCCAGGAGTACGGACAGATGAAGGCACGCATCCAGTGGGCCGGTGAAGCGATGTTTCTCGGCGAATCGGGGAGTGGCCACGTGGTTGTCATGGATGGCCCGCCCGAGGCCGGTGGCCGCAACCTGGGCGTGCGCCCGATGGAAATGCTCCTGCTCGGCCTCGGTGGCTGCAGCAGTTTTGATGTGGTGAGCATCCTGAAGAAATCGCGCCAGGCGGTGGAAAGCTGTGAAGCCTTCCTGGAGGCCGAGCGCGCCAGTGAAGACCCGAAAGTGTTCACCAAGATCCACATGAATTTCGTGGTCAAAGGCCGTGGGCTGAAAGAGGCGCAGGTCAAGCGGGCGGTCGAGCTGTCGGCCGAGAAGTATTGCTCGGCGTCGATCATGCTGGAGCGTGCCGGAGTCGAAATCACTCACGGCTACGAGATCATAGAGCTGGGTTGAACCCCAGAGCATGGGCTGCTGCGCAGCCCATCGGCTAGCCGGCGCTGGGGGGGCAAAGCGGTCTGCGCGGTCTTCAGTTGCGCAGTGCCGGGAGAGCGACCACCAACCAGCGTGGGACGCAACGTCGCAATGACTGGCTCAAATGCTCCCGGCGCTTCTGATACCCCAGCCCCAGGCCGATTACCCCCAGCCCGATCAGCGTCACCACCACCGGGAACAGCAGCGAATCGGCAAACACCTCGTAGGACAGGTACCCCAGGTAAGCCGCCACCCCCAGTGCCCCAAACACCATGAATACCGGCCGGCGCAGCAGCACCGCCAGTGCCATCAGCCCAAGGTTGATCAGGCAATACAGCGCCTTGCCCAGCTCACTGTCGCTTTCCATCATCGTCAGCCCGCCCCAGAACGCTGCCAACCCAGCCAGGTAGCCCCAGTAAGCGTAATCCTCACGGGTACGGCCATCCACCAGCAGAAACACCAGCAGCAGGCCGAGGCCGAACCACAGCGAAACGGTACGTCGCTGCTCCCAACTGAACGGCGAGCCATACACCCATTCGCTGAGGTCCATGGACATGAACCACAGCGCTACAGCAATTGGCATGACGATGAACGGGTAGGGGATCAAGCGCAGCATCAGCAGCCCGGCCAGCACCGTTGCGGCTTCCATCACCAGCCAGCCGCCCTGCACATAGGTGTAGTACTGGTGATAGTCCGTTTGCACATCGTCAAGCGGCCACCAACCGGACAGGCGTTCGATGGCGAACACCGCCAACGGTACGATGCTCACTGCAACCGCTGCCAGCACGCCAGCGGCGACAGGTTGCCGACGCTTTTGCAGGGTGAGGGCGAACAGCGTCAGCAGGCCGATGTACAGCAGCGCGATGAACAGTAGTGCGCCGTCCCCGATGCGCATCCAGGCCTCGGTCAGCAACCAGCCCATCGCCGCCATGATCAACAGGGCGCCGAAGTAGAATGCGACGTGTGCCAGCTGGAAGTTGCCACGTGCTGGCGGCTGCTTGTGCAGGAACGCCAGCAAGGCCTGGTCCTGGCCCGGCTGGAGAATGCCGGCTTGCACGGCGCGCGCCAGGTCCTTGGCGTCGATACGGTCCGTCATGGGCGTGCCCTTAGATGCGGTAAGTGCTCTTGGTCATGACCTTGGCCAGCAAGCTCATGCCGAAACGTACTGGTGCAGGGAAGCGATAGCCGCCAGCCTCGAGTGCAGATTCGGCGTGCTGCTCTTCATCCACGCGCATTTGCTCGAGAATGGCGCGAGACTTCTCGTCTTCGTGGGGGATTTGTTCCAGGTGCTCGTCCAGGTGCTTGCACACCTGATGTTCGGTCGCGGCGACGAAGCCCAGGCTGACTTTGTCGCTGACCAGCCCGGCAAGGGCGCCGATGCCGAACGACATGCCGTAGAACAATGGGTTGAGCACGCTCGGGTGGCTACCCAGTTGGCGGATACGCTGTTCGCACCAGGCGAGGTGGTCGACTTCTTCTTCGGCGGCGTGTTCCATGGCTTTGCGCACCTGGGGCAACTTGGCGGTCAGGGCCTGGCCCTGGTACAGCGCCTGGGCGCAGACTTCGCCGGTATGGTTGATGCGCATGAGCCCGGCAACGTGACGCGTCTGGTGGTCATCGAGTTCGGCGTCCGGCTGGATGATGGCCGGGGACGGGCGGGACGGTTGGCCGCTGAAGGGCAGCAAGGTGCGCATGGCGGTATCGGCCTGCAGCAACAAGCGGTCGAGCGGCGAGTAGTGACGTTCGGTAGCCATCGGGCACCTCCGCTGAGTGATGCCCGACAGTTTACCTCAATCGCCCGGAAGGGGCTTGCCTTGGGTCAGCCCGGTGGCCAGTTCATCTGGCGCTGGCCGAGCACATGCATGTGGATGTGGTAGACGGTCTGGCCGCCTTTCGGGTTGCAGTTCATGACCACGCGGAAACCTTCTTCGCAGCCTTGCTCGACCGCCAGGCGCTGAGCGGTGAACAGGATATGGCCAGCCAGGGCCTTGTCTTCTTCGGTCAGGTCGTTGAGGGTGCGAATGTGTTTTTTCGGGATGACCAGAAAATGCACTGGCGCCGCTGGGGCGATATCCTTGAAGGCCAGGATCTGGTCATCTTCGTAGATGATATCCGCCGGTATTTCCCGGTTGATGATTTTGAGGAATAGATCGTCCACAGCACTTGCTCCATGGTGAGGGTCGAGCCGAGTGTACTCAGCCAGGCGCCACTCGCCCAGTGGCTATTCCATGCCGACCGGGCAGTATCGGCGGTGAATGAAACCTGCAAGTTTGCGCACCAGCCAGCGTGGCAGCACACGAGGGGCAAAAGCCAACCAACGGTTACGGCGCACCGGCATGATCAGCGCGCGGTTCTTGGCCAGGGCACGCACGGTGTACAGCGCCACTTCCTCGGGGCTCAGGCAGCGGCTATTGCCTTCGAGCCGTGGGATAGGCCGGCGCGCTGAACGCACAGGGCCGGGGCACAGTACCGAGACCTTGATACCGGTGGGTCTGAGTTCTTCGCGCAGGGCTTCGGTGAAGCTCATCACATAGGCTTTGCTGGCGGCGTAGGTGGCCATCCACGGGCCGGGTGCCACGGCGGCCAGCCCGGCGACATTGAGGATCTGCCCGCCACCCTGCACCGCCATCAGGTTGCCGATGGCATGGCACAGGCGGCTCATCGCCAGGATGTTGACCTCTAGCAGGTCCTGCTCGTCTGCCCATTCGTGGGCGAGGAAGGGACCATAGGTGCGCTGGCCGGCGCAATTGACCAGCAGGTCGATGCGCCGCTCGCCTTCTTCCAGTTCAAGCACGAACCCGGACAAGCGTAGCGGCTGGCTGAGGTCACAGGCACGCAACAGCACCTCGACACCGAAACGCTGGGTCAGCTCGATGGCCACAGGCTCCAGGGTTTCGCGGTGGCGAGCCACCAGAATCAAATTGCGCCCGCGCCGCGCCAGGGCTTCCGCCAGGGCCAGGCCCAGGCCACTGGAAGCACCGGTGATCATGGCGTAACGGGTCATGCAAGGCTCCTGGGGGCTGAAGAGGGCGCCTAGTGTACAGCTTGGCCAGGCAAGGTGTTGCCTTTTGCTACCGGGCCTTGTCGCCCAATACCTGGGTGTGTTGCAGCGCTGCATGGTACTCGCTGTGCAAGCGTTCGATCAGCTGTGCGGCGCCGGGCAGGTCATGGATGTCGCCCACCCCTTGGCCTGCGGACCAAACGGTTTTCCAGGCTTTGGCCTCATCATCGATGGGTTTGAGCTTGCCTTGTTCGTGGCCGGTTTGCAGTGCGTTCATGTCATAACCGGCTTGCTCCAGGCTGGCGCGCAAAAAGCTCGCAGGAATACCGGAAACCGCAGGCGTGTGGATGATGTCGGCGGCCTGGGCGTCAAGCAGCATTTGCTTGTAGGCCTCCTGCGCATGGCTTTCGCCGGTCGCGATGAAGCGCGTACCCATGTAGGCCAGGTCGGCTCCCAGCACCTGGGCGGCAAGAATTTCATGGCCATGGTTGATGCAACCTGCCAGCAGCAGCGTCTTGTCGAAGAACTGACGGATTTCGGCCGCCAGAGCGAACGGGCTCCAGGTGCCGGCGTGGCCGCCAGCGCCCGCCGCCACGGCGATCAAGCCATCGACGCCCGCCTGCGCGGCTTTTTCGGCATGGCGCCGGGTGGTCACGTCATGGAACACCAGCCCGCCATAGCTGTGCACAGCATCCACGACCTCCTTCACCGCGCCCAGGCTGGTGATGACGATCGGCACGCGGTGTTCGACGCACAGCGCCAGGTCAGCCTGCAAGCGCGGGTTGGTAGGATGGACGATCAGGTTGACGGCATAGGGGGCCGGCGCCTGTAACTGCGCCAGGCCCGCTTCGATCTCTTCGAGCCAGGCCTTGAAACCTGCGCTGTCACGTTGGTTCAGCGCAGGAAAGCTGCCGACCACGCCGCTGCCACAGCAGGCCAGGACCAGCTGGGGATTGGAGATCAGGAACATCGGTGCGGCCATCACGGGCAGGCGCAGGCGTTGTTCGAGCGAAGCGGGCAGCGTCATGGGCGAGGCTCCAGTGCAGAATGGTTAACGTCAGAACGGTTTGACCACCACCAGAATTACGATGCCCAGCAGGAACAGCACCGGTACTTCGTTGAACCAGCGGTAGTACACGTGGCTACGAGTGTTGGCGCCGTTGGCGAAGCGTTTGCGTTGGGCGCCGCACATGTGATGGTAGCCGGTGAGCAGGATCACCAGCGTGAGCTTGGCGTGCAGCCACCCCTGGCTCAACCAGCCCGGGGTGAGGTAGAGCATCCAGGCGCCGAACACATAGGTGGCGATCATCGCCGGGTTCATGATGCCGCGATACAACTTGCGCTCCATTGTCACGAAGCGCTCCTGGCTCAGGCTGTCCTGGCTTTGGGCGTGGTAGACGAAAAGCCGGGGAAGGTAGAACAGGCCGGCGAACCAGCAGACCACGCTGACGATGTGCAGCGCTTTGATCCATAGGTAAAGCATCTAGAGAGTCCTTCAGGTATTCACGGTCGTCAGATAGTAGTGGCCAAGTACCCGAAGGGTCACCCGGAGAGTTGTTACAGGCGCCCTGCGCCCCTATCATCGTGCGCTTTCCAGACGGCTCGTTGATAAGGGGCAAGCGTTATGATCAAGGTCGGTATCGTCGGCGGCACGGGTTACACCGGCGTCGAACTGTTGCGTCTGCTGGCACAGCATCCACAGGCCGAAGTGGCAGTCATCACTTCGCGTTCCGAGGCGGGCGTTGCGGTCGCCGACATGTACCCGAACCTGCGCGGCCACTACGACGGCCTGGCTTTCAGCGTGCCAGACAGCAAGGCCCTGGCGGCCTGCGACGTCGTGTTCTTCGCCACGCCGCACGGTGTCGCCCACGCCCTGGCCGGCGAACTGCTGGCTGCAGGCACCAAGGTCATCGACCTGTCCGCGGACTTCCGCCTGCAGGACGCTGCCGAATGGGGCAAATGGTATGGACAACCGCACGGTGCCCCTGAGCTGCTCAAGGATGCGGTCTACGGCCTGCCTGAGGTCAACCGCGAAAAAATCCGCCAGGCGCGCCTCATTGCGGTGCCGGGCTGCTACCCGACTGCCGCGCAGCTGGGCTTCCTGCCACTGCTCGAAGCGGGCCTGGCCGACCCGTCGCGGCTGATCGCCGACTGCAAGTCGGGGGTCAGTGGTGCTGGCCGCGGAGCCGCAGTGGGTTCGCTGTTCTGCGAGGCTGGCGAGAGCATGAAGGCTTATGCAGTCAAGGGCCACCGCCACCTGCCTGAAATCAGCCAAGGCCTGCGTCTGGCTGCTGGCAAGGACATCGGCCTGACCTTCGTGCCGCACCTGACGCCGATGATCCGTGGTATCCACGCCACGCTGTACGCGAATGTTGTCGATACCTCGGTCGACTTGCAGGCGCTGTTCGAGAAGCGCTACGCCGACGAACCGTTCGTCGATGTGATGCCCGCTGGCAGCCACCCGGAAACCCGCAGCGTGCGCGGCGCCAACGTCTGCCGCATTGCCGTTCATCGCCCGCAGGGGGGCGACCTCGTGGTGGTGCTGTCGGTGATCGACAACCTGGTGAAGGGCGCCTCTGGCCAGGCGGTACAGAACCTGAACATCCTGTTCGGCCTGGACGAGCGTATGGGCCTGTCCCACGCGGGCTTGCTGCCGTAAGCGAGCTGCGATCGAAATGGCCCGCCTTGCGCGGGCCATTTTGTCAGTCGCGACTAAAGCCGCACAATTCTTGACCAATTTTCTCGGGAAAGCGGATAATGCGCGTCATCGAGTTTTAAGGCGGCAACTGCGCCGGGAGAGTCAACATGAGCGTCGAAACCTTCACCCCTACCGGTCTGGAATTCACCCATGGGGCAGCCCAGAAAGTGAAGAACCTGGTCAATGAGGAAGGCAATGAACGTCTGAAACTGCGGGTGTTCGTGACCGGTGGCGGCTGCTCGGGCTTCCAGTACGGCTTCACTTTCGATGAGGATGTGGCCGAAGACGACACCATCGTCGAGCGCGAAGGCGTGTCGCTGGTGGTCGACCCGATGAGCTTCCAGTATCTGGCTGGCGCCGAGGTGGACTATCAGGAAGGCCTGGAGGGCTCGCGCTTTGTGATCAAGAACCCAAACGCTGCCACTACGTGCGGTTGCGGGTCCTCGTTCTCGATCTGAGGCCTGGCCATACGAAAACGCCGCGCAATTGCGCGGCGTTTTGCTTTGCGGTGTAGCGGTTATGCCGGGTAGATTGCACCCAGTACCCGCAGGCCCTTGGCCGCCGTCACGCTTGGGCGGTTGGCGCTGATGCCTTCGAGGCAGCAATGCGCCAGCCAGGCAAAGGCCATGGCCTCGACCCAGTCAGGGTCTACGCCATGGGCGCCGGTGCTGGCGACACGGGCCTTGGGTAGCAGTTGGCCAAGGCGGGCCATAAGGGCGCCGTTACGTGCGCCACCGCCGCACACCAGCAACGCTTCTGTGCCCTGCTGGGCATTGCTCAGCGAGTCGATGATGCTGCGCGCGGTAAGCTCCAGCAATGTCGCCTGTACATCCTCGTCCCGGTAAGCGGGCTGGCCCGCCAGGTGACCGTCCAGCCAAGCCAGGTTGAACACCTCGCGGCCCGTACTCTTCGGGCCGCTGCCAGCAAAGAACGGGTCGGCCAGCAATGCACTGAGCAAGCCCGGCTGCACCACGCCCGAAGCCGCCCAGGCACCATCGGCATCGTAGGCCTGGCCGCGCTTGCGCTCTATCCAGGCATCCAGCAGCACGTTACCTGGGCCGCAGTCGAAGCCGTGGACCGGCTTGTCCTGCTCGATCAGGCTGAGGTTGCTGAAGCCGCCCACATTCAGGATTGCCAGGCGCTGGCCCAAGTGACCGAACAGGGTTTCGTGGAAAGCCGGTACCAGCGGTGCGCCTTGGCCTCCTGCAGCCACATCGCGCCGGCGGAAGTCGGCAACCACGCTGATGCCGGTAAGCTCGGCGAGCAGCGCCGGGTTGCCGATCTGTACGGTAAAACCGCGTGCGGGTTCGTGGCGAATGGTCTGGCCGTGGCTGCCGATGGCGCGGATGGCATCGGCCTGCAGCCCCTGACGGGCCAGCAGTTGGCGGATCCCTTCGGCTGCCAGGCTGGCCCAGCGGTTTTCTGCCAGCGCCGCACGCGCGATCTCGTCAGGGCCGCTGCTGCACAGGGCAAGCAGTTGCTGACGCAGGTCGCTGGGCATGGGCAGGTAATGGGTGGCGAGCAGTTCAAGCTGCTCGCCTTGTTCGATCAAGGCAATATCCAGGCCGTCGAGGCTGGTCCCGGACATCACCCCCAGGTAGAGCGCCATGGGCTTAGCGCTTGTTCGCTGCGAGCATGGTGGCCTTTTCCTGATCCATGCGGGCGATCAGTGGCTGGCTCTGCTGCAGGAACCGCTGGCGTTCTGCCTTGGCGATCGGGTCTGCCATCGGCACCTTCTGGCTCAGGGGGTCGACATGCACGCCGTTGACCTGGAACTCATAATGCAGGTGCGGCCCAGTGGACAGCCCGGTCGTACCGATGTAGCCGATGATCTGGCCCTGCTTCACGCTGCCGCCGGTCTTGATGCCCTTGGCAAAGCCCTGCATGTGCCCGTAAAGGGTCTTGTAGCTGTTGCCATGGGCGATGATGACGGTATTGCCGTAGCCACCCCGGCGCCCGGCCAGCTCGATGCGTCCATCGCCGGCCGCCTTGATGGGGGTGCCCCGTGGGGCGGCGTAGTCGACACCCTTGTGTGCACGGATCTTGTTCAGAATCGGGTGCTTGCGGCCAGCGGAAAAGCGCGAGCTGATACGGGCGAAGTCTACGGGGGTGCGGATGAATGCCTTGCGCAGGCTGTTGCCATCAGCGGTGTAGTAGCTGGTATTGCCCTGCTTGTTGGTGTAGCGCACGGCCGTGTAGGTTTTGCCACGGTTGGTGAAGCGGGCGGACAGGATGTTGCCGGTGCCGACCACCTTGCCGTCCATGACCTTCTGCTCGTACACCACGTCGAATTCATCGCCCGGGCGAATGTCCTGAGCGAAGTCGATGTCATAGCCAAGCACCTTGGCCATGTCCATGGTCATGCTGTGGGACAGGCCCGCGCGCTGCGCTGAAGCCGACAGCGAACTCTTGATGACCCCGTGTGCATAAGCGGTGCGCACCAGCGGCTTGCTGATTTCGCGATCGAAGGTGTAGCCCTTGGCGGACTTGGTCAGGCGGATGGTCTCAAGGTTGCTGACCTTGCTGTGCAGGCTCGCCAGTTGGCCATCCTTGTCCAGTTCGAACTGCAGTACCTGGCCGTGCTTGAGCTGGCTGAACTGTTTGGCCTGCTTGTTGCTGGCCAGCAGGTCATGCACTACGTTGGCCGGCAGCCCCACTTTGGCGAACAGCGTCGACAAGGTATCGCCGCGTGCGACGACGACTTCGCGATGGCCAGGTTCCTTGGCTTGTGGCTGCTGCTCCGGCGCTGGTGCTTGCTGAGCGGTTTGTTCGTTGGGTGATTCGGCGCCTTCGATCTGCGCGAAGGGAGAACCCTGGTCGGCTTCGCTCTGTACCAGCGGTGCTGCCTTGGATTCGTCCTTCAACTGCTCGGCAGGGCTCTCGAGCTCCAGGCTGAGAGTGGTTTTCTTGGCTTCGACTTCGCTGGACGGAAATACCAGCAGGGCCAGGCTGAGCAGCGCGGCAATGCCGCTGGCGGCCAACAGATGGCTTTTCGGATAAAGCGGGGGCGCTTTAGGCGTTTCGTTGGTCATAGGTAAGGGGACTTTGAAGAAAAGTGAATATGGAAAAGATGAATGACATGATGAAGATGAAATAACTGTATAAAATATAACCAAATCCATTTTCACGCAAGGGCGCGTAGACGCCGCAAACCTGTGGTCAGGTCACATTCCTTTGCAAAACTTGTATTTGATGGCCGATCTTGTATGGTTGGCTCCCCTTGAATCTGAGCCTTGCGGGTCTGTCTATGAAGTCGGTTGAAGAGCAGCTGGCGCTTATCAAGCGCGGTGCGGAAGAAGTGTTGGTCGAGTCGGAACTGGTTGAGAAGCTCAAGCGCGGCCAGCCTCTGCGTATCAAGGCAGGTTTCGATCCGACCGCGCCCGACCTGCACCTGGGGCACACGGTGCTGATCAACAAGCTGCGTCAGTTCCAGGATCTGGGCCATCAGGTCATTTTCCTGATTGGTGACTTCACCGGGATGATTGGCGATCCGAGCGGCAAGAGCGCCACGCGTCCGCCGCTGACCCGTGAGCAGGT
This sequence comes from Pseudomonas sp. NBRC 111131, assembly GCF_001320525.1. Lineage (NCBI taxonomy): Bacteria > Pseudomonadati > Pseudomonadota > Gammaproteobacteria > Pseudomonadales > Pseudomonadaceae > Pseudomonas > Pseudomonas sp. NBRC 111131. The sequence goes on along the minus strand of NZ_BCBH01000030.1, from coordinate 991 downwards.
CCTGGATAACGCCGAGACCTATAAGCAGCAGGTGTTCAAGATTCTCGACCCGGCCAAGACCGAAGTCGCCTTCAACTCAACCTGGATGGATACGCTGACCCCGGCGGACTTTATCCGCCTGGCGTCGCAGTACACCGTGGCGCGCATGCTCGAGCGTGATGACTTCGACAAGCGTTACACCACCAATCAGCCGATCGCCATCCACGAGTTCCTGTACCCGTTGGTGCAGGGGTACGACTCGGTGGCGCTGAAAGCTGACGTGGAGCTGGGGGGGACCGATCAGAAGTTCAACCTGTTGATGGGGCGTGAGCTGCAGCGTGCTTACGGCCAGGAAGCGCAGAATATCGTGACCATGCCGTTGCTTGAAGGGCTCGACGGCGTGAAGAAGATGTCCAAGTCGCTGGGCAACTATGTGGGTATCCAGGAAGCCCCGGGTGTGATGTACAGCAAGCTGGTATCGATTCCGGACACGCTGATGTGGCGCTACTTCGAGCTGCTGAGCTTCCGTTCGATGGACGAGATCGACCAGTTCCGTGCCGATGTCGCCAATGGCGCGAACCCGCGTGATATCAAGATCAAGCTGGCAGAAGAGATCGTTGCGCGCTTCCATGGGGAAGAGGCTGCTGCCAATGCCCACCGTGCGGCGGGTAACCGCATGAAGGAGGGCGAGTTGCCGGAAGACCTGCCCGAGATCGAAGTGGCTGCAGCCGAAGCCTTGCCGATCGCTGCTGTACTGAACCGTGCAGGCCTGGTGAAGAACTCGGCGATGGCGCGGGACCTGCTCAATGGTGGTGCGGTGAAGGTCGACGGCGTGGTGGTTGGGCGCGACTTCATGTTTGCACTCGGCGCCACCCACGTGTGCCAGGCGGGGAAGAAAGCGTTTGCCCGAGTCACCCTCAAGGCTGAGTGATCGCTTGGCGCTGTAGCTATATATAGAAGCGGGGAGGCCGAAAGGCCTCCCCGCTTTGTTTTGCAGCATTATTAAGGTTTA
>NZ_BCBH01000029.1:0-74772 GCF_001320525.1 Pseudomonas sp. NBRC 111131 | reverse complement strand
AGAGGAAAACCTGTTTATCAGTCCATGTTCGACATCACCTGAGGCAAAGTTAACGGATACTCCCACTGGAGAAGCCAGTCAGGTCCGAGGTCGCGAAGCCTCCTTTGTAGTCAGCAACACGGTAACGGGTTAGCGCATTACCCACATACCGCCTGATATCTCCGCTCCCTAATGCATCCCCTGTGTTTGCCTCTGTGTTCTCGACTCGGTGATGCACCGCCAGTTTTGAGATCAGACAATAGTCGAGTCCGGGCTTCTCCCAGGAACTGACAACACAGCTGGACGATTAGGTCGAAGCGGTTATCCCTCAGGTCGCTCACCACTACGTGAGCAGCGCAAATGACTTCCCCGGACATAGGTCCTTACATAGCAGCCAGGTGCAACTGGTGGGGATTCGCAAGCTAGCCAAGCAGGACGTCGTACTGCTGTCGACTATCCTAATGGCGATAAAGAGGTGAGCTCAGTCTTGGTAACGGTGGATTCTCCACCTACAGCGCCGCGGCAGCTGTGGTTACCAGGACTGGGCTCTTTGTATATCAAAGGCCCAGTTTTTTTGTCTGTCGTTGGCAGCCCGGGCTGTCGGCTTCTTACCCTAAGTCGTGAGTTACCCTGCCTCTCTCACGATTCCCAGTGACGCTAGGCCGCCCACTGACCCACACCTCCTCTGCCCTCCTCTTGTCCTGCTACACATCTCCGTGTTTTTGTACGTAGACCAACACCGCGAGCTTCTGATGGGGATTTACGGAATTGCCCAATCCCGCATCGATGCGCCACTCCACTTTCGGCACAATCATTTTGCCACTAGCCTGGAGCACCTCACCCCAGTATTATAGTTACATGTTATCAAGACTCCTGAGGCCTCCACGTGATCAACAAAGCAATCGCCGCATTAGCTGCCACCTGCGTCATCATCGCCTTACCAGGCTGTGCCGCAAAACCAATCACCGTTGAGGAAGGCTCGGTACGCGTTCAAGCAGCTCAGATCAACGCACGGCTTGTGGATGGCTTGACAGTAAAGGCTGTAACCGAAGACGCCGCCCTGGCTGATATGACTGCGTATGTGAATGAGGCTCTCAAGAAAGCTGGCTACAACCAGACTGCGGGCGATGCCAAGGTCACCTACACAATCAGTGAGGTCTATGCGGGTCCAGCCTCAGAGTACAAAGAAGCCCATACTGCCGTTGGCAATGCTGTGGCTACGGGCGCGTCCGTGGCTGTCTCTCTCACGACCTGCTTACTGTTGAGCAGTTGCAGTGACCCCGGAGTACTGGGGAACAACGTCACCTCAGGCCTAACCGCAGCATCTGACGCAGCACAAAACACCAACGGCCAGAACGTCGACAACCTCGCTGGAACGAACCTGGTAATCCACACGGTTTGCCAAAATTTCCGGGGCTGCGCCAGTTCAGCTGCTGCGTCGTCAGATCCCTCGATGACGCTGGATGATCTGCGTATGCAAAACGCTAAGCTGGGTATTCCTCGCACGATGAGGATCGGCGAATAACGCTGGTGCCGTATGCGACCGGCTGCTTGGCAGCCGGTCTTCAGGGTTTGCGCCCTCCCCCCTCACTTCTCCTCTCCCCCCTTTGCTCATGGAGCTAACCAAGGGCATCAAGATTCAGCTAGTACGTTATGCATCTCCCGTTATCAGGCCTCCCACCGTTCCGGTGCAGGTCACGTTTCCAGGAGATCGCAACATGGCAATGCGCATCATCACGGGCCCAGAGGCTCAGCAAAACTCAGCTGCATGGTTTGCCTGGCGAAGTGGAGGGATCGGAGCTAGTGAGGCGCCCCAAATTATGGGGACGTCGAAGTTCCGAAGCTCATACGAACTCTTCCGTCTCAGGCTAGGCATTGGACCTCCCCCGCCAGCGAACCCCTTTGTCGATCGAATTCGCGCTAGGGGCCATCAGTTGGAGCCCGTAGCAAGGGCTGCCTACGAAAGGCACACCGGCAGCACCGTAACGCCCATCATCGCTGAAAGTGACTCAATACCGATCATCCGTGCATCGCTAGATGGCTTCGACCCCTTCCAGCAGATCCCAGTTGAGATCAAATGCCCCGGGGAGACTGCTCATGGGCTTGCACTCAAAGGAATCGTCCCACCGGAATACATTGACCAGGTTCAGCACCAGATCTTTGTTGCTGAAGCCCGCTTCGCTCATTACTACTCCTTCGACGGATCTAACGGGGTGCTGCTCAAGGTCCCTAGAAATCAGAAGCGGATAGATCAAATCCTCAAGGCCGAGCTCGACTTTTGGGACCGGCTACAAACAGGAAAATGGAGCACTGATGAATGGGAGGCTGCAGCGGCCGCCTGGCAGCAAGCAAACCGGGTCCTTCAGGAAGCCACTGCTCGCGAGGAGGCAGCCCGGAGTGCTCTGTTATCGCAGATGCCCCCAGGCCGCAAACGACATCAAAGTGATGGTGTTTCTGTTCTGCTTTCCGCACGTAAAGGGAAGGTCGACTGGCGTGCCTTGCTAAGGGCACACGGTGTAACGCTGACTGAAAGCCAAATTGATGCCTACAGGAACCCCTCTGTAGAGAGTGTGATTGTTCGGGATCAGTTGGGTGCCCCCCTGAGTATCCCTGCGCTACCGGCGGTGAAGAACCCATACACTGTTCCTCCAACCGCACACTCTGGCCAGCCAGCATCTCAACCAACGACTCAAGACCTGAAGAGGGATTTCATCTTCTAACGCCACACAGCCCCCGGAAACGGGGGTTTTTTTTGCCTTCTGTTTGCACAGCCATGTGCAGCATCACCTTTCATAAGGTAAACCCAGGAGACCGAATGAAACGTATCAATAGGCATGTATCCACTTGGTTTGTCACAATCTTTATTTACATTGTTTTAGTGGCAATGACAGATGTGGCGAACAAGCTAACGCTGTTTGTTTTGACAGTCCTTATATGTTTTCCAGTAATTGCCTGGTGGAAAACAGGGGATTTTACATACTGGCCAGCACTCCAGACTCAGCCCCCCCCCTCGGAATTTAGATCTCGCAAAACATACGAACACAGACATACAGAGCAACCTCAGCGCAAGCGGGATACGCCTAAGTCCTATGACCTGAGCGACATTCCATATCCCCCCAAAAGAAGCAACGCCTCAAGCCTCAAGTGCCTCCCCCAAAGCAACGGCATAAGCCCGCGCCCGACAGTAAAGCAGCCTAACGTTGCTCAGTGTGCCATCCTGACAAAAAGGACCACGCAACCGAGCAAAGTAAAGGCTATACCTGTAATTGGATCTACCGGAGACCTGTTCGAGAGTGAAACCAGCATGGTAGACACCTCAGACGACATTCTCATTGTTCCTGATGGCGATGTCTTTCTCTAACTGCACCACATAAACCAGCGCCTTATTTAAGGTGCTGGTTTTTTATTCCAAAAATAAACTACACTTTCGATACGCCATCCCTAAACCGCATTTTTGCAGACATAAAATCGTGCATACCAAATTTTGCACGCATTAAAGTTAGCTTACTACGGAACTTTTCTGGCGCCGATTCGTTGACCCCTCCGACATCACGTCCCTATAATTTGACAAACAGCGCCAATCAACGGACTAGATAGGGATACTGTATGTCTTTCAGCTTTGACACATACCAGGGAGCTACGGAAATTGGTCTTTCGTCGCTCGGGTGCCTTTCAACAGATGGCAAGCCAAATTGCCCGAGATTCAATAAAAGCTGCTCCAACAAGTGCGCGTCGAAGTGCATGCGCAAAGCGATGACAGACTTCCCAGAAGCTAAGACGGAAATTTTGCTTGCAGGTGTCGTCATCGCGTCAACTTTTGCATCTGATGTCACAGAGGTTCGTGCGGCACTGTTCGGCTTCGAACAGGCAATCCAGCTGACCTGTATCTGACCCCTCCTGCCTCACCAATCTCATGCCTGCGTAATGCACAGTACAACGATTGAAACCTGCCAATCTTCCACATACGCGTTATGGATTTGATTGACGTTATCTGTCACGTACGTATAATCAATAAAGGCGACCCTATGTGGCCGCTACCAGAGGTAATGCTTCATGATTCACGAGTACTCCCCAATCGAGATCGGCCTGGACGCCCTTGGTGTTGAGCCTGGTCAGAACCCCAGCACAGTGTTTGGGGTGGATGACCTCAACAGAGCGGACCAGATGCGGATAGTAGGTGAGCGGATCGAGCAAGCGATGAGTGCCTACCCTGAGATCAAGACTGAGATCTTGGCTGCCGGCATCAATGTCCTCCTTGATGTCTCCAGTTCTCTGGCGCAATTCAGGAGTGTCGCTCTCCCTCAACTGGATCGATCTGTGGATACCGTGGCTGCGTAGGATTGATAAATCAACGAGCCCTTTATGGCAGTAGAAAAGTTTGAAGCCCTGGAGCAAGAAACTGCTTCAGGGCTTGCACTAGGCACCGACATCGAGCATCTCCCCTCCTCCGAGCCTTCCGGCCCTCCCTCGACCTTCGAAAAGCTGTGCGGGACTTACATCTCGAACACGGACCGATCGCGCACCTTTGTAAACCGCTTGGCCTACGAGATGGACCGCGATGAGCGCGTCCGCAAAATCTGCAGGGTGAAGCTTCGGCAGAACAAGTGCGAACTCACAGATTTTGATGAGGTCATGCAAAGGACGCTTGAGGTCTTCTTTGGCTCGATGCTGGCAAAAATCGAAGATCAAGACGCTGTGTATGCCGTTGTCTACGCAGTAGCGCATAACGTAAGTCGAGAAGTCCTCCGGGACCGCCAGAAGCTACTGATCAATCATCGCTCCATCGAGGACATGCAGGAAAAGGGTGAAGAGCTGGAGCAGGTCGGTTTTGCCGACCAGGTAGAAGTAGACCACGATCGAGATATCGATACAGAAGCTGCCACCATCAAAATGGCCGCAGCACTTAAACGAGTGATCAACGGAGAACAAACAGTGGCCAGTTCCGGCATTTATGCCATGGATCAAGATCCAATGGTGCGCCTTGTACAACCTAAGCCTTCGGACGAAGAGCACGAGACGGACACTACGTCACAAACCAAACCAGCTGACGCTAGCACCAAGCGTCCTCGCGGCGGCAGCCGTGCCGAGCTTTCGGCAGATCAGCAAGAATTGGTCAAGATTGGCTCTGACCTGGGCTTGCGCAATCAAGATTATGCCTTTGCCCTGGGTATCGGTCTCCCTCGCCTATCCTCCTACATTTATGGTCGTACAGCGTCGGTGCCGGATGAAGTAATGGAAAAGGCTCGGGGACTTCTGGCAGAAGAACCGCACCGCAGGGAACGCCTTAAGCGTTTCGACCGAGACATGAGCGTCATTCTGACCGATTGGATGAAACGCCTCGGTACCAATGACGACGAAGACATGGGCACCACACTTGGGGTGACCAAAATGACGATTTACCGGTGGCGCAACAACGAGACCAAGCCCGATGCAACGGCTCTAGCTCGGTATGAGCAGCGGATTGACTACGAAATTCGTATGAGAAAAGCTGTAGAGCAGCGGCTTCAAGGTAAGCGCTCTTAAATATAAACCCGCACATATGCGGGTTTTTTTATGGCCCAAAAAACCGGCCTCTGCGGCCGGTCTTCAGCTGAGGAGCTAGGCTTGCTTAGTTCTTCCATCCTTCAACGACATCACCGCCCCACTGCGCTTTCCACTCTTTCAGCTGCCGGTGATTGCCACCTTTGGTCTCGATAGTCTCACCGGTGTGTGGGTTCTTGTAGACTTTGACTTCACGTGGCTTGCGCTGCTGGCGATTGCTATCAGGGCTTGTAAACGATTTGCGCTGAACCGAAGCCGGATCGAGAATAGCGATTACCTTGCCCAAATTCGCATCGTACTCTTGCATCAAGCTCTTGAGCTTCTCTTCGAATTCAATTTCGCGCTGCAGACCAGAATCATTCTTCAGCGCTTCCAAGGCAGAAAGTTGCTCTTGCAGAGCTTTTTCAGCAGCGCGAAACTCAGCCAGCTTGCTCATCTGTAACCCTCAATGATGTAAGATTCAGAAAAGTAAATATAACTAATCTGTATAAAGAATTACTATACCTTAGGTACAGCGCATTTTCTACTGACTCAACGGAATTTCTATGATTTGCAACGCTGAAACCTATGCGGCAAGCGGCCATCACCACCACATAGCAACACTTCTAGCTGGCCGGAGCTTTGAGGGTGTTTACTTGATTGCAGAACCACCCGAAACCACATGCATTGATGGGGAAATGGGGTTGATCTTCATCGCATCCGATCTGACTGGCCGTATCAAATGTCTTGTTGATCCTGTGCGGGCGGGATGGGTGCAGGGTGAACACTTTGCGAGTATTCGAGTGCTACTGAAAGGCCAGGTGATTCTCATCGAGGATCAGCTGTGTGCGCGCATCAGCGAGTTACACCAACTGAAAATACAGTGGTAAAAAAAAAGGACCTTCTGGAGAGTGTCCAGAAGGTCCTTTTTAAACCAAGGCCCGAATGCAGGCCTTGCTCAGTGCAACACGGGTGATGCTCGCCATCGTCAGTACTTGATATGCGGCAGCAGCCCTCCCTTCCTCCAGTGCCGCAGTCGCCAGCACCAGCAGTGCATCGGCCGGTACGAGCGCAAACTCGGCGGAACTGGAATCTTCGAAATCAAGGGTAATTTCCTCATCATCTGCCACCGTAGCGCCTGAACATAAACCGTCAAACGTATGAGGGGCTTCGGATAGGATGAGGTCGAAGAACTCAACAAAGGCGCTCAACTCGCTGGCAGAACCAGCAGAGAAGATACGGCCTTTGTCGAGGGAATTTTGAACGGTGTGGATCACATACTCGACAGCTTCAACTTCACTGAGGAGGTCCTGGCCAGCCGACAGAAGTGCGTCCTGAACAGACGAACCAGTCGCAGCATCCGCGAGCCCGGTGACATCTAGGTCTCCCCCAAAATCGCTGTAGCGACACTGGGCAAGCACCTTGATCTGGGCTTCGTAGGATGAGTCGGCATGGACCTCATGTGAGAACAGCTCCCCGTTGGGGAACAGCCCGGAAATCAGCAGGGATCGAGTTTGCGCTTGAGTGTGTTGAGGGTGCGAAATCATGTGGGGTCTCCTGAAAGAGTGTGCTGTTAAGGCTTCTCGCCTAACGGCCTTGCTTCAAGGGATGTGTCACATGCGTTTATAAAGTGAAATCACGAACACATAACGTAAAATACCAAACCATGGGACAGTGATACTGTAGGCGTATTTGTACGAGATAAAAAGTTGAGTAATTACTTCACTGTGGCCATTTGATCCCATCTGCGTTGAGCCTCACTCCTTGAATGATTAATGACCATGCCCCATCAAGACGTTACAATTTGACATTCTACCTCTGGATAGCTGACTCATATTCTCATTGAGATTTTTATGAAACCCCTGGCAAAAATTTTTCAGAATCCTGCAGCCTTACCAACGATCTCCACGGTGGTAATGGAACTGCTAGCGATGTCGAGGGACCCTTTAGTACCGCTGGCAAACATTGTGAAAGCCGTGAGCCTTGACCAGGCTCTCGCGGCGAAGGTGCTACGCACTGCAAACTCTGCTTATTTCGGCAGGAGCGGTACTATTTCCCGTCTTGAAGACGCCATATCGACCATTGGCATTCACAATTTCCGAACCACCATCATTACCACCGGCCTATTGAAGGCGCTGCCGGACGCCCCAGGCATTGATATGCCGACCTACTGGAAGATGGGTTTGCATACCGCATTCATGGCTTCCTTTCTGGCCGAGAGCATCGGAGCTGACCGAGATGTCGCATTTACGACTGGTTTGATGCAAGGCATTGGCGCACTACTCATTCACCTCGTAATCCCCGAAGAAGCTTGTGTCGTAGTAGAGTCCGTAGATCCATTCGACTTCGCGGGCCGACGTCCCGTAGAGCAGATTCAGCTAGGATTTGACAATGCTGAGGTTGGTGCAGAGCTGCTGAAACGCTGGAAATTCCCGGCCCCAATTCAAAAAGCGCTGCAAACGTATTCCAATAGATCACCGCTACCCGATATCCTTGGCCAATTGCTATCAGTATCCTCGACCTATGCTTACGGCGTGGTTATGGGGTTGGATAGATCGTCACTCGCAGATCAGATGGACACCGAGATCATAAATTCCTTAGGTCTCACTCATGATTTGTTGGATACCTGCCGACAACGTGTGTCTGAATCTGTGCTGATGATCGGTTAAGAGAGAAGGATTTGTAGTGAACCCAGGGCTCCGCCTTTATCAGGCCATAATCGATAGATCTGAACTGCTATCGCTCCCTTTCCAAGAAGCCAGCAAAGCTTGTGGTTTCACCGCTGACACGTTAGCGAGTTGCTTTGGGGATGAGTCAAAAGCCAAGCCGCGTGCCCTCCACGACGAACTGGATCGAAAACGAATCGACCTGATCGCTGCATTTCTTGACTGTTCTGGTTTTCGAGTGCTGCAGATGGCGGACGTTTTCCGCTGGTCGGATTACTGCCTTATCCAGCAGTCCGCGATGTTCAATGCGAAAGCAGTCAGCGAGAGCCATGAGACTGCAGCCTATTTCGAGGACGTCACAAAGGCAGACGTCGCCTCTTCTCCAACCTTCATCCTGGATGAACTGATCGCAGCCACCTGGTCTGAGAACCTAAAGGAGGCGGCCGAAAAAATTCATGTCCCTTTTGAAAAGCTCAACTCATGGCGCACTGGGCGCCCAAAACCCTCACTGCGTGATCTTTCAGCGATCAGGGTCGTGGCGAAGCATATTGATATCGGAACCCCACTGATCATGATGGCACTTGGCGTCCTGGAGAAATCTGATTTCTTGCTGGGTGGCTGCTCAGTCGACATAGAAGATGAGCTGAACAAAGCCTTAGACATAGAAATACTATAGGGCAATCCAAGCATACCAATAGAGCATATAACACGTATTGATAAGAATTTCCTGTATTGCTAGTATCCGTTAGGCAAGTAACGGTATTTCTTGAGCCAAGGGTTTTCTTATATGCGTTTTGATGCCCAGTCTGCATCCGCCAAGCTCTCTAGTTTACGAATCCCAATACCGTCCAGCGATGTGCTCGATGAGGTTTACCAATCAGAGGGCGATGCCCTTAGTGACGCGATCGAAAGGGCGCAAGCTGGCGACCACACTGCCCTGCACTACCTCAAAGGGATTTTTTTCACGATCCTCCCGGGGTGTGTCGAGCGCATCCGCGTAGCCAATCTGCCACAACCGTCTTTGCCTGTGCTGATCAACATCGGGAAGGTCGAAGGGCCGAAATTTTCTCAGCAGCTCAAGCAGTGGTCGGATAGCGGGTGTGCTGACTCAGATATTGGCAGGTATCTCTGTGACACCTACAGAAGCTTACATCAGCAGTTCTCCTCCCCTGAGGAACAAGAGGTGTTGATAGAGGCCGCCGAAATCCAGAGTAGTGAAGAACCAGCTACCTCTGAGCTATCGAGCGAGTCTGCAGACAAGAAGACCTTCGTCACTCGGCATGTTTACGGGGCGAAGGTGGCCTTGTGCTTCCAATCTGATACAACCAGAAGCGGAGAGCATACGATTCGGATCGAAGCTGCCGAAGCAACCGCGTCCCGGACGTTCAACTGGGCCGAAAAAATCAGTATTCAGCTTTCTGGCCGCGAGCTGCCTGGTGTGCTGGCCACCTTCATGCAGATGCAGACGAAATTCGATGGTAAAGGCCACGGTGCGCAGAACGAAAAATGGTTCACCATCGAGAATCAGCCAGGGAAAGTGTTCATCTCGGTGAACACGAAAGGCCGTCCGCCGAGATCGGTACCCATAGGTCCAGGCGACTGCTTCGGGGTTGTGACCTTGCTCATTGAGCAAATGCTAAAGAATGCCCCTTACCTTTCGGCCGATACCCTATTGAACCTGGTGCAGCGGACCGCGCAAATGGCTAAGCCCGCGTAACAAAGCGTCAGATCTTGCCGGCACTAAGCAAGAATTGAAGGAGCGTTTCCGGGGTCGGAGTCTCAGGGAAGCGTTCCTGGAACAGGATTGCCACCAAGCAATTGGTCACCATAGGGGTCAATCCTTTGGTTCGGTACTGCCCGTAAGCGAAGTCATCCTTCCTCAGCTCGGCGTCATACTTCTCTGCCAGCTCGTTCTTTTCTTCATCCGACAACCCCTGGAACTCGCCACGGATAGTCTCGCGTTGAGCAGCTCCCCACTGCTCCAAAAGGTCTGCCATTTGATTCGTTGGTGCTGCTTTCGGCGCTGGCTTTGGTTTCGAAGCTGGCTTAGTAGCGTTAGCCGATGGCTTCTGGGATTTGCCAGATTCCACTCCCTTCTGTTGGGTTGGCGCCTTGGCGTAGTTGTTGGCGACCGCAGCCTTGAAATATGCCGCGGGACTTGCAACGTTGGCCCCTTCCTTGCGCATTTGCGCTTCTGTGTAGTCAGCTTGAGCTAGGAGGTATTCTTCATCATGAGTCATCCCGAGCTCATCGATATCCTTTTTGCTCAAGGACAGTGCTTTCAGGCGCTTGGATACGTCCTGGCTAACCAGCTCCGGGGATGGTCCCAAGTCTAAGCCTGGTTGAACCAAGGTCTCCAATTTGAACCAGAGTTTATCCATCTTCCGGTTGGCCTTGGTCACGTGCGGAGTGATGCGGAATCTTCGCTCGATGCTGTTCACCTGGTCGATAGCACGACCAAGCATCTTGTTGAAATCGCGAAACTCGGCGTGCGGAGTGGCTGATCCAGATAACACAACGCTCCACTCAGACCAGTGCGCACGGTAGGTCTCACCCATGGGTGAACCAAAATAGCGTGACGTGATCTCGTGGAGCGTGAGCGCTGAAAAGCTTGAAAAGTGGTACTGCATCCGCAGATCGATCAAATTGAAGATCGCTGGGTCGAGCAGCCGGCGTTTCAGATCTGGTGGGAACGAGAAGCGCAGGGTTTGCCCATCCTCAAGGATGTAGGCTTCAGCAATTAGGTTTGCGATACCCCACTCGCTTTTTCGGCCAGGGCTCTCACCTTTGTAGTCAAACTCAACCTGCGTCTGCGACATGCTCACGAGCACCTTTTTGAGGTAGTCGCGGCTATTGGACGTGGTGTGTCCAATGTTGTCTTCGACGTCTCGAATCGGGATCTCGTGAACCATCTCCTCCCGTGGCCGTTGCTGGGCGAACTGCAGGAGCGTGTTGTAGAGTTTTCGCTGTAGGAAGGTGAAGTCACTAGTGGCGGAGACGTTTCGCATTGACAGGGCTTCGGTAGCCTTCCTCAGCTCAACGGCTTTGGATGGTTCGACATCTCGAACGACCTGGAGCTTTGGTGCTCTCTTGCGTCTCGCTGGACTAGTTTCCGTTGTTGCTCCGGTTGTACGCTTTGCTCGCGGAGCTCTCGGTGTGGGGGTTTCTGAGTCCATTGTGAATTGTGCCATCAGTGACTGTGGTGGCACATTACTCGATCAATTGTCGTCCGGTCAACGAAATTACGGTTCCACCGTCAGTGGTAAATTGTGCCATGCCTAGAGAGTGCTTTTTGCTCTTCGCTTTTGACTCAAAATTGCGAAAGCAAAAAACCTACAACAGCTTGTTTCTGTTTTCACTGCTTTTTTAAAGCTTTGTTAGTGAAGCCCCCAAACCCTTACGCCACAAGGGCTACAGCCATTTTTCTGTGCCATCTCCAGGGCCAACAGTGCCATCTTTCTAGGCTTATGTGCCGGGGCTAGATGTCGCCAGTGCCATCCTTAGAGCTATGTGCCACGTTTAGTACCTTCCTGTGCCATTGCTCGAGGATCTCCTGAAATGTGCCGTCCCTAGGGATTGGGCTTCCTAGGCATGGCACAATTTGCTGGAGCCCAATAAATACGGTGCCTCCAGCTTATCTGCGGCTCATAACTGGGCATATGTGCGAGCCCTAACGATGGCACTCTTCCCCAAGATTCGCGGCACCCAAACGCGCTAATCCTCAGCAATTGCTTTAGCAATGCTCTAACGATGGCACATTTCGATTCTTGAGCCTTATCAGACACCTACAGAGCCTCCACTGCCCCTGACGATGGCACAATTGAGGGGGCAAGGGTAGTAAGCCCCCCCCGTGGACCCCCTCTCTTACCTGATAGACTCGACGCACATTGCCTCCGTCTCTTTGTACTAGTTGAACGGAGCTCGTAAACGGCATCGTTGATATAGTTTTCACTGTGAAAAGTGGCATAAGCCAGATGAGCTACTGCACTAAGCGTGGCACATCTGGAGTGGACGCTATCTCCAGGACCATCATCTAACGATGGCACATTTGGTGGGCGGATCCTGCTTTAGGCTCTAGGCGTGGCACATTTGGCAATCTAGGCGCTCTCGATCCTCTAGCAATGGCACAATTCGCTGCTTTAGCTCGTATATCGGCCGGCGGATCCAGGGGGACGGGCCGTTGAGAGGGGCGTTCATCTAGCAATGGCACAATTTGACGGCGCCAGGTTTTCACGTGAAAACCAATGAGCACAGCGATGGCAGGTCAACAATCTGCCGTTGAGCGGGCGTGCTGGAGCCCTGGTGCCGTATGGTAGTGGTAACGAGGTTGTGGTGCGTTCAGCGGTAGATCAACTGGCAACGGAATCGGGTCAGTCATGGCCTGTGACCTGCTCTGCAGCGGCTCTCTGGCTTGATGTGTGTAGCGAGTTTGCTGCGAAGGGGCCGACTGGTGCTAGACAACCGCTCCGGCGCTCATGTTAGCCGCCCTCCTACAGCACTCTGCCTCTCAGTCACTTCGCATACTGCAGTAGCTGCCTACCATGCTGTTGTTAGAGCCCTTACGCCAGCGTGGGTGGTGCCTGGCCAATTCGACAGGCAAAAAAAAACCCCGCTAAGGCGGGGTCGTGGGGTTTATCAGAATGCGAACATTGGATCACCTGTATCCACTGCACCATTCGACGTTTGGCTGTTTGGCGTTGCAGCATCAGCTGATGGCATTTGCTGGCTAGCTGGCTTTACTTTGGGTGAAACCGAGAGGCTGATGAATGGTGCTCCACCGTCAACGCCTTCCTTACGCCATCCCGCGATCCGCATTTCGTGGTTGAAGCCGAAGCTCCCCGCGTAGTCGGGACCCTTTTCCTTCTTGTCGGCCTCCTTGAAGAGGCTCGCGTTGATGCCACCCACCGACAGCGAATAGAACTTATCGTTCGTACCCTGCTTCTGCTTGACCCAGACGGCTACCTCAAGCTTGAGCTTCTGGTTGCGCTCCTTGTTCAGCGGGAACTCCATGTAGCCGACCATCACAGGTGCTGCGTCAGACGTGCGGTTCTTGTTTTCAAAGATGGTTCCAGAGCCTTCACTCAATACCAGTGCAATAGACATGCGTTTCTCCAGATCTGATTTGGGGGCGTTTACGCCATAGGTTGTACTGCTGATATGCAGCACATGGTTGTGTATCCGCTATGTAACACGTAAACGTACGCTATATGAATCGAATGATAGCAGGTTGTGGTTTGGCTCCGTGAACCTAAAGCACGCGAAGGATAGGACGGTACTCCATTGTGGTGGTACAGGACCTACCTAGGACCTGCTAGCACAAACCGTGGGAATGGGTACTGGCCTATATCCGCTAATCGAGTCAGCCGTGCTCGCTCCCTAGTCAGCCCGGATGATGCCTGTCGGCTTTCCACAACCAGAGCTGACCGTTGGGTTTTGCCGCTAAAGGTTGAGTCGCTTGGGCAGCATCAAACCAGGATCTATGGCCTGGCATGAGACATCCCTTTTCACTGTGAAATGCCAGGGACCAACCAGGCAGAGACACACGTCCTGGAACAGCGATCGAGGTGCCCTAGTTTTCACAGTGAAAAGTCTCAACCTTCTCGTGTTTCAAGCCTTGGCATGTGGCTCTGTACCTGGGAAACCTTTTCACTGTGAAAAGCCCGCGAGATGTTGATCGGCCTGCTCGTGTAAATCAGGTCTGGTCAGGCGACGCTTCGTTGATGCTCCGAATGATTGAGTCGCTTGGGAAGCATCAAGCTGTTCCCCCTTGGGGCAGCGCAGGTCTACCTTTTCACGGTGAAATGGTTGGAGCCACTCAAGTGGAGTCATCTACTGGAAAGTAGGTACATGCGTTAACAGCAAAAGCTGAGAGTCGTGGTGCTTGGAACTTAGAATCTGGTGACCAGGTTTCTACAGTGAAAACCTGGCATATCTCGTTCGAGCTGCTCTCGGCCAGTGGCTCTAAGCCGGGGATGCCTTTTCACTGTGAAAAGCTATCCATGATGAGGGTCGACCTGCCGGTGTGCATCAGGTAGAGGCGGAGCGACCGTACAAGCGTTACCCAAACAAGGGCTAAGGCGCTGGGTAGCATCAGCCCAGCAGCTCGGGACTGTTCCTTTTCACTGTGAAATGCAAGGCCCCCTCCGGCAAGACAGCTCTTAAGGTGCAACTGCATCCCATGGCCGGTAGATGGTTTGAGGCTCACAGCCTGGATCGGAAAATGAGGCGCGATTTTCACAGTGAAAAAATCAGGCAGGTCGCGTGCTTGCGCCCTTGGCCAGTTGCTCAAGATCAGGGAGAGATCTTTTCACAGTGAAAAGCCCAGCGGGATGCGTATCAGCCTGCCCGTGTTAACCGGCTCGCCTCACGACCAAGAACCTGGTTGTACCCAGTGAAAGGCTGCAGCTTTTGGACTGCATCAGGTCCCATTGAGTCGACGTTTGGGTATTCCCTTTCACTGTGAAAGGGCGGCTTAAGCCTATTTGAGAGCGTGGGGGGCCTATCCTCGTCATCCCCAATGCTTGCCACTATATGTGGATCGTTCGAGGCGCAGATGACGTCCAGGAAAGCTCATGATTTCACTGTGAAAGGGTGGTGATTAAAACCCTCGCCATGGGGTTGAGTGCTTGCAGTTGATGCGTGGTCATTCACAGTGAAAAGACAGGCAGGCCGAGTGTAGAACTGCCCAGACCAGTCTGAGCAGCTGGTTCGTTCACCGGCCCATGTTGAGGTGCTTTTCACTGTGAAAGGGTGAGCGGATCTGATCGACACCGACATCAGCCTGTGGGAGATGCCAGTGATATCGCTCTCGTTGATCTTAGAGCTCAGTTCTGGAGCGCAGCCTGTAGCCGGCAGTCAGGACGGGGCTCCAGTCTCATTGGGAAGCGTGTATGAGAGCTACAAATTCCCCCAGTCGGCGCGCAGTGGCTGGAGGCGAGGAGTCGGCCTGGGCGAGGGGCAAGCTCGATGGACCTTTTCACAGTGAAACGGTCTCCACGCGGGCATCTTCGTTGCTGCCCAAGCAGGTAGGACGATGTGCACAGTGGTAACTGTGCAGTGTGCAGTTATCACTGTGCAGTATGCAGTGAATGGTGCGTTGTGCGTGTTGGTTTGAGCAGCAAGATCTGATCACCAGGCTAATGCCGACTGTTAAGTCAGACGCCTGGTCGGGACACCCCCGATGATGAGTGAAAACTGGGCAACGGAACCTGGAATTTCACTGTGAAAAATAGGAGCTAAAAGGAGAAAACGCAGGATGAGATTTTCACAGTGAAATCGTGAAAAGCCAGAAATATCAGAGGATTAACCGGGGGAGGGCGTAGACGCCACGCCGCCGGAGGACCCGGCGGCGGAGTGGCAGCGAATTAGCTACGAGCTTTGAGCATCTCCTCGATGTAGGCGAGGACCTCCGCTGGATCAATGCCTTTGGGAGGGGTGAGGATCAACTTGCGCCCATCAATACGAGCGTCCAATTGGGTGCGCTCTTTATAGTCGATCTGCCGTGGAGGGATTGGTGCTTGAGGAGAAGTCTTGCGCCGGACCTCGCCCTTGGCCCAGTTGATTGCGCTGTCCTGGGACGCACCTTCTTTAATTCGGTTGGCGGCTGCCAGTACGGTTTCAGTATGTCCCTTGTCAGCTAGAGCAACCATCTCCGAGACAACCCTATTACCAATCAGGTCAGGATCTTCTTCCAGCAGTGAAATGACACCCACAGGCAGCTTGAAATAAGCAAGGCAGCGGCTGATCGTGGCCATGCTACGGCCGACACGGCGGGAAAGCTCCGCCTGGGATTGCACAACCTTGTCATCGAGAAGCTTCTTGTAACTCGCACCTCGCTCGAAATCAGTAAGGTCTTCCCGGGCGTCGTTGTCCGTAACCGACAAGATAGCCGCTTCAGCATCCGACAGATTACGGATGAGCGCGTAGATGTGGTCTTTGCGGAGCAGCTCATGGGCTAGGAACCGGCGCTCACCGGCAATCAGCTCGAAAGTACCGTCCGCTAGAGGGCGAACGATAATCGCGTTGTTGAGGCCTTTATCTTCAATCGTGTTTGCGAGAAGACCCAGCTTCTCAGGGTCGAACTTGCGGCGTGGCTGATACGTGCCTCGGCGTATGAGCGTCAAAGGCAAGAACGTCGCCTCGCCTGGCAAGCGCTCCCCGCTCAAGATTATGTCATCAAGGCCCGGCTCATGAACGTGATCCGCCTGAGCAACAGGTGCACGATCAAGCGGCTCTTTTGAGCTGCTTGTGTCCTCATCAAGGTGCAACTCACTCAGCACATCACTCATCGGCCGGAGGTTGGCCTCCGGAATCACTTTAGGTACGTGAACACCTTGAATGCTGCTCGTACCCTCAGCTGTCGGGATTACGGTTGGTTTGCCAATTGGGCTAGAGCTCCTCATTTACCCTTCTCCAAAACCGTTTTGATTCTTCCAACCATTTCCTCAAATACGCTTCGGAACGCCCCCAGAGAGTTTTCGCTACCTTGCTTCCAGAGGGAGAGAGGAACACCGTCTTCCAAGCTTTTCGAGTAGTCCTCGGAGTGGAACAACTGTTGTTCTGTGACCTTGCCGGGGAACAAGCTGGACAAGCGAGCGAGGTTAGCTTGTAGACGTGGGCGGTTGCGCATGTACATGGTGGGAATTGCAACGATCTCTGGGGCCCGGCCGAAATCGGAGCTCATTTCATTGATCTTGTGCGCCAGACGGGAAAGTGCACGGAAGGAGAATTTGTCCATACGGATAGGGCACAGCAGGAAATCAGCAGCGGCAAGGCTGTTACGGGAAAGCATAGTTCCAGAGGGTGCGTTATCCATGATGATCACATCATAGCTCGACAGGTCGCAGTGCGGCAGAAGGCCTTTGCGGGCTCGCTCGATGAAAAGCGAATACCGGAAGTCGGCGCCCTGGGCATTCCGTAGCACAACGTCCATGTCGTCCAGAGAATCAAACGCTGGGATGAGGTGAGGGCCATGCTCGCCGAAAGGTTTCTTGATTACCTGGTCTAGCGTCATCTCAGTGAAGTTACCGAGGCGGATCAAGTTGCCGAGATGGCCCTCAACAGCTCTATCAGCAGGGAGGCCAAGCTCTACAAGCTCTTCGGTTGTTTGGTCAGGATCATAGCCCAGCATGCTGGACACATCGGCTTGAGGATCGTTGTCGATGATCAGGGTTTTGAATCCCGCCAAAGCGAACTCGATGCCGATATTGCAGGTCGTGGTGGTTTTTGCGGTGCCACCCTTCTGTACGTACGTAGAGCAGGTGATGGGGCGGGAAAAGCCTTTAGTGTTTCCATTCCCGCGACGAATCGAGGCGATCAAAAACATGTCAGCGAGCGTGTAGCTACGAACCTCAACGGATCCACGAGCTACACGAGCGATGTTGAGGTCGTTTTCCTTCTCTATGGCCTTGAGGGTCTGAGTGCTTATCATCAAGCGTTCAGCCACAAATTGTGGGGTGAAGGTTAACTGAGTGAAATCAGTGAAAGTGTACTGATCGAGGGGAGTAGCAGCTGCAGTCATGTGATTTACCAGTGCCAAGTAGGTAGGATGACCGCATTCTCATACGAATCCATACGGTCAGACAAGCATAAATGCGTTTCTACCAGATAGAGATAGGCCATAAACCGAAGTTTGTCATTAGGTCAGATCTCGAAGAACCAGCTGTCAACCGCATGACTGAATTGATAGTTAGACCGTTTTGCGGCATGAAATGTCGAGGGTAGGGCGTTCAGGATTAGGTAAGGGAGAGGCACAAAACAAAGGACAACTAGGCAGGGGGCCTAGAGCGAGCCCCGCGGTTGGCCAGGCATCGAGCGAGGTGAAGTAGGTCACGGAGCTCATAGGTGTGTCGGAGCTCAGGGCTCAGCAGACCTGTGCAGCGCTTGGCGCGACCTCATTCTGCGGCAGCGGCCAGCCGCTCGACCTCGATGCCGGCGGCCTTTGGCCTGCGGCAACACTACCGGTGTAGTCGCGGTGTGCTTAGTGTTTGGACGACCCCTGCATGCAAAGCGTCGTCTTCAGTGTGCAGATATCGGCTGGTTGTTTCGATTTTGCTGTGACCAGCCAGCGCCTTGATCATCACCAGGTCGCCGGTAGCTTTAGCCAGGTGGCTAAAGCACGAGTGGCGGAGCCAGTGTGTTGAGGCCTCTTCAAGCCGGTCGGCTAAATCAAATAGGCTGCGCTCAACAGCGAGGGCTGCAGCGCGATGCATGATGTCTTTGATCGATTTCAGGATGGTGTCGTTATGGGCGCGTTTGAGCTTTGAGTTCGAGGCTAGGAGGAGGGGGGTTGTGTCCTTAACTGGAACCTCACGTGGCAAACCGAACGCTTCGCGATACTGCAGTAGGTCCTCATAGAGGTCATCGGATATCGGTACATCTCGAATTTTGTTCCGCTTGCCCAGGACCTCCAACCACAGAACCCCGCTAGCAGAGCGCCTGATCTTGCCCATGGTTGCCCCAGTCGCTTCGAACGTCCGCACACCGGTCATGTAAAACAGGCTCAGCATGAAATGGTCACGGGCCCGTTTGCGTGGGCTTTTGGTCGCTGCAATAGCCTCGAATGCCAAGGCGATGGCAGCCTCGGGCAGCAGTCGCTTGATTGTTAAGTCCACTTCGACCTGTGGCTTTGCCACGAGCGATACGGGGTTCGCTTTCAGGCGTCCACCCTTGATCATCCATTTGTACATGCTGCCAATCTGGATCAAGGCATACTGCTGGGATGCTTTACTAAGAGGTCCTGCAAATGGTCTCCAGTCTGGGTTCGAGCGCTTGTGCTTTGTAGGTGATACCCAAACCTCAGTCGGCTGGGGGTTATCCATAAAGTCGATGTACTGGTTGATGTCCATCACCGTGATCTGTGAGAGCTGCTTACCCAGGGTGTGCATTGCCCAGAGAATGAACCTCTCCACTTCCTTTTGCATAACGCGCCTGGTCTTCGGATTTTTTCCTTTGGCATGGAGCCACATCCAGGCTGCTTCGATGTCGCTATCCGCTTGGATTACATCGACCTGATCAAAGTCGTCAGCTGACTCGCGATCGAGCAGAGCAACTTCTGACTTGGCCTGGAGGTAAGGAATTCCGTGTACGGCTGGAGAGTTCGTGCTCATCGTATGTCTCGCGTTTTGCCGTTGTAGACAAGGCAGTCGTCAATCTCATCGGGCTCGAACCAGCGCTGCGCCCCTGATGGTGCTTCGCACTGGTACTCTTCCTGTGCACCTCCAGCCGAATCGACGCCTTCCCGTGTGGCGATCACCACCAGGATGGCCCCATACGCTGCAAAGTTGTCGATCTCCCTGTCGACGACAAGCTCGGCGCCGCGGGTTAGGTACCGTCTCCAACGATAGCCGTCGGTATAGGCACCGGCGAAATCGTCGTCATCATCGTCATCATCATCATGATCCCAATTGAAAGGCTTGGGTGTCGCAGCAGGGGGCGCTATCGCTTGAGGCATTTCAGTCGATGCTTCATGGACTGCAGTTGTCTTGCGCGGCCGTTTTGTTGGTGGCGCCAGCACTAGTCGAGCTGCCTTAACGGCGGCCTGTTCGTTAGGGCTCAGTGTAGGTAGAGCTCGCGCCAGATCGTCCCATTTACAGTCCCGGTCGTCGTCTGCTGCGATGCGGCTCATGTGCTCAGGGCGAATTGACCATCGGCAAGCCACATCTGCCATGCGCCATCCCTTCTGAACGATCAGTTGCTTGAAGTCATCTCGGGACAGTTTCCCCGGGCGCAAGAGCAGCAGCCCACGAGAAATCTTTGCATTTTTGGCTTGATCCACAGCGCAAGTCTTTTGTGGTGAAAGCCCTGATTTTAGGGCCTTTCATGGTGAAATCAAGTGGCTGGATGAGCTAGGTCGACTATGTCCGGTAAGCCCTGAAATGAGCCCAAATAACCGGATCCTCACGCGCTCCTGTGTGAAATCTGACGACCTTAGCCCCTGCGAGTTGATCAGAATCGACGTAGGAGCGGCATTCGAGGGCGGTTCAAACAAACCCTGGAAGGCGCTGCGGCTCATGAGCAAGGTGAAGCTGTGCTTTTGCTATGTCCTCGGAAGTAATTCTTAGGATGCTTGCGGAACTAATTCCCAGACCATGGCGTTTTTCCTCCAAGTCCACGAATTACTTCCGGTCGTTGGCTGTCATGCCTCGGATCGTGTGGATTGCCGCCGGCGTCCGTCTGCTCGACATAGAGGGCTTCTGAAGGTTTTCTGCAACTGGTCGGACCTTGGCCGGGCAGCGGTCGCTCCGTGCTAAGCTTTGGAGGATGAGCATGGATCGATTCGACGATGGTGCTCCGCGGATGCCGTGCCGCTTTGCTTTCGCATGTTTAACTGTGGTTGTGCATTTTTCGCATATATGACTGTGGTTTCGCATTTTTAGCTGACGTAGACACTTGATCTCCAGCGCAAGCAAAATTTCCAGAACCCATTGTCCATAAGGGTTTAGCGAGAAATCAAAAACGCCTCTCTGTAAAGCCAGCTACTGATAGCGATGGGCTTTTAGAGGGGCGTTTTTTTGCCATCTGAAAAATTCGTGATAATCGGAGATATTCACGAATTTATGGCTTCATGGATATGTATCGTATGATACACAATACATTTTTGTAGTTTTCGGGGCGTGGGTGTAAGCTCCGTCCAGGGCCGCACCGCCCCGTCTGATGGGCGCGACCTTGTTGCAAGCCAGCCTCTCGCCGAGCTTGTCGACGCACAGCCTTCTGACTTTTACCTATCTACCTATCAGGTTACGGCTAATGACCAGCACCGGAATTTCATCTGACAAAAGGCTAAGTACGCGGGATCTTGTGCATCTCTACGCGAGGGAGCTACTTGATGCGGGGCGCGAAGTGCGCCAGGCGGATATTCGTGAGTGCATTTACGCCAACCACGACATAAAGGCCTCGCCCAACCTGGTGTACGAGGAGATCAAGAAATTCTGGAGCGAGATAGGCCCTGTCCTGAGTGCCAGGCTGCGAAGACCTGGTGTTCCTGACGCGGTGTGCGAGAAGCTCGATGAGATCTGGGATGTGGCTCTGAGAGCGGCAACTGACTCCCATGCGGTTGAGCGTAAAGCCCTTGAGGCGGAGGCCGCAGCTGCCGTAGTTGCGGCAAGGGTGGCGCAGGAAAATGAACGGACTGCTTCAGCGAGCCTTGAGGCCCAGCGCCGAGAGCTGGCCGGACTCATGGCGGACAAGGAGCGGCTGACTGACCAATTGGATCAGGTGAGCGCTGATGTTCGACAGCTCCAAGCAGAGCTCGCAGAGCTCAATGCAAAGCTCGTTTCCTCAAGCCAGTCGCATAACGAGGAAATCAAGCGCCTTCAGGAAGTGCACCACGGTGCAATCGAGCGCGCCCAGGAGATGCATCGTGGAGAGCTTGAGCGCCTTCAGGAGCAGCTCAAGGCAGCCAACACGGCGACAGAGACTGCCCAAGCTAAGGCCGAGACCGCCCGGGTTGCCGCAGAGCAGCACCTTGAGAAGACCGAGAACCACTTGATGATGGAGACCGCAAGGGTTCGGGACGATGAGAGAGCCAAAACAGAGAGGGTCAGCAAGGAGCTGCAGCAATCGTTGACGCTGATTGACCAGTTAAGGATTCAGCGATCGAAAGCCACTGACGAAGCGGCTGAGATGCGTGGTCGGTTAGAGGCTACCCAGCAGGGTCTGCGCGCCCTAGAAGCCCAGAACAAGGAGCTAAGAGAGTTGAACACCACCCTGCAGACTGCCCTGCTGGAAGGCTTGAGGGATGCCAAGGCGGGATCGCTAGCAGCAGACGAATAGTTTGCCTTATTGACATTTTGTCAATTTGTCAAGTGCTTATTGAATGTTTCTGATGGATGGTGGTATCTTTGTGATGCATCATTTGGTGCACCAACATAAATGAGGAAATTACATGGAAATTAACCGCAAGACTTCATCGGACACCGACACCAACCTGAAAGCACTTCTGGATGTGTTCGCCCAAAACAACTTCCAAACAGTCATCTTTTTCGCAAGTACTACCGTCGGTGGGTCAGATGATGATGGTCCAGACACGAACTGGCCATTGATGGCGGCCTTGGTTCAGACCCTTCAAGGCAATTATGATATTTACGATGGATTGTTCCTGACCGCAAAACGGTACCCGCGCTACATGGAGGTGAAGAGCGTGCTGGATGCAGCCGTAGCGGTTAGCAACGGGAGCGTTCACTTTGCGCCAGCACCACTGCCGTTCACTGCTGGCAAAACGAAGGAGGACGCTCTTGCGGTGATGCTTTCAGTCCAAACCAAGGTGTTTGACCAAGATTCGCGAGCAGATTATTTCAGGCTGCTGAGCCGAGTGACCGAAAAGCAGCTCGCTGACATGCACAATTGATCATGCCTCCCTGGCTTTCTACGTGACAGCCAGGGAGTCATGGTCAGGGTCAGCAGCTCATAGGTCCAGTTGCATCGGTGCAACCGGAATGCCCACCATCACCACTCCAGGTGCAGCCTCTACAGTGGGCAACTTCTCGGTTCGAATTAGCGTGCTCAATTTCAGTTTAGGGTCGTAGATCATCAGGTCGGCCTCCAGCACGTAATCAAATCCATCCCTTGTCCCACAGATCGGAATTTCTGCCGCTTTCACTGCTGCGCGGATACCTTGCAGCTGCTCAGCTGAGCTGGATTTTTTCTTCCTAGGTGCAACGAATGCAGTGAAGTTGGCGCCCGCCTCTGCAAGTGCCTTGAGCGCCGCAGCCTCGGCAGCGGGGCTTACCCTCCGCGTTGGTACAGCGTCTGGATCAGGGATAGCTACCGCTACAGAAACGGAAACGACTGGGGCGTCATTATTCGGTACAGTGGCAGGGTAAGTACCCTCTTGTTCTGGCGCTGAAAGCCCACTTTGCTCGGTTGTATTCACCGGCGGAGGCTCACTGATCGCGAACGCGCCGAACACATCATCAACATCATCGACGTCATCGTTACCAGGCTGCCCAGATTCCAGATTTAGGAAGTCATCCTCTGGTTCTGCCTCTGGCCCCGGCCCAAACGAGCTGAGCGACAAGCTCTGTAGATCGTCGTCTAGTAGGTCGTCATCATCACCGCCGCTCACGATCGGGTCGTCATCATCTAGTGCCGCTTGCGCATCAGCTGACATACCAGTTTGAGCGTCGTGCTCGTCGCTGGCCTCGTTAGCCGCGGTGCGGGCTGGCGAGGAGCTTTGATGTGCGTTTACATTGGTCGTCATAGCACCTGGTTTCGCTCCACTGGTGACAGCAGTTGCAGGTTGACCCTGCTCCACATCAGGCTGAGCTTGTGGTGCTGGTGCTGGTGCTGGTGCTGGTGCTGGTGCTGGTGCTGGTGCTGGTGCTGGTGCTGGTTGTGGCTTCGGCTTCTCTTCCTGCTTGCCGGCGATGTTCACCTTCGCTGCAATCTCAGCGCTGAACCCGCGAGCAACAATCGCCCGAAGCGCATCAGCTTCAGTGATACCCAGGTTGTGTGTGAACAATGGGCGCTCGATGTCCAGCTTGGTACCCATGTTGGGCAAACCACTGAGGCCGGCAAGCTCGGGGGTCGTGGCAACTGGCAGTACAATGATGCAAGGCTCCCAGGTAGTCAGATGTGCACCTGTTTGTGCGTTGCGCAATGACACCGAGTACATCGGCAAGAACCGGCTCATGTCGGCATGATTGTGCCGCGAGTACAGTAGCCCTTTTTCCTGGAGGGTTGTCATCAGGTTGAGGGTCATGCGGTAACGGCCCTCACCCTCCTCCAACGACCAGCCCATTTTGGCCAAGATCAGAGACCGTAGGTCCTTTTCCCTGATGACGATCAGTCCGTCATGCTTCTGAGCAATTTTGAGCGTGGAGTCCTTGGCCTGGTCACCGGTGCCGTTTACCCTGCCGTACTCCGTGATGATCTCGACGAAGCAGTGATAAATGGCGTTGGACTCGTCCTCAGAAATCTCGTGATCACTCAGTGTCTCTGTGATACTCGACTCGGCCGTGCCGGTCTTCTTGTCTACCAGGATCAAGAACTCCATGAGGGCTGTCATGCGGTCATCCAGGCTAAGGCCATTGCGGTCAACCGGGAAATCACTTGGGTGGTGGTAATGTGCAATGACCAGGTTCACGGCTTGTCGATCGCGTGCAGGGAGGGCCCAGTATTCTGGGAAGCGAGCAAGAATTCTCGCACCCAGGGCGTCGTGGGAGATGCGGTTGTCATCCTGAGGGGTGAGCGCTCCGCCCTCCTCCTGGGTTTTCACGCTACCGTCGGGTAGGAGGACGTAGGCTTCGAGCTTCCCGATATCGTGCGCCAGGCCCAGAATCGGGATCAGTGGATCAGTAGCGTCAAATCGATATTCCTTGTTCTTCAGGTCGATGATTTTGAACTTGGGCTTTCCACGGGCCTTTACGTAAACCCCGTCGAATACGTAAGTGCCAGCGTCCTCCAGCGCGGTGTCTGCCACGGCCAGACAATGCTCCCAAAGCCGGCGATTTCCGTGCCCCCCTTTGCGATGCGATGCGGGGAAGTGAGCATGTGCAGAATAGGTATCCCAGATGGCCCAGAAGAACGCTACATGGGCTGGCCACTTCTTCTCATTGGCGGCAACCCAGGCGAGCACTTTTTTGCTTGCAATGGGTAGGCGCTTTGACGCAGCCTCGACGCGAGGTAAAGCCAAGGTGGGCATAGGAACTTTGCCGAGCGTCGAGCGGGCGCCGTTGAGGGTGTTTCCTTTCTTGCCGGCGTACAGCTTGTTCAGTGCAGACAACCTGGTGAACCAGATAAACCAGACACCGATGAACAGGCCGGAAACAACACCCAGAATCCAGTGTGAGACGTTGTAGCCCACCAGAGGCCAGCTATCTAAAAACTCTATAGGAGAACCGCCGAAGGCCCGGGCAGTGAGCAAAAGCCACCAGAAACCGAACACGATGGCCGTTGCGCGTATGACCTTGTTGTTGGCGTTCACAGGAAAGCTCCGCTGTCTGTCTGGATCGTTGGAGACGGCGCCCCGTCAGAACTTGCTGGTTGTTCCTTCGGTACCGGAGTCCCGTTATTGTCTTTCACGGTGTTAGAGCACCCACCGCCCCCCTTCACAAAGCCACTGCAACCCCAGAAAGGAGACTTTTCAGCATTCCGCAGGTACATGGGTTTACCGCAGAGGTCACATGGAAATGACTTCGGCCGCTCCACTGGATCGCCGTCGCGATCGTTCATGGTGTGATTGCACTGCTCTCGATCAACGCAGGCCCAGAAGTGCCCTTTGGGGGCTTTGATTTTGCGCATGCCGCCTTGGCATTTCGGGCAGGAAACGACATTCCCTTTGGAGTCCCGAGTGTTCGCCGTCGGGTCGAAGTAAAACTCGACCTTGCCGGTGTCGAGCAGCTTCAGCCCTGCCTCGAACTTGGTGGATTTCTTCGGATTGACAAAGCCCTTGAGCCCAAGCACTACCTTGTCCCGGAGCAAAGTTTCTGCTTCCGATACTTTTAGCATGCGACTGGCAATCTCCCGCCATATGGAAAATCCGCACTGCCGCTCGCACATGAACGTTCGGGCCTGGATCTCAACTGCGCCACCACAGGTGGGGCAAAGAGCGCCAAGCTTCTTGACCTGGACACCTGCGTATTTGTTCTTGATGGTGTCGAGGATTGCCGTCGTCAACTCTGCAAGCTCGGACTTAAAAGCGTCCCGCTTGTACGCCCCCTTTTCCATCTGACGGAGCTTGTGCTCCCATTCCCCGGTGAGAACTGGCGACGTAAGGGCATCGATGCCGTTGTCGACCAGGAAACGGTAGACAGTCATCCCCTTTGCGCTGGGAGCAAAGTACTTCTTCTGCTGGATGAGATAGGGCTCTTTCTTTCGGCCGGCACCGTCCTTGGTGGATTGGAGCGATTCGATCATTGCAGAGCGCGTGACCGGTGTACCCAGTCCCCGCTCTTTCATCGCCTCACGAAGGTCTTCATCCTCTACCAGGCGCCCTGCCGTCTCCATCGCGCCCAGCAACGTGTCCTCGGTGTACCGTTCTGGAGGCTTGGTTTTGAGCATCTTCAGCTCGATGCCCTGCGGAGTGACTGACTCTCCCTTGACGTACCGTGCGAGCTCTTTCTTGTCGTCGGAGTCACCATCTCGATCGGTTGCGTCCTCGACGATCCCGGCTCCGTAAACCACCATCCAGCCTGGGGAGACAAGCACACGACCAGTCGACCTGAAGAGTTCGTCAGCCACCGTCGTAAGCCGGACAGTCACCGAATACTCAGCCGCTGGATGGAAAACGGCAATGAAGCGCTTGACGATCATGTCATAGATTTTCTGAACGTCCGGCTCTAGGTCCCCTGCTCGCTTTCCGGTAGGAATGATTGCGAAGTGGTCCGACACCTTCGTCGAGTCGAAAATCTTCTTGTTGGGTCGCACCCAGCCTTCATCTAGCACGCGTTGCGCGTGCTCTGCATAGGGGGTTCCTCCAAACATCCCCATGACCTTCTTCGTGTCGTTGATTGCGTCATCAGGGAGGTAAGCCGAGTCTGTTCGTGGGTAAGTGGTGAGGCTGAGCTCCAGGTAAAGCTTCTGCGCAATCTCCAGCGTGTAAGCTGCAGAAAATCCAAGCTTGCGGTTCGCCTCGCGCTGAAGTGAGGTGAGGTCGTATAGCTTGCCAGGGCCTGTCTGGGCAGGCTTGACTTCATCCACCACACTGCTCGGTGCTACTCCAGAGCACTTGCTGATCAGAGCATCCGCTTTTGCTCGATCCATGATCCGGTGCTGGGATCCGCCCTTCGCCTCGGAGGGCTGTGGTGCCACCCACTTGCCGGTGTATTTACCAGCGGCCACCCCAAAACTGCCGTGCACCTCCCAATAGGGAACCGGTCGGAAGGTTAGAATGGCCAGCTCCAGAGCACAAACCAGGGACAGCGTAGGGGTCTGCACGCGGCCGAGCGGGAAGATCTCTGCTTTGGCTGTCTCACGCTCGTAGAGGCGGGAAATCCCCCGACTTGCGTTAATGCCTACGATGTAGTCGCCCTCGCCTCGTATCTCAGCCGCCATTGCAAGGTTGTCGAAGTCAGCGCCGGGCTGCATATTCTTGTATGCCTGGCGGATGGCGTCATCGACCATGGATCTCATCCACATCCGAAGCATCGGCTTTGTGCACCCAGCCATCTTGTAAATGAGCCGAAAAATCAGTTCACCCTCGCGGCCGGCGTCACACGCGTTCGCTACAGCAGTGACATCCGGGCGCCGCATAAGGCGTTGAAGCACGTTGTAGAACTTGGCCTTGGGCTCGATGACCCTCAGGTCGAAATGGTCAGGGATCACTGGCAAATTGCCGATGTCCCGCCCGGCCTTGGCCATTTCCTCGGAGTAGATTTCAACCAGGTGGCCGGCCGCGGGGGCAAGAATTGCGTTCTCGCTCTCAAGCCATGTTTCCACCTTACTGAAGCCCCCGACCGCTTGCGCGATAGAGACCGCTACGGTTGCTTTTTCAGTGATGATCAGTGTCTTGCCCATTGCGGCTTAGTCTTCCAATACAGAATTTGATTTCTTCCTCAGCTGCCGGCTGTGACTGATGGCTGAGAAACAAAAAAGCCACCGACTCCAATGCTGGATCTCGATGGCTTCACGAAACGGGTTGAGGCAGCCCCAGCTTAATCGTCCTGTTGCTCACCTGGGGTTGCAGGCTTGCTTGCCGACTCAGAACCAAAGGCCGATGCGAACAAAGCGCTGCGTTCTGCACCGCCTTCTTTCGGTTGCGAAGCTTGAGTGCCGTGGCTCTTGAACAGTTCAGCGGCCCAGCCCGGCACGATCTTGATATGACCTGAATCGGGGGTCACAGGAGCCGGCATATCTTTGGCCTGGATGTATGGGATCTTGGACACCTCAGCGATCCCTGTTTCCTCATCAGGCAGGGAGATGGCCTTGACGTCCATACGGAACTCACCGTTGACGATGATGGGCATGCCGCGGGCAAGCTTTTCGGACAGCGGCTGCAGATTACGCCCATACCACCGAACAGGGATGCAGGCATCGGTGTCTTTCGACTGTCGAATCAGCACCACCAGGCGGTCGTTGATTGGCGTACCGTCCACGGGGTGTCGCCGGTTGCGTTCCAGATTCTTGGCTTGGATGAAGCCTGCAATGCGAATCTGGTTCGAGGCGTTTTTGTTGAGATCCATCGCCTTCCAGTCGAAGGAGTCGAGACGGTCTTCAGTACCGGCGCCGGGCTGCTGCTCCAGCGCTGCAACCGAGGCCGGAGTGCCAGAGTCTTTTGCGGCGGCATGTACGACAGCATCCCACTTCCGCATAAAGTCATCCCGGAAGCGGCCGCCCAGGTGCATAACGTTCGGCGCCTCGAAACGGATGCTCTTGAGCCGTGCAATACGGTTTTCACCCTGCATGGCGCCATCGGTGTGAACGAACGCCATGATGAGGTCCCACTCCTTGATCTCCCGAGGAATCGGCGACTTCTTGGGGTCGTAGTGGATGGGAAGCATGTGGTTTTCCGAACGGGTCTGCTGGATGAAACAGAGACCTTCGACCGGATCATTGAACCGCAGGACGCCGGCGATGTAGCCAGAGTTGAGCATCCCGTTTGGATACGAATAGGAATCAGGCTTCCGCTTTGCGTCCTGGGGCAGCATTGAGTACCTCGATACGTGAATGGCGTGGTTTTCCAAAGAATACGCAACACGTACCAATAATACAAGATGAATCAAAATCGTCTTGTCTCGCGTGAAGCGCCCGCAGAGCTACCGCCACAGGGACACACCAGGTCAAAGAAGTCTCTTTTTCCACCGGAACAAGAGATTTGAATCTTGTTGTTAACTGTGTAGAATCTTTTCCATTTAATACTGGATTTCTCTGCTTTATTTGTCTAGAGAGCGTCCCGAATCATGTTAGACGCCGCGACCAAACCGGAGCCGCACAATGCCCAAAGCTAGCGACAAGACCGCAAGTGAATCGACAGGACGGCAGTCTCAAGCGCCTGCCAAAGCACCTGCAAAAGCTGCTGCGAAGCCAGTAGCTCGAAAACGTGTTGCTGAGGCCGAGGCACAGGCTCCTCAGGCTGCCGCCACGCCTAAGAGACCTCGTGCTTCAGCCAAGGCCAAAGCAGCGCCAAAAGAAAATTCACCTGCAGCAAAAAGCACTCGAAACACCATGCCAGGCTCCCGCCTCGTCAAGCTGATTAAGAAGGTGATCGTCGATCGAGGGCTGCCCGACCGTGCAATTGCCGATGTCATGGGTATCACAGTCATCTACTGGAACTCCCTGGCTAACGGGAATCGCCAGATTCGGTCGCTTGGCAAAGAAAAGCTGTCGTTGGTGGCCGACTTCCTTGGTCTTCCGCTCATCCAAGTTTACAACCTGGCTGATTTCTTCACGCCAGAAGATTTTGTCTACAAAAAAGATCTTGATGAGCAACTCTGGCTGTCGATTGAGAAGATGGGCAGCGATCCCACCTGGGTTGGCTATATCCCGAAACAGGAAGAATGGGATCAAACCCCTCTCGCCGTTCGCATGACCATGGTGTTGCTGTATGAGCAGCTCTCCGGGCGCCAGCTGTTGGCTAAGGCGGAAATCGAGCTGCCTCATCTGAAAGGCTCGCCGACTGCTTAACCCACATCCATAGAGAAAAAAAGAAACCCCGGTCATTGACCGGGGTTTTTTGTGGGTTAGAAAATGAACGCAGTTGTTAAAGCCTGCGAGTTCGTATCCGATGCTACCGCCTTCTCAGGCTCGATTAGGGGTTGATCAGGTGCTGTTCCAAAGAAGACATTATCTTCTGACTTATGACTAGTTGGAAGTGGTGGGATCACCGAGACTTCAGGGACAATAGTCACCTCATCGTGTTCGACTTGTGGCTGAACAGAGGAAGGCGCCGAATTACTGAAGAAAACGCTGTCTTGATCCACTACTGAGGCCGGATCTGACGCTTCAACACTCAACGGATCAAACTCAGTCGCATGTTCTCCAAGAATCTTTTCAGGATCCATGCAGAATGACAGCAAGCTAGATACCTGAATGTAAGCAAGTCCTTCAATGCTCGGTCCGCTAGGGACAGCCGCTAATACCGAAGCACACATCTGTTCCAGGTTAGAGAACTTGCTTGAGAGAACGCTCATCGCTTCAGCTTTGTCCTGAACGCGACGAATCAAGCCCAAGATCCTTGATGTGGTTTTCCCGTTGCCTTTGCGAGTCCAGGAGCGATTAACGTCCTCCGCAATCTCTAATGCAGCTTGCCCGACTAAGCCTTTGACCTCCTTTTGAAGCGCATCATCTTCACCAAAGTAGCTGGTGTCGTTGATACGAATCGCCGAAGTGTCGAATGTCAGCATCCTTTCAAGTACTGAAACCTGAGGAGCATGCTGGCGGATCAAGTCTGCACGAGACTTACCACCCTGTGTTACACCTGCGTTAGTAGCCGAACTAGCCCAGTCCTCTACCATTTTTGGAAGACCGCTGAGGAATTTAGCTTTCTCCTCTAGGTACTTCTCTTTAATCGCATTAAGTACTTTTGCAAGCTCTTTGGCGTGCTGAGTAGGAACGAAGTACCCTCGGATACGATTGTTCACCTTGCGAGATACCCCTACCTTGAGAATCTCTCGCTTTGCTTCCGACCGGGACTTGTTGACCCAGGCAAACGAGCCTGAAGGCAGCATGCGGCCAACCTCACGGATGAAGTCGTCGCCATCAACTGTCTTCTCACCGGTGCTGCCACCAATGATGTAGTCAAAAAGCACAACATCCTGAAGGATGCTGATACCCAGGTCATCGGTTTGATTGGTTGTGCTCATGATGGCTCTCCTGAAATTGAAAGAACGGATCTCTTGCGAAAGACCCAGTGTCAGGAGATGTCTCACAGGCGCCCATAAACGAAAAAACCCCGGCGAACCGGGGTATGGTGAAGCGTTAGACGGTACCGACGATGGTCGACCAGATCTTCAAGATCGACGCGGCTTCATGGTGTTGAGCAAAATCCAGAACCGTCATTTGGAGAGCCAGTTTCTGGCTTTCCTCGGTCGTTTTCCCCATCTGCATGAGCAGCCTGTAGTTCATCGCCCAGTTCAGCACGTTCCGGGTGGTGATTGTGAAGTTAAGGGCCATGCCACCAGCCCCAGCGTCCTCAGTCAGAGCAATGAAATTGGCTCTGATCTTGGCAGCCAGGGTTGCCATCGCTTGCGCGATGACCACGGGGGTGCCGGTCTGCTCAACAATGAGGTTGGCCTCCCGGCCTTCCTCCATGTAGTTGCAGTACATGACGTTGAAACGGTCAATCGTGGCGATGTTCATTTTCTTCGTGCCCCTGTAACCCGCAGCACTACCTCCTTTACCGCCAGCGGAACCGCTACCATTCGTGTTGCCGGTAGCTGCGATCAAACAACCTGGCGCGATGTGAATCAACTCGCCAGTCTGATCAAGGAAGATTGGCTTACCATCGAGGATTCCATTGAGGCCCATTTGGATCTGAGGTGGCAACTGATCGAACTCGTCCAGGAGAAGAATGGAGTTAGGGGTTTTAGCCCACTGACACACCTTCCCGTTGATCCACTGCATCCCGTCAGGGCCGCAGAGTTTCCAGCTACCGAACAGGTCGGAAAGCGTAGATTCTTCAGAGCACTGGACTGTAAACACCGATCTGCCCGTCCGTGACGCGAAGGCTTCTACCAAGGTTGTTTTACCAGCGCCAGAGGGGCCGTAAATGTAGGTCGCTTTCTTGATGGAGGCCTTGAAAAAGTCCTGTGCAAGTCCAGCTGAGGCTGCCCAAACGATTAAGCGAGTTAGTAAATCCGGATCAAAACTGTATGGAACAATTTTTGGGGTGAACCGGGTTTCTTTGAAGATTTTGGTCTGCAAGCCAACAAAAAATGGCGCGTCGGTACCAAAAACTTCTGGTGCAAGACGAACAGCGATTGGGTTGAGTGTGTCGATTACGGCGTCGAGTTGTGGCTCATTGATGGACTGAAAAGCGGTCATGATCGATTCCCTGTAGACAATGGATGGCCTCTTGCGAAGGCCTGGTACAAGGGGATGCCTAACACGCGTGTAGAAGAATAAAAAAACCGGACCCCAAGGAGTCCGGCTGGTCTTACGTTGTGGTCTATACGAAACCCTGCTTAAGCGCCGCAAATACGGCTGTAGCCAGGTCGTTGTCAGTCTTAGCTACACCACAGGCCATCCCAGCATCCTGGAATAGGTTGTAGTGTTCATCACCGATCAGGACGAAGCGTACTTCGATTCCCATGAGCGCTGCCTCGTCAACGGCCGACCTCAGCATGTCGCTGTTACCTGGGTCGCCATCGGTGATGACAATCAGGATCCTGCGCGCCTCCGGCCGGTCAATGAGTTTCTTCAGCGCCCATACCACAGCAAGGTGAGTTTTCGTTTGTCCCTTGGGAGTAGGCATATACCGTTGCAGCGTGCTAGCCCAGCTATCTTCAAATGCGTGCCATTCCCGAATCACCGTGTTGTAAGTGGCAATTCCGACAGGTATGGACGTATTATTCAACACCTCACCCACTGCGACCGAAACACGGTTACAAGCTTCTTGCGCTGTGATCCTGTTGTCGTCCTTACCTTTTTCAGGTTCGGGTCCAAGTCGACTTCTCATGGACGAACTTTCATCACCCAACAAATAAAAGCAGGTGTCGATTTCCTCCGCTTGCTTTCTTTTGGTGAAGATCTGATCGTCGCCTACTGCGTACCGCCAAAGTTTTCGGGTGTTAAGTCTTCCCTCGTTTGTTGTCAAAACCTCATTTTGGGTAATAGCTTCAATAAACTGTTCGAAGGTTGCAGATAGCATTGCTGCCGTTTTCTGAGCGCCAGCCCGAAGAAGGCGTCGATTTTCAAATGATCCGCCAGACTTCGACAGACTCATTTCCTGCATCTCGTTGGATAAGTCTGGTTGATATCCGCCAGCCCGATTCTGATTGACCCCAGGCAGGCTAGAGCAAATTATATCTTCCAAACCTTTTGCATAACTTCCGCAGTCACTCTGGCTTGCGCTAAGGACTTGGTTGAGAGCGTCTGAGATATCTCCTGGTTGACCTTTCCCTTCAGTCTGACCCGGAGAACCGGGCTCGCCTTGCGTGTCGGACGGGCTACCAGGGCCTTGCTTGGGCGCAGCCGTTTGTTGGTCCTTGGTAAGTTTCAGCAGATCGACAATTTCATTGGCAGCTTTGTTTGCCCCCTGAGTATCCGGTGCATTGCAGCCTTTCACTGCAATTGCCTTGACTTGATCAACTAGCGCCGCTCCAAATGTTGCGACAGCAAGAGCACGGTAAGCGAGAGAGAACTCCTGCAGGCAGGTTTGTTCAAGGAGCTCGCTACGAAGCTCAGTGACCAGCCAGGCGACCAAGATTGACTGAGGGGTTTCTTGGCCAGCGACAGGCCCGTGAAAAATCCCTCTTTTCTTCAGGATCTTTAGGGCGTTGTGGATATTGGTGTTGGCTCCACGAAAGCGTGGCTTTGCCAAAAGCTCACCACGTGGATCCTCAAGAACGTTCAGCAATGTTCCGGAGATATCTGGTTTCATCACGACGGAGAAATCCGTGTGAAGGCCATGGCAGAGGATTTCATGGTCGAGTAGACCATTAATCAGTTCGAGATCTTCATCAGTACCCATAGCAGCAGTCTGTGGCAAGGTCAGTAGCAACCCGCCGGACTCCTGGTGATCAGGGCCAATCGAAGCCGTTTTGATATTCCCCCAGATGATGCGCACCCGTCGACCCGCCTTGTTCGCTTCCGCGATCAGCAGATGGGTGTAAAGGTAAATGTGACGCATCGAGACGTTGGACTTTGCAGGAAGCTGCGCTTGAGCGAGACTCATGGATATCCCCTGTTGTTGAATGACGGCATCGGCTATGCCTACGCCTTACAAAGGGGGATGCTTGACACGTGATTAGAAGATCACTGGTCAGTCAATGGCAGCTCGATGCCATGCTTCATCAACTGGTCGCGAAGAGCGCCATGGAGGTCCTTCATCAGTGCTGCGCCGTCAAGTGAAGGCGCTGGAGGCTGTACTGGGGCCGGCGACAGTGATTGATGGTCTAGGGGTGGCAGTAGCGCCCGCCCGTTGGCTTTGTAACGGGCGATATAGTCCTCGACAATGTCGCGCAGGAGTGCAGAGGGTGTGAGGCCTGGATGGGATGACTGCGACATCTCTGCGACGATCGCTTGAAAGTCCTCTTCGGTTGTCCGACTTACCCTGGTCGACAGCGGTTGATCAGCGCTCTCGCGACCAGCGAAGTTTATTTTCTCTGCCTGGCTAAGGTATGGCTCCAAGATCGGTGCCATCAGATCACGCACGACCTCGTCGTCCACATACTGGAAGCATTGGATTTTGACGGTTCGACTCAAGAAGCCTATGAGTATTGGCGAACTCTCAACTGCCTCAAGCAGGCGCAGCTCAGCGACGGCGTCATTCGCATACTTCCAGATGGTAGGCAGGCTGATGACATACATGCGGCCTACATCCCGGGCTATGTCCCCTGCGAGTAGCCGCTGGTAAATCGCTACCTTGACTGCGAGCGGTGTTGATTTTGCGGCCAATTTGACCTCCCTATCTATTGCTGAGCCGGAATGAGGCCCGCTTGTACAGCCCCGGCCTCTATTTCACCACGAGTGAGGCTCAGGCCAAAAAATAGAGGTCGCGTGGCACCAGATTGTCTCTCTCCGTCTAGGCTCAGATCGCCATAGCCACGACTCTCCGCATCCTTTTCGGCCAGTACAAACCCGTCATTGCAAGCGGTCAGCAGCCTCAAGCGTGAGGACGCTGACTGTTTGATTGGACTGGGAAGATACATGATGAAGAATCCGCGGCCTCCTTTCCGAGCTACTCGGCCACGGAGCTGGTGCAACTGAGCTACGCCGAAGTGTTCTGGACTCACTGCAACCATCAGTGTCAAACCCGGGAAGGTTACCCCAACCTCGATCACAGTTGAGGCGACTAACAGCTTGATTTGGCCAGATTTCATCTTCTCTATGGTTTCAGTTTTGGCCGACTCGGGAAGGCTGCCGTGAATGTAACCTACATCGTCTCCCAGAAGCTTCCGGAAACGTTCGTAGGCTGCCTCCACAGCATTCCGAGTGTCTGCCTCACCATTCACCACGGGATAGACGAACGCAGCCTGTCCGCCCTGCTTGATGACCTGCATAACCAGATCATGCAGTTTCTGCCTGGCGTTGTGGGTGATGATCCTTGTGACGATGTCCCGCGGTACCGGGGTGGACCTCAGGATTGAGATCGGTAGCCCGCCCAGTTGGACCAGCGCCACTGTTCGCGGGATCGCGGTTGCTGTTGATTCAAGGAAGTTGGTATGAGGCGCGATGAGCTTCTTTCGCTGAGCTACAGAGAATCGTTGCTGCTCGTCAGCGATGACCAGGTCAAAGACGATCCCTTCTTTGCTTGCTGCAGAAATAACTGCTGTGGTGCCCACCACGATTCCAGATGACAGGTCGATCTTGGCTTTCCCAACAGGGCCTACAACGGTGACAACGGGAATCTCGTAAAAGAGGCTGCTCAGCTCAGCCGCCAGTTGCTGGGCGAGGATCTGGCCAGGCGCGATAATGGCGACCCTGGCCCCAGCGAGATAGCTCGCGGCGGCTGGAATCATGAACGTGAATGACTTGCCGGTACTGACATCGCCCGACAATATGCGCTGCATTGGATAGGGTGACCTTAGGTCTGACACGATCTCATCGATTGCTTGGAGCTGGTCAGCAGAAGGCTTGAAAGGTGCTCGCTTGATCAGGTCAGCCACCTGGTCCCGGTCGATTCGCAGGAGAGCCCCCTTCACTGCCGGGCGGTTCCGATGCGCTTCGACGCGATTAACCAACGCCTGTATGCAGACGGCCTTGGCAATTCTCACCGCCTCCTCTCCTTCCCGGACTGAAAGGGGTGAATGCAGGTTGCGTAGCAAGTCAGCAGGGTCGTTGAGGCCTGTGAGCTTTCGAAAGTCATCCTCGTGCATCAGGGCCTGTTCCAGCAACAGGCAGGCGGCCTCATTGATGTGCGCCATAGCCGCGGTGACGGCTTCGCCAAGAACTTCGGCGCTCACCTGATTCTGCTTGCCCTGGTAGACAGGCATCACACGTCCAATCATCGCCGGAGGTATGACCATCGGATTCGACATGGTTGGCCGCCCTTCGAAGGTGACCACCTCTCCGTAAGTGTGCACAGTTGCGCCAAAGTCGTACCCCATCCACGGTTCGATCGAAGGCTTACCTATCAAGTTGATGTGCAAGCGCTGCCCTCGCCCGTCAACCACCTTGACGTATCCGCGGAACGCTCCTTTGACTTCTTGCAGTGCAACGCCGCTACGATCAAAGATCGCTCGCTCAATCAAGGTCAGAGCCATGTATGAGGCCTGCCCGATATCTGGCAAGGGAAGCACCTCAATGGGCTCGTGAAAGTCCCTGTATTCCTTTGGTACCGTCAAAAGGCACTCGGGCAGCGTTGTGAACCCCAAGCGAGTAAGTCGCCCTATGTCATGCATAATCAGATTTCGTGGCTGGTGATCGAGGATGGATAGTCACGCGTAACTATAACCCATGAGAATCAAAAGTGCTTGACGCAAAAAAGCCCTAGACGATGTATGTCGTCTAGGGCTTTGGGGTGAAACTTTTTAGTGGCTGACCCGAGAGTTGCCAGTTTGGCCTGTGATCAAACGAACCGAATCACCAGGGGTAAAGGTCTCTGCTGGATCTTTGGCCTGGGTGACGGCCTGCAAGCTGCCGTCGCTGCTCATTTTCACAGTGATTTCGATCCCGTCAGCATCATGGGCTTTCTTGTCGACTGCTGCACCAATCGCTGCGCCGACCGCGCCAGCGACAACCATTACGGCCAGTTGTCCCAAACCACCACCGCCATTGCTGCCGGCGATCGCTCCGAGGGCACCACCAGCCATACCGCCGATCGGTGAAGGCTTCCCGTTGATTTTCACGTCACGGACTGAGTCGACAACACCGAGCTCAACCTTCATTTTCTGCATAGCAGTTGCCTGGGAGTAGTCCCGGCTGGTCATATTCGAAGCGCAGCCAGACATGACAGTAGCCGTGGTGATGATCAGCAGAGTAGCGATGAGCTTTTTCATAATATGCATCCTTGAATAAGAGGTTTGCTTTGAGAGCGCGGATTTGAGGATCTTTGGTTAGCTTCACATTGACGGTATGTGCAACACGCGCTTGTAAAACGCAGCAAAAATAATCAGGAGCCGTTATGTGCTCGTGTAACTCATCTCTTAAGCCTCACATTAATCAGCCCATGGTCTGGCGCATATTTGCCGGGGGCGGGCTAGAAAATCCGCAAAAAAAAGCCCCGCTTATCCGCGGGGCCGTACAGTAGGTTTGATTTAGTTGTATGTGTTTTCGCTGGCTTTCTGCGAGATGTCACTCTGAATGTCTTCTACCTCTGGAAGAACGGTCGCATTCATGATGTCATCTACAAACTCAGACAGGTCGAGCGCTGAGAAGTCGATTTGCTGGAACTCTTCAACCGTAAATCCTCCACAACTAGGACTCTCGGGCGTTCCCCAGCCCTTCCCGATCTGCGGCTTGCCCTGCTCGTTGATGATCTTCGCCAGGATCGAGTTGTAGCAGCAGTAGGCTTCAGTTGTCTCCAGGCAGGCACCAAACACTTTCTTGGAGCAGTAGCTGCCGACGAAGTGGCAGAGATTTGCACCGCGGTGCATCCCCAGTTGCTGCTCTTCCGGTTCGCACGACTTGAGCTCCATCACCACTTGAATTGCAACCGCAATCGCAAAACTGTATGGGTCGAAGTAAAAACCATTTCCCAGAGCATAAACAGGCCCGCCTAACATTCCCGTTGCGGGAACGGCTGCTGCTCCACCCACTGCATAGCTCAGCCCGTAGACACCGAAGCTAAGGGTTGGAGCGGAGGGAGCTGAGGCCCCCAGCGCAGAGGCACCTTGCTTCACCCACTCGGCGTTATTGTATGCAAAGTCATACATGTACTTCGAGCCATAGCTCGCTAAGCCTCCACCTACTGAGGTGGCTACCTGGCCCATAATGGAAAAATTGGTTTCAGCTCCACCACTTTTACCACAGCAGTTTTTGATGCCGCCATACCCCTTACGGCATGATTCATCTTCCCCACCAAACAGCTCACCGTCCGAGCCATATACGCCGGCTTCACGTGCGGCCTCTTTGGCTGCAACAGCTTTGGCGAAATCAGTATCCGATGGGTAACTTGTATCCCAGCAGACACCCTGATAGCAGGAAACTTTAGTGCTGCAGTCCTCGGTTGTAGTAGTCTCACCTTTTTTGGTAATGCAGCTATATGTGACCTGGGCCATGACGCAGCCAATCGGGTCAGTGCTCTCGATACATGTTTCGTCGATCTTTGTACAGCCTTTATCCTCGTATTGCTGACAATCATTTTCCTTGTTTGGATTGATGCATGAGTAGTCATCATCGTACTTCCAGCATGCTTTGTAGACTGGCAAGCCGTTTATGACACGCGTTTCTGGGCCTTCGACGCATGTGTGAGAAGCGAGATAACAGAGTGGATTATCAGCCAGTGGATCGCACTGCGTGGTATCTAACTCATCGCGAGTGATGGTGTAAGTATTATCAAGCTGGATAGTGTTTGAAGGCTTTGCTGTTGCTGGGTTGTCACATCTGTAGGTTCTCTGCTCCACTAAGCAGGTGCCGTTCCAGGCTGTAGATATACAGGACGTAGAGGTCTGATAGCACCCGGCAACCTTTGAAATAGCCGCACAATAGTCAATCGAATTAGGTTCAACGCACTGGTATGTCGATCTATAA
Organism: Pseudomonas sp. NBRC 111131; assembly: GCF_001320525.1. Lineage (NCBI taxonomy): Bacteria > Pseudomonadati > Pseudomonadota > Gammaproteobacteria > Pseudomonadales > Pseudomonadaceae > Pseudomonas > Pseudomonas sp. NBRC 111131. Next base: position 35,878 of record NZ_BCBH01000029.1, on the reverse strand, counting down.
CGCCAGCAAGCCTTATAAATAAGGTTGCCCGCGATGTTTCTTGTTTCGGCACCCTCTACGCATGTTTCCCCTGTTTTGCGGCAATCCGCGGCATGGGAGATTGTTGCAAAAAAAACTAATACTAGCGGTATCAGTTTCATCAATGTTTTCTGAATACTCATCTGTTATAACCCCCTACTTAGTGCGAGCATTCAGCGCACTACATTGATCAGTCCATGTTTCGGTGCAGGGGCCATTGCACAGCATCCGAGCGTACATTGTGATGTAGGTTTCGCCCCCGCCGCCAACAGCAGTGATCGTCTCAAGCTTGTTGACACCCGCAACCAAGTACGGAATAAGATTAATGTTTGGTGTCGCCCCCCAGCTGTTACCAAGTTCCCGGTTGCGCTGAACTCCATCGCCGATGTTAACTTTACCATTACTGAACAGGGACAGCTGAGTTCCGCCATAGGGGCCACTGAACAAGTAAGTTCCATTTATCTTAATTAGGATGTAATCGTCGTAATACACGGATGCTAGCGTAAACTGGGTGAGCATCGTCGGGTCTTTAACTTGGAACTCAAGCGAACGCGAATAAATACCATCGCTCCAGTAGTTGTCACCGATGGAGCCGAACTGAAGTGCATAGGTGCCGTTAGAGTTTGCCAGCGACCACGATGTATACATGTCAGATTGTGTTGTCCCTGGCACAATACCTCCGTTGTCGCATCCTACAATAGGTGGCTGGCATGCCAATGTTAGGTAACGATCACACTGGACGGTCTGAATCGCATTGTGTGTCACATTGCACTGGAAGTTTGCCTTGGCATCAACATCTACGATCTGCCCCATCGAGCAGGCCTTCTCTTCACTTAAGTTATATATGTTACAGACTTCAGTGGAGTAGATGTCTGGCGTGGTTGTGGTTTTGGTTCCACAGTTCTCGGTTATATCCCCCGGTTTGGCGTTATTGATGATCTCGCCGATGCCACTGATAATCGGGTCGTTCTCATCCACATTGACTTTGACACGCTCATATGGATTCTTGGCCAGGAAGTTGACAGCGTCACATTCTTGGTTCGCTATCTGGTCGGTGCCATCGGGTTCCGTTTTGCAACTATTGATCCGTGCAGTTCCGACGTTGAAGAGAGAGGTGCTGCCAAACTGTGATGATTGCGACGGAGTGGCCGTATAGAACGGCATCGCCTTGGCATTGGAAGAAGTCACATTGGAGGACAGTTTACTGAGGTTAGACTTGCCGAGCTCCGTTCCCTCAGAGTGTGGGTCAGCCCCAGCAGTGCTAGATAGCACCAGAGCCGCGGCCAAGGTCAGTAAGCTATGCGTTCTGAATTTCATTGGGATTGAACCTTGTTAACCTTGGTTGGCGAGTGCGGGTCTTGAGTGAACAGGCTTGGGTCTGCCGGCGGGGAGCCGTCTTCACAGACGTTCATCCCCCAGCCAACTTCGAGTGGGCCGGAGCCGCCGTTGACCTTGGGAACCTCTTGCTGCGTGAACTGGATTGCTACGCGGGCGCAGCCGGGCTGCTGGAGTTGCTCAACGACCTTGGCCTCCACCATGACTGGTTCGCGTGAGTGGGTTTTGGCTTTCCAGACGTCAGCTTGGTCCCCGGTTAATTCGGCGGATGCGTGGCCGGTTTTCACGGCTTCGATCAGAATTTCTTTCGAGGTGTCGGCGTGCGCTGTGAAGGATGCTGCGCCAAGGACGATGAGGGAGGTGCACAGGGGCAAAAGGTTGGTCTTGAATCGCATTTTTGCTTTCCAGATACTGACAGTATTTTACACGTAACTGTAAGTCAGTTCAGGCATCGAAAGCAATCTGATAGATTTGTATGAGGCCGTGCCGATCGCCGCCCGGTCACCAATGCTGAAGGACAATTGTGCGAGGTCGACACGGTGGATGAGTTCTATCGCGCCACGATGGAGTTTGCGTTCGCAAGCCCTCGTGGTTACGTGGTGCCGATGCTCGCAATGGCAGTTGTCGTCAGAGCGTTGCCACCCCGGTGGCTAGCAACGTCTCTACTTAGGAGCGCTGGGGTTCTGTCCCATGAAATAGCCCACCTCCTGGTGGGGTATTTCACGAAGGCGAAGCCAGTCGGAATGTCGCTCATACCCCGCCGCGAAGGGAATCAAATTATCCTAGGGTCAGTAGAGTTCGAGCGCCTGACCTGGGCGAATGCCTGGATAACTGCTCTTGCGCCCCTATTTGCCTTGCCAGGCCTTTATGCGCTCGCCTTTTGGCGAACCTCGAATCATTCGGGGGGACTGACTTTGGTGGATCTGAGCTGTTGGATTCTGGCAGGGCCGATAATCCTGCACTGCTGGCCATCGAGGACAGACTGGCGATTGGCCCTCATCTCGTGGCCCATTCTTGGCTTGGCTTTGCTAGCCGCGGCGCTGTACGCCTGGAGTCAAGATTTGTCGTTCCTGTTGGCCTGGAGCAGTGTGGCGTCGTAGTCAGGGCGCTTCATGTGCTTATGTGTCGCAAGCCAGTTGGTTGCGAAGCTGGTCGCGTCGTTCTGCTCTTTTGAGCTGAGCCCGAAGGACGATATGCCACCCGAATTCATCCCCGGTTTTCCCTTGTTAAGGCCGACGTAGATCATCCACCAGGAAGCAGCCATCTTCTTGTTCTCATTCATGCCATGGCCATTTTTGTACATGGCCGAGAGGATAGCCGGCGCGTTGGGCTCGCTGGCTTGCGCCGCCTTCGTCAGCCAGTTGTACGCTTCCTGATACTCTCCCCGCTCGTAGAGCATGCGCCCAAGGAGGTAGTAGGCAGTCACGTTACCGCGATTGGCGCCTTCGTTTGCCCATGTCCAGGCCCTGTCACGGTCGCCTTTGTTGAGGTAGTAGAGTGACAGGCGTACAGCGGCGAGGTCGACGGATGCGTCCTTCACAGAAGACTCGAACATCTCCATCGCCTTGGCCTCATCCTTCGCAACACCACGGCCAAGTAAGGTAAGGACGGCCAGATTGTACCTAGCAAGGGGGTAGTCAGTGCTGGCGGCTGAGAAATATGCGGCAGCGGCAGCGCTGTCCTTCTTGACGCCTTCGCCGTGGTCCAGCAGATAGCCCACCACGTTCTGTGCTCGGCTATTCCCGCCCTGGGCGAGTTCAAAAAGCTTCGGCAGTGCGGCCTTATCTCCGGCCTTGTAGGCTGCCCACGTCCGAAGCACGTCGCCTCCCTCACGGGCGGTAGAGAGTAGTCCCTTCATGGCAGAGGAGATATCTGGAAGGCCGGAGTCCCCAGCGGCTTCGCTACTGAAGTATGCAGCGGCGGAAGTGTCTGCGGAGCTGTTAGCTGCACAGGTGACGCTGGCGAGCGCTAGGGGCAGCGCCAACAAGGCCGGCAGTCGATTCGATAAAGCCATGGTCTGATACACCTTGTTTATTGATACGCGTAATGTATTCTTAAGCGCATGAAAAAACTATCCCTCCTTTTTCTTCTGGCAGGTGTGCTGACCGAGATGTCCTCGGCTGCTCACGCGGACTGCTTCGCCGACGCCGCTGCCCGCTATAGGGTCAGCGAGAAGCTGCTCCGCGCCATCCAGATCACCGAAAATCGCCCGGGTAAAGCTGACGCAGTGAGCCCTAAGAACAGCGACGGCAGCTGGGACATTGGGCTGATGCAGATCAACTCATCTTGGCTCCCTGCGCTGTCGAAATACGGCATCGGTGAGAAAGAGCTTTTAGATCGCTGTGTCAGTGCAAATGTTGGGGCGTGGATCCTAGCAAGCAACATCGCCTCTCACGGCCACGTCTGGAAAGCTGTTGGCGCATACAACAGTCCCAACGAGAAAAATCAGCGGATATATATTCAGGAAGTTATGAGTAACTATGGTGGTCTATAAATGAAACAGCTATTCAGCAGTGGTTTTGCTGTCTTGTTATTCGGGTGGATACTGTACACAGTATCGCCTGAAGAGCCCTGTGAGCGAGTAGACCGTGGGGCTTTACCGATACGAGTGGTTTTTGATGCGGTTCGTTGGGCTGGCACGAACTATCTCAGTACTGACTCACGGATTGATTTGCTGCTCTGGAGCATTGCAGCCGATAAAGCCGTGCAAAATTTCATCTCGCGTTTGTTCTATGGCCCAGAACTCACTTGCACTAGCGGCCAGGCTAAATAGGAGCTGACTGTGGCAAAAGAGCCAGATCTTTTTATTTTCAACTCGCCATCGGATAAGCCTGCGGCCACGTACTTGAACGATTTGTTCCTGATGGCTGCTCAGAAAAGAATCCCGGATATTCATTTTCAGTGGGTTCAAGGGCATGTGTATATTCAATTGCGTGAAGACGGCAAGCTCAGACACTTTGATACCGTAGAGCCGGCGATGGGCAAAATGATCGATACGAAAATTCGATCGCGAGCCACCATGGACCTCTCTCAGCATCAGATTCCCATCGACGGGCGCATCGGGTTGAGATATCCGGGTATTGAGCTAGAAGTTCGAGTGAGCTTGGTTCCAAGCCACAACGGGCAAAAAATCGTATGCCGGTTGCTCGATCAAGAAAACGCGTCGATGGACCTCGAACGCATCAGGATGCCAATGCTGGTTGAGCATGCTTTCCGCGAGATGATCAACGAACCTCAAGGGTTGATCCTCGTCACCGGTCCAACCGGCTCAGGGAAAACCACCACCCTCTACGCTGCGCTCAACGCAATCAACGATGGAACGCTTAACATCTGTACGATCGAGCATCCTGTCGAGTATGTGGTCAAGGGCTTTGTCCAAATCAACGTTACACCCCAGCTCAGTTTCGCCTTGGGGCTTCGGGCTCTATTGCGTCAGGATCCAGACGTCATTCTGATTGGTGAGATCCGTGACCAGGAAACCGCACAGATTGCCATTCAGGCTGCGAACACTGGTCACCTGGTATTCGCTACCTTGCACTCCAACAGCGCCGCTCAAGCTGTCCCGCGGATCATTGATCTGGGTGTCGACGCCCAGACGCTAGCTTCCGTTCTAATTGGCGTGATTGCGCAAAGGCTGGTCCCAACTTTGCGGGCGGATGTAGAACATGAGTGGGCGCCCATAAATGATGTTGAGCGTATGTGGCTGAAGAAAAATGGGCTACCAGCAGTGACTGGATACGTACCAATAGCGGCATCGAAAGAAGCATTCTCCGGTAAATGCCCAATTATTGAACTTATCAGATCGGACAAGCAAGTTCGCTCAGCCATAGTCAGTGGCGGTAGCGAGATGACAGTCCTTAACGCTGCTGCGCGACAAAACCAATTCGACACGTTAGGCCAATCCGCCGTGCGGATGGTGACTGATGGCGTGACCACTATGTCACGGGTGCGGACCCTGATTAAAGACGACTCAGTCAAACCGACAGTCAGACGCATCGGCGATGTTCTGATTGCGCAAGGCATAATCACCTTTACTCAAGCGAATCAGGCAGCGGAGCTGCAACTCCGCTGCACTATTGAAGGAAAGGTGAAAAAGTTCGGGCAAGCCCTCATCGATCTGAAGTTTGCCTCACAAGATGACGTAGTAAATGCGCTTGGCTTCACCGAGGGTGCTGTCGAGTTTTTGAACGACCTAGCCGCCGCCCGAGAAATTAACTTCAAAGCACTGAAGGAAACTGTTGAGTTGTGGCGTGCCGAGCGTAATCAAGAATCGATTTTCGACATGCTCATCGAGCAGAACCTGATCAGCAAGGAACGGTTATATGAAGAAGTTTATAGCGCAGATGGCTATGGCAGCCCTACTGGCCACTCCAGTCCTCTCGATAGCGCAGGAGTCGCAGCCATCACTGCCGTATAGGGAGGTTTCGGCTCAGGCAGAAGACAGTCACAAGGTAGTGGTGTTCTTCTCGTTCGCATGCCCTGTCTGCGCTTCATACGACCAGACCTTCTCACGCTGGGCGAAAACGTTGCCGCCCGGCTGGTCAGCTGAGTTCCTTCCTGTAGCGGTTCCCGACAAAGGGAACTACATCGCAGCTCGTGCATTCTTCGCTGTCCAGGATGCAGATCCGAGCCGACTTGCTGCATTCATGTCAGCGGCCTATACGCTGATCCAGCAAAACGGCATGACAATGGAGGACCCTGGCACGTGGTCGAGAGCGGTAGCGATGGCAGACGTCCAGGGTTTCAATGAGGCCTGGCATAACGTCACGCAACAAAGACTGGAGAGAGCATTTGCCAAGCTCCTCACATATGGCGTCGACGCCACACCGTCCATGGTGATCAGCGGTAAGTATGTGATCACGCCTGACGACGTCTCAGGCGATAGTGCACTCTATATGAACCTGGCCAACGGTATGATTTCTAAGGTGATGCAAGAGCGTTAATACCGGGTGTCTGGTTTGTCCGTTAAAGCTTGTGAATACGCCTAACCCCCGTACTGACGGGGGTTTTGCATTTGTAGAGCAAGCTGCGACCTGGTTAGACCGCCATGCTATTGCTCCAGGCCCCCGCGGCACTCGTCAAAGATTCAGCGGAATGCCTGGTTAGCGTTGTAGGAGATGGCAGAGGTGAAGGTTGCACACCGGCATGGTACGAAAAAGCCCGACTATGTCGGGCTTTATTCAGTACCTATGGTTAGTGACTGCCTCCTCTTGTCGTTGGCGGCTTGGCGTCCCCGTCACCCTTGTCCTCCGGGCCCACAACAGTGTTCTGCAACGTCATTACTCGTGTAGCTGGCGCTGGCTTCTCTCCGCCGGAGAACGGGGACTGGTACGCATCCGCTGCCCCCATCATGCCCTCGCCATATGGGCTACCTTGACCACTTTCTGAGGCTGCTTGTTGAGGTTCTCCTGCTGAAAGACCGGCGCTAGCCGGCGATTGAGGCCCGGCGGTCATTAAACCCCCTCCAGACCCTGTCATCAGGTCACCAGCTTCAGCGTTCGTGTTCATCGGTGTGACAAGGGGCTGACCTAGCGCTGGGGATTGCCCATTTTCGCCGGGAGCAGCCATCAAGTTGCCTGCATGACCACCTAAAGGAGCGAGAGCATCAGCTGGCGCCGGCATTGGAGCTACAAGAGGCTGACCACTCTGTGCCGGAGCAGCTTCGCTTTGAAGCACTGAGCGCACGCTCGAACCAGGCTCATAACGCTCGGGCTTGCCGTTGGCGGCCACATCAGCGTTGTAGCTATCTGCCATCTGGTCGGAAGCGATCATCATGCCCGGAACCACTGATACGTTCCCAGCAAGCTTAGTAGCGCCGGTAAATTCACGACCCGCTGTGCGCGCGGCCGTCGTGGCGTCTTTTGCGGTTTTTGCCGCCTCTGCCACATGCTCGGCGTTCACAACACGCGAAGCTTGACCTTGGCCACGGAGCAAAGCTGGTACTTCGTGGCCGGCGGCGTTGACAACGCGTGCTGCCTGCGCAACCTCAGTACCAGCCTCTGCGGTCTTGAGAGCAGTTGCCGCCCCTCGCGCAGCCATAGCGGCCCTTCCAGCTTGCACACCTTTGAGGGCTGCGCCTCCCCACCCTGCGCCGGGGACAAGCATCGTAGCAGCCGTCACGGCCATCGCAGTTTTAGGGTTCTCTTGTTCCCATTGTTGCTCTGCCTGGCCAACGCCCACCATTGTGTTAGTGATAGGTTTCGTCGACATTGTGTCGCGAATCTGTTCCGGGCTAATCGTAGGGTCAGAATTTTCAATTGCCGTTTTACCTGCCCGCATCTGCTCCTGCGATTTGGCATGGCTACTCGGCAGTTGGGACGAAACATATGTCTCGCGGTCTTCGTAAGAGCGGTATGGATCCATTCCCGACGATACCTCTCTGAGTTCGCTTTGCTGCGGAGCGCCTGTAGGTCCGATCTGATCTGGATTGACTCCAGGAACATTCATCGACGGGTTGCCGATGTTCGCACGAGAGACCGGACCGGCTGGGTTGTCACTGACCTGGGCTGCTTTTCCACCTACGCCTTTGAATTTTCCAGCATCTCCTTCGGTTGGACCACCCACAACGTTGCCCGTCATAGCCGAAATGACATTCGCGAATTCAGTTTCAGCGCCGATCGACTTGAGAGCCCACAGTTGAGCGGACTCACGTGCACCTACCATTCCCGTGGAATTTTGGGCATAGCGTGTTTCCAGCTCGGGGAATTTCTGGTTGAACGCACTGCGCTGCGAATCACTAAGCCCGGCGATAGCCTGGTTGAGGGCCTGCATGCCCTGCGGGGACCGCGTGAGATTCCCGCCTGTGGTCTCCTCACTGATCTGCACATTTGCAGAAACGCCAGCTTCCGCCGAGGTAGCTTGTTGGAAGCGATTGAAAGACGACTGGGTATCGGCGGTGGTTGCACTGAGGCGGCGACCCAGCGCGTTTTCCGTAGCGGCTTCTCTTCCAGTGCTGTGAGAGAATGTACTAGCAACCGCAGCCTTCCAACCAGACATGTCGCTCTCGTTCTTAGAGATCTCCGCACCAAATTGGGATGCGATCGTAGACGCCTGGGCTTTGGTCATTTCCTTAGCAGTTGCGTTCTGAATACCGGCAGAAACACCTCCGAAAATGCCGCTGATTCCGACCTTGGCATCGAATGCCTCCCTGAACTGACTCAGCTCCTTACCAGAGAAGCCCAAGGATTGACCAATGCTATCTCCAAGCTTCATTGCCTGTTGGGAGATGTTGGTGTGCTGTCGATCAAGCGATTGCATACGCTGATCCGTCCAACTATCACCAGATTTATGCGAATACATTTGCCGTAGAGCCGCTTCGACTGCAGAAGAGCTTTCGCTCCGCTTCGAATGATCGGAGCCGAATGCACTTTGGGTGGAGGTACTGAGCGTATTTTTCAGATCTGCTTTGCTCCAGGTGGCGCCATTCAGCGATAGCCCGTTTTTGACGCTACCGGAATGCTCCGACTGGTATTGGTTACGGCTTGCAACATCGACGTGGGGGCCGTTCTTCAGAATATCCGGAGATTGCAATTTCTCGTCATTGTGGTCTCGGCCGGACCAGCGGCTGGCGAGGCTCACCATGCCGTAGGCTGTCAGCCCGAGCATTGCTGCAGAAATTAGCGGTGTTGCCGCCAGCATGTCCGAGGCAGTACCGAGTCGTGTCGCCAGGACGTCGTAGTAGACGGCCTTCAGGTTGCTTGGAACGAGGCCTTTCTCGGTGAATTCAGCCATCTTTTCAGCGACATCGTTTTGAATGTACATCTGAATGACTGCGGAAAATGGCAACCAAGATGTTGTCCAAATTCCGAAACCTAAGAATTTTACATACATCATCAGAGATCCAGCCCCTTTGAAAAGGCTGTAAATGATGACGATAGGGGCGAATCCGAAGAAAAGGATTTGAAGGAAGACCATTGTCGGCATCATCATTTTGGCAAAGAAACTACCAGATGCCGCAGCATCGGAGCGGAACTGCTCGTCTTGCTGAGTCAAGGAAGTCATGCAAAGGTTGAAACTGTTTTGATCGGAAATGCTGTCCAGGCAGTTATATGTTCCCACGATAGAATTAAAGAACAGTGCGTTTACCATGAAGTCGTCAGCGCTTTGGGCTGACGACCAGAGCGAAGGTACCAGGTTGGTAATCGCAGCCATTACATCGTCAGGTGTGTAGGCACTGCCCGACGGGCTTTTATCCTTCATGCCTGCATTGATCATCTTCTTCGCATTTGCCGAAGATGGGAACGCGTCAACCTTGGCTGATAGCGTTGTCTGCGCTTCCGGGCAAGAAAGCGCTTTGCCACCAATATTCACATTGTCCCAGTAGGTGGTTAGGCCCGAGCCACGGGAATGGCCTAGCACGTAAGAGACAATATTCGTGGACTGCTGGAAGTCCTCTATGCTGAAAGTCGTCGATCCAGGAACGCAGTCAATCACATATTGTTTCAGGCTAGCCACAAGATACGGATCAACATTCTCCACGCCTTTACGAAGAGTGAGCAGTAATTTCAATGGGGTCACAAAGCCATTTTGAGTAACAGCCATATAACTTCCAGAAGTACTTTGATAAGCCGTGTTGATCTTCTCAAATAGGCCATACATGGTTGTTGTGAATAGGCTGGCTGGTGCCGCTATGACTAGCGGAACGTTGTCAACTTTGTTAACCGTCCCAGTGTAAATGTCTTCAATTTTCACATCGGCTGTGATGGTGCAGCAAGCAACCATCATGGCAAAACCAAAGAGCCCCCCAACAGGACCGTTTGCCGGAATGAACTGTTCCGAGGCACCCTTCTGGATTACGAACATAATCCCAGAGATCAATGCAATGAAGCCTCCTACCAAGTATACGCCAGTCATGAAGCCTTTGGCGTTGAATACCATTGCTACGCTGTTGAGCGTGTTATAAAAGGTAGAAACATCACCCAGTACATATACAGTGAAGTCCATAATATTTCCTAGAGGCCCGGCTTGACGAAGATGGCTGGGTTGCTGGTAAGGATCATGTTGATATATTGCTCAGTGGCAACAATTTTAGGTTGGAAGTTCGCATGTTCAGACCTGATTGCTGCCAGTTCTTGAGTTAGTTTGTTAATGTTTTGATCTACAAAGTCTGGCTTTATGCCCTTGACTCCGTTGAATGTCTGATTGGCGGCGTACAAAGCAGCCTCACCATATTTAACCGCTAACTCATTGGCGATAATTGGAGCCATTTGCTCAGCAACACCCTGAATAGCCCCCGGGAATTGTTGAACTTTTCTGATCAATGCCAGAGCTGGCGTATTGATAGATTCGATGAACTGCTTCTGAGCTGCGGTGAAGCCACAGGAACTGCCCGTGCAGCTCGTAAGCTTTCCTACGATCGACGTGCTAGCCGTGCCACTAGTTGCGCCTTGTGCGTAACCGAAGAGCATTTTGTTGGTGTAGCCCAAGGTGCCATCAAAGCTCAGAGTTTTGTTGGGGTTAATGCTCGTGCACTTGGTGCGCTCGTACCCGTTGTTGCAGTGCAGTATTTTGAGCGGGGTGCTGTTGGTGCTTGAGCCATTTTTGAAGTTCATCAACGTCAAAGTGGGGCTATAGATCTGTCCAACTTTAGGCTTCTCAGAACCATCAGAGTTTTTCGAGGAGCTGTCTGGGGCAGTCATTACAACTGCGCCAATCATACTCATCACAACTTCGTTAGCGAGGTTGCTATCGGCCTCTCCACTATCAGGATTACCTAGGTATTGGCCGGAAGAGGTGTCTGTAAGTGCCTTCCAAACAGGATTGCCGCACTCTTCGCAACTTCCGTTATTCGTACCTTTGTCAGAACTGCTGTTCGGAGAGCTGAATAGATCCGACAATCCAGCAAACAGATCAGAGAAAGAACCGGTTGCAGCAGATGCTGCCGTCGATGCTTGATCCACCATCTCTTTTCGAGCTGACGGATCTGTGAACGACTTAACAATCGAGTTAGCGACTGCGCAGGTGTTCTTCATCATCTGGTTCAGGGCTTGCAGTTTATTCTGGAAATCCTGCATTAGCTTGCCTAGCGCCGGGTTGATCGCGTCGATGGCAGCTTTGAACGCCACGCCAACAGCGTTAGCGGCAATCTGACGGAAAAGTGCAACCAGGGCGTCGGCGTTAATGAACGAAAATGACCCCGCAAACATATCAATCCCGCCACAGCCGGCGGAGAATCGGGGTGGATCGAACGCGACTAGGTTAATGTTTCGAACTGGACTTCGGAGGGCTGCGCCACCGCCGACCATACCCCCCCGGCTCTGGCTGGAGAAAGCCCCAGCGCTGGTGCTGTTCGACATGAACATACCGTCTAATGCGTCAGCCAGCCCTGCTGACGCTGGTATTGAAACCATGCTAAGCGTCGCCACAAGTAGTAACGAAACCAGCTGCTTAAATTTATTCCGCATTATTGCTGCCCCCCTCGTAGCGGCCTTCCAGTTTGTCCTTCAGGTATTTAACCCATTGCTTTGGATCTTCACTTGCACCCTGTTGAGTGTCTTCATTAGTCAAGACGCCTCGGTCATAGGAATTGATCTTCTGAGCAATGTCTTTGGGTAGTAAATTGTTGCTATCAGCTGCAATGATGATCCGCTCTGCAAGCTGATCTTGGGCCATCATCCCTTGCGATACGATGTAGTAATTATTCGGCGGAACAACAAGAACAGTAGTTGGTGTAATACGAAGGTTCAGGATGCTAGCTTGCCCGGAGTTTCTCTCGAATTCAGTCACATTCGGGAGTGGCTTGCCATCCATGGAAATAAATTTCGTGACAAATCCGTATTCCTGGGCCAGCTTTTGAACGGTATTAACTTGAGGTCGGCAGAACTCACACTTCGAATCGAAGAAAACCCACAAACCGCCAACGGTCGCAACATGCTTTAGTGCTTCGGTTACACCAGCCTGAGCGTTGCGCAGGAAGAACGGTTTCGTGTAGGTCGCGATAGGGACGCGGTTGTTTTCATCCAAAAATGGGTCGGCGGCCACAACTCGGGTTGTCATCTCTGCATAGCGCTGTGACTTGTCCATGGCAACGCGTTGCGCATATAGGTAAGCCTCAACGTTTTCCTTGCTAGGATCGTCGATCGCGGCATCCAGCAGTTTCGGCATGTTTTCCCGTAACCACGAAACAGAGAACGGCTGAATCTTGGGCTCTTCGGAGGCAGGCTTTCCTACGGGAGCTTTGGGTTCTTGACGGATCAGCGGCGGAGGCGGTGGATTCTCTTTAGGGTCTTTGTAGAAGAACCAGCCTTCTGCCTTGCGTTCGATGAACCTTGGAGAGCCACTGTCGGATTCAGCAGAGGCAGCACCTGGTAAAACGGCGAGAGATGCAGCAGCGAATACCAACAAGCATTTAGTCAATGCATAACGCGTACGCATACTATTAAATCGTTTGAATGAGGCTTTCATCAGATGATGGGCCCTACCCTGCCAATGATCAGCTTCTCATCAAGAAAGCCCCAGTAACGACCGTCGTAGCTCCGAGGCTCTGTTCCGATGACAAGAATCTTGCCCGCCGGCACCGTCATGACTCGATCCAAATCGCCAGGCTTTTTGCCCAGTTTCTCGATGAGGTCCAGCTCACCGATCAAGCGATCACCGATGTAAGCGACGTTATTCTTCACGACCAGTTTATCGCCCGGGAGTCCAGCAACCATTTTTCCGACGGTCTTCCCTTCAAAGTGTTCGCCCATAAGGCCATCCTTTGGCACGAACGCTACAAAATCGCCACGCTTCAGGTCAGCAGGCCGGCCGTAAGTGATCATGTAAAGGCGCCAGGGCAAGCAGCGGACTGACGCAAGGTCAACGCCAATCCGGTAGTCCTGGCGAAATGTCGTAACCGCTGCAATAGCGACGATGAAAGCTGCTGCGATACCAAGGATCGAATTTCGGAGAAAGCGGAGACGTGGTTTGTCCGTTCGCAAGGTTTTGAATGGGGAGACTAGTCGAGTCGCCAGTGCTTTAGCGCGCATGAGATCACTCCAGCTCAAGGCCGAGGTGTTGGGCAACCTGATCGGTTACGTTCAACCCTGCAGGGGCATTGAGGGCTACCGAGGAGTTGATGACCAGTACCCCTGAATCGGTGTATGCCTTCAGCACATTCTGAAGGTCAGTCACAAATGTGAGACCGTCTGCCTGCGCTTGCTCGGGGCTCATTCCGGCCTTATCGAGCGTTCGCTTCATCTGCGCATTGGCGAGTTTTGTGCCGTCCACCAGCACTACCTGGGCGCCAGAGTTGATGTTCTGTCCGGCGTAGTGATAGGCCATAAAGCTGGTAAAGCCGGATACAGCGAGAGCCACGACGGCGCATGTCAGAAAGGAAACACCACCAGGTGATTGCTGGGTTTTACTAACACTCGCTGGCTTCGTCCTCACCTGGTCGTCATCAGGGCGGATTTGTTCCCCGGGTTGTTGTTGGCTGTCCGCGGTATCAGTCATCTCGGCGTTTCCTAGTAGCGATGTAAAGAGGCAGCGCTCAGCGCGCAGTTGTTCGTGGAAGCATAACACGTAGCATTACGACAGCAGTATTGTTTAAGACAACAAAAAGCCCGGCTGATGACCGGGCTGTGAGCAGGCGTTATCTGCTGCCTACTAGGCTGCTGAGCTCTGGCGAGCCATGAAGTTATTGACGGCCTCTACCGCATCAATGCCACGGTCAAGATCGTCGAGGATCTCGTTACGAGCTGCGCCTTTCGAGGAGAACGTCACGTTGTGGAATTCATCTACAACAAGGCGCACGATGCCCCAGTCGGTTTCGCTACGCTTGACCATGATCTCGCTGTACTTGCCGGGCATGGTGTGCACCGTCTTCAGCATGTGAGCCCCGTAAGGTTCGATCTTGAACTGCTTGCTGTCGATAGCAGAGTCAATCGACTCAGATTTTTGCTGCAGGATGAACTGCCAGGCCGAGTTCGCGGCGATAGCCTCGGTGTTTTTCGACGCATAGACATCGCCGATAGCCTGCGTGACCACCAGCACCGCCCCGTCTTCTTTCCGCGCTTTACGGTATGCGGCGACCATTGCCTTGGCCATCATTGGGTCGTCGAGCATCTCCCAGGCCTCATCGACAATCAGGATTTTTTTCCGGCCCCGCTCGCCCAGTTGAGCTTTGTACATGTCATGGTTGATACGCGAGATCAGCTGCAGCAACACCACCTGTTGAAGCGCTGGGCGCCCTTTCAGGTCGCTCAGCTCCATGCAGATGAACGCATTGCTCATATCCAGGTTGTTCTCGCCATCGAACCACTTGGTGTATTGGCCGCCGGCGAACGGGAACAGCTGGCGCCCCAGTCGCAGGCACTCTGGGTCGTCTGACTGGTTGATGAACCAATCAGCGACGGTGGTAATGTTTGCGCGGTTGCCGAACTTCTCCCAGGTACTGGTGATGGCCTGTTCAACTCGGGACAGCTGGTAGTCGTCAAGCGTGTCCTCGGGGGCGGCCATCTTGGCGATGGTGGCTTTGAGGATATCCATTTCTTCGTGCAGGTCTTCAACGTGCGTGAAGGGGTTCAGACACACATCCGAGTCAGGCTTGAACTCGATGAATTCACCGCCAACCATCTTGCACAGCTTGAGGTAACTTCGGCCGGCGTCAATCACCCACAGCTTGGCGCCAGCAGCGAGGTAATCCGCGGCGATTTTTTGTGTGAAGAACGACTTGCCAGCACCAGCCTCAGCAAAAATGATCCCGCTGTAGTTGGTGTTCGATTCATACAGATCAACCAGAGCCGGCTGGCCGCGGCGGGTGAGCATGAGCATTGCGCCGGCCATTCCGCTGCCAGTCCACTCACCGAGTATCGGGAGGAACTGGCAGGCATGTCGCACTGCCATCGTGTGGAAACGATAGAGGTTCTTGACCCCTTCCTTTGTTGTATTCAGAGGCAGCAGGTTGTTCCAGAGAGCTTCCAAAATGCGCCGGTCTTCCCGGAGCTCGAAAGCCAGAGACGTGTAGTAGGCCTGCAGGCCCGCGGACAGCTTGTTCAGGCGCTGCTTGTCACGCGAGAAGAGGAAAATCGTGAAGTTCACCTCAACGATGATCGCGCCTTTGCCGTCGATCTCGTGGATTAGAGTGTCGATACCTTTTTTCTTGTAGCTGAGGATGGGTATCAGGTGTGCTGTCGGCCCAAAGACCTGGTGGTTGATGATTGAGGACGTTTGCTTGACTTCGTCCTTCTTCACGACCTGATCCGGATAGTGGATGGTCAACACCATGTAGTACGGCTCGGTGATCTGGTTCGAGAGTCCGTTGGGATCGCCGATCATGTGGTTCATGATCGCGAGGCTGGTGCGCTGCGGGAAGTGTTTAACGCTCAGCGCTTTCGCGTAGTGAGTGCCGTCATTGAAATTGATGGTCGACGGATCATCGTAATTGATGGAGTCGCCTGGGTAATAGATCTGATCCTTGATCAGTTGCTCTTCGTCGTAGTGTGACCGGGGAGAGTCCCACAGGTTTGTGAGGATCCGCATGAGCACCAGATAACCTACAGCATCGAGCTGGAACAGGTTAAGCGACGCTGCCTTGAGAGCCTCTGTGACCCGGTCGGCCGATTCTTTCGTGGCCGCGATGTCAGCATCGTCTGGGCGATCGTTACGGCACGGGAATTTGACCGTAACGATAATGCGCTGACGGTTGAGCATCACACCGCTGCGCTGGACCAGCGGGACATCGACTCCGCCACTAATCAGATTCGCATGCTGGCGTGAGAGTGCCTTGAGGATCGGGTTGAGCGCAGGTTTGCTGTTCAGATATGCATCGATGTATTCGCCGACATCGGGGCTCTCAAGCATCGCAATCTGAATGTAGGTGCCTGGAGCAAAGCTCATGCTCAGAGCAGACTGGAGCTTGTCAACAGTCGAAGCGCTGGCGCCTGTCAGGGCATCGGAAACAAAACATCCCCCGAGATAATGTTCATTACCGTCGGAGCAAAAGAAGATTTTGGAGTCGGGATCAATCGCCCGAACATTGAGTTTTTCTTGAGGGGTAGATTTTCTGTCCCCTTTGAGCGTCGCTTTCGAGGCTGCCATTTCACTGTTCGCCATAATTGGTGGTTGAGTAGGCTTGGAAGGCCTGGAGGGCAACCCGCAGGCAGAGCCAGTTGAAAAAGGCGCACTAGCGACCTAGTGCGCCTTGAGGGGCGTTACAGCGTTGCGGTGAAGATGTTCGTCAGCACGCCTGGGCCAACGCTTGCGGAGAGCGCTACAGCTACCCCGGTCACAACGGCCATGACCGATTGCTTGACCACGCCGATTGCCAGGCCGGTACCCAGAGCGCCGAGAGCAAAGACCTTACCGAGGGAGCCGGTCATCCAGCCGTCGAGACTGGTAACGATCTCGGTGAAGGTGGAGTCGGAGCCTGCGGTCACGTCGGCGGCCACAGCCAGGCCGATAACAGCCATGCTCAGCAGTGCACGCTTGTCGATTTTCTTGAATGGAGCAGCTGCTACTGCGGTGGTCTCGATTTGTGCGATTTGTGCGGTCATTGTGTAGCTCCCAGTGTTATCAGTTCAGATTGATGTCAGTTGTGGATGGGATTGCGGACGACGAAACTTGCGGTCCGTAATTGGTTGGTTCTGCAGCAACGTTTTCCGGTTTAGGGGCTGGAACGTTAACTGGTGGTACAGCGGTTAACTCAAGATGTGGAACCACCATGCCTTGGCCGGAATATTCGGACTTACCAAACGACCAGGTGCGTGGCTGGATCTCGGTGAAGAGATAGGACGGAAAGTGCAAATCGTCTTTACTGTCGATCCAGGGAGCGATCCAGATCCGCATAACCTGGGCCGGAACTCGAACCGGACGGGCAAGATCTGCAACAACTGGCCCTGGCACACCGTTCGACACCTTGAGGTTATGCTCAGAGCCGGCAGTCTTTCCCATATTGTCACCGTACTTTACGCTCGGTGCCTTTTGACCAATTGGCATATCGCTGTCTGTCAGCGCGGGACTTTGTTCAGTAGACTTGTAAACAGCCATTGGCGACTTACAGATGATGCCTTGCGGCATGCCTGGGCACGAGAACTCGTCTTCACCGGCGGTATTCAGCCAGGACGAACAGCCACTCAGAAGAGCAATAGGCAACAGCGCTGCGGCTAATGCTGAACGTTTCATATGATTACCTTTCATCATTTCAGTTCGATCCCTTTCACCAGCATGACCGTAACTTTTCGGCCGGCGTCGATTTCAACAACCGGTGTCATTTCGCGAGCCATCTCCATATAGAATTTGGCGATCTCGTTCGCGGAAGTAGAGAAGCCTTTAGCAACACCAGTTTGCAGAATGGTCGAAGCGTCAGCGCTTTGTGTTTGAGTCGTGCTGCTATCACTCAGGCTCAATTGAGGGATTGTTTGCGGGGTCATACCTTGAGCCAGGCCGGAGAGGCCGCCGGCGACCAAAGTCTTGGCAATCATTTGGCCCTGCTTCGATACGAGACGGCCACGCATACCTACACGCCCGTCTTCGCCAACGATGTAACCTTCCATCTTTCCTTCAATGATCTTGCCGTCCTTGCGTACGCAGGAGAACGTTTCGGTCCGGAGCATGGCGCGTTCGCTGGAGAGAACGCCGTAGCCTGAAGCCAGCGCAAAGCATTCTTTGACGTCGACGTTGTACTTGTTAGGAAGCACTGCGTCAGACTTGATGCGCATAGTTGTTGGCACAGGGTTCTTCTGCGTCGTGGAACTGGTCGGAGCATCCATACCGTTCAGCAGCACCGCTTCGAAGAACGAGCCGGCAGGCATTGCTGGAGTTGGCTTCTCTGCCTGCTTTGGGGCCTCGCTACGTGTAGTTTGCGTGCCACCGGTGATTCGCAGAGTTGCTACTTTCGGCTTCGCCTCCTGCACGGCTTCAGCAGTGCCAGTGGCACTTTCATAACCAGGCAATGCGCCATTCAGAGCTGGAGCTGCACTAGTCTTGCCCTGCTCCAGCTTTTCCAGTCGATCACTCACGCGCTTCAGCTCGCGAAGCGTGTCCTGAGTCACTGGGTCTGGTTTCTGCATACGCTGCTGTTCTTCGAGTGCACGTAGCCGATCATCCCTGCGATCCTGATCCATCTGCTTGATCGATCTGCCGAACTCATCGAGCCGTTTGTTCTGTGCAGCCATCAAAGCCATGAGTTGCTCGGGAGTATTGTTATCCCCGCGAGGCAACAGCAGTTTTGTATCGGACGTCGTGCTGGCTTTCGTGTTGGCCTTAGGTTTGTCGTTGCCGACAATTACCGTGCCGACAATCATCAGAAAACTGAAAAGGCCGGCAATGGCGACGATGGTTCGCATACGCGGACTGAGACCGTTCCACTTTTCCTTCAACTGGTCATTAATCGCCATGTTTAGTTCCTCGTTGCCGACTTATCAGAGACGATGAATACGTCAGTGGTCATGCCGGCACGAAGAGTGGCGGTTGGGAAGAATGAAACGGCCCGGACGCCTTCGCTGTAGAAAGTGCCCTCGTCAAGGTCAACGTCAGTTTTAGAGGTTCCTTGCAGACTATAACGATAGATATCGTATTCTGGCCCGGAGTAGCGGACTTTCGGGTAAGCAATTACATTGCCGATGTTAGCTGCCGATGCCGGCAGCAAACCTTCGCTGAAACCTTCAGGGGTTTTTCCGAGGGCTGCTTCACGGAGCACATAGCGGATAGTGTCGGTGTAATTGTTGCTGTCGGGAGCGTGGTTTTCAGACCCATGACCACCAGGCTCTGCCATTGGCTTGTCCAGCTGCAACGTAATCGTCTGCTGCGGAAGTTCCTTTGGAATCAGGGTCAAGGAAATAACTGGGTCATTTGGATTGGAGCCGGTCACGTAAAGTGCGACTGGCTTATCCTTGGTTTTCATCGTCGCATAAAGAGATTGGCCGATCTGGGAGATATCCAAATCGTCAGGTTGTTGGTCTACAGCTTTAGGTAAAGCGAACGGTGTGGAAATACGGTTCGGCAAGATGTTCGAAACGTAGATAACTTCGTTCCGGTCTGAGCTCACGCGAACAACCTGGGTGCGCGAATCTGAGTCGGCACCGGGCATCACGCCCAAGCCTGGAAGTGGCTGCGCTTCGACAGGTTTGACACGTTTTGCGGCTGTAGGAACAGGCGGTAGCTTGACTTCCGCCATCCCATCAGCCCATGAGATGGATGCATGGATGGTGGCCAGCACGACTAAAGCAATGGCTGAGCGTTTCACTGAAGCGCCTCCTTGGTAGGTTCTGCTGGCTTAGGTGGGTGAGACTGAAGCCACTTGAGTGTTTTGGGGTTGTTGCCCGGATAGTGGTTAAAGCCCTCAATCCATGGGCGGCCTGCGCGCATCTCGATGACGTACTCGACCACCTGGTAGTCCTGCTTCGGCCTGCCAACTGCGCTGCGCGTTTCCATCGAGCCGAGAATGAAGACCTTCTTCGTGTCCTTCTCGTAGCTGATGTCCGTGGGGGTCCAGGACACGGAGCCGGCATTCGTTGCGAATACGGGATCGTTGGCCAGCACAAACATCTGCTTGCGAACGTCCGCGTAGATCTTCGGATCAACGAAGGCGCTCACGGAGTCGGCGATGAAGTTCACGTTCTTCGGCGTGACGTTGCCCATCAGCGTTGAGGCATAGAGGCCAAAGGACTTGAGGTACTCGTCGTCCGCGTTGTTCCAGCCCACTTTCACCGCCTTGTCCAGGGTTGGTGGAACTAAGCGGGTTGTTTCGTGCTGCCCCATTTGGTTGATGGAAAGCAGCGCAACTGCTACCGAAAGGCCTACGTTCGACAAGATCAGGAAGCTGGTGAGACTTTTCAGCCCCTCCATCGTTTTCTGCATGGACTTGATTTTCATTGCGGCCCCTGTGCGTTACTTGATACATAACGCGTACGAATAAAAGCATGTTAAAGCATTAGTAGAAGTAGTCGCGCTTCAAGGAATCGTCGTAGTGCTTGTTCAGCGGCATAACGCCTGCCCAGTAGCAAAGGTGGCGAAGAACACCATCCAGCGCACCGCTTTTGAACCGCTTGAACCGCTTCACTGCATACCAGCCGCCAGCGAGGGAAGCGATCGTTGCCCAGCCCCCTAGCGCGATGCCTGCGCCCAGGCAGCCAATGAAGATCACCGCTTCATCGATCTCCCAGAAGAGTAATTGCGTCTGGCTGTCTACGTAGCGCGGGATATCGATCTCTTTCACAGAGACTTCTCCGCAGCTTTCACGATGTCGACCTCAACCCGACGGTTCAACGAACTGTCGGAATTCGAAACTGGGTCGCGCTTGCCCCGGCCGTAAACCTTGATGCTTTGCTTCTTAACACCTTGCCGGATCAGGTAGCGCGCAGCTTCGATTGCCCGGCTCTCGGACAGGTGCTGGTTGTAAATCGCCTCACCCACTTCGTCCGCATAACCGATCAGGGTAATGGTGCTACCGATGCGGAGAGCGTCAGCGATCACGTTTGTCAGCGGCCACCAACCGGTTGGTTTGGTTTTGTCGAAGTCGAAATAGAGCGTGGTCCGTGTGTGACGTGCTTCCTCGGCGATCCTTGCATCCTCTGCATCGAGCAGAGCCTCTTCTGCCGGCATCAGAGCGCGAGGCTTAGCTGGCTCAGTCACGGTCCAGATTGGGCGTTCGGCTTTCTGCTGGGTGTCACGAATAGATTCAACGAGCGCGTGACCTGCATGCGCGGGTTCAATCGCAACGCCGTAGCTATCGGGAACCACTACCTGTCGCACATCAACGGCACCTGCGGTGCTTGCTGAGAGCGCAAGCGATGCAAGCAGAATGGCTCTGTTCAAGGTGTTCATAGGATACTCGTTGGTTTTGATTGCGAAATAACACGTAGCGATAATACAGTCAGGATGCTTTTTGTTGCAACAGTCTGTTGTGGCGCCTAAAATATAGTGACGTGTTACGTATTGCAATCGCTTTTGATGCGTTAGACGTCTAACCCGCCCCACCTTATCAGCAGCTGTGCTTCATACCTCTGCATTAGGTATTCCCTCTTTGCAGAGTCGTAGGAGTCAAAAATGCAAACCAGAACAGAAGCAGCATCCCACCAAAGTCAGGCCAACGGCGATTCGCTGTGGGTCGGCCAGGGCCAAGCCGCGGCTTCTATCGGCCTGGAGGTGTGGAAAAAGGTAGAGGTAACCGACCCTGATGAGACCAAGTCATTCAACAAGGGGGGGTTCCAAGGGACCGCGATTGCACCCATCTACCAGGTCAAACGTGCCACTGAGGCCTTCGGGCCGATTGGTCTTGGCTGGGGTGTCGAGCTGATCAGCGAAGCGTACATCGACGGGAAGCCGTTCGTAGTGGATGGCCAAGTAGTTGGCAAAGAGGTCATTCACAAAGTCTACGTAGAGCTGTGGTATCTGCAGCACGGTTTCCGCGGCTCAGTGAAGCAGTTCGGAGCGACCGTCTACATCACCCGAGATGCCTTCGGAATCATCTCTAGTGATGAGGACCACGCCAAGAAGAGCTTTACGGACGCGACCTCGAAATGCCTGTCGTTGCTCGGCTTCAGTGCTGATGTCTTCACTGGCAAGTTTGATGACTCGAAATACGTCGAAGGCCTGCGGGCGGACAAGCAGCAAGGACAGGCAAGCGATGCAACTGCAGGTACGACCACCCCGGACGGGGCTGGCCAGTCGGACACCCAGGAGCAGGCAACTTCGCAACCTCCCGAGAAGACTCGGTATCAGAAGTACAAGGACCAACTGACACATATTGAACAAACGGGTCAGACCGTGAAAGACGTTCGTGGTACGCGGGAAGTCATCGCGCAGGACAAGCTCCTGTCGCAGATGGAAATCCAAACGCTCTTGCAATCGCCACTGTTGCGCTTACCAGCAGATGAGCATGACCAAGCCAATGCGCAGACTGATAAGTCGAGCGTGTTTCTCTAACCCCCACAACCCGAGTGCCTCACGGCGCCCGGGTTTTTTTTGTGCGTAGCTAAAGGCTCACCTCCATGAGTATGGATCAGATACTTCGCTCGAAAATTGGCGGCTTCAAAGACACTCTGGCACTGAGCTCGATCGGTGCTGGAGGTCTTTTGACATCGCCTTTCTTCAGCTCAGTGCCGGCCACCCTCCCCCTCGCCATGGGCGCTGCGGGTGCGGCATACATGGGCAACCGTGTCTTTGATTTCTGGAAAAACCAGCTCCTCCTTGAGTCGAAGATCAATATCCGTTCGGCTACCGACCTGGCGAACGGTGATGGCTTGCTGCTTGGCTTCACCACTGACACAGGCCAGCCTGTACGTGTCCCTGATGAAGACTTCATGCGACATGGTTTTATCCTGGGCCAGTCGGGCGTCGGTAAAACTGTCTTGGGTAAGCTGATGATGTTCCAGCAGATCCAGCGTGGCGGAGGTCTGACGTTCATCGACGGCAAGATGAACGCGGACGACATTCAAACGATCTACCAATACTGTTGCTGGGCGGGCCGCGAGCAGGACCTTTTGATCCTTAACCCGGGCAACCCATCGCTCAGTAACACCTACAACCCAATTCTGCGTGGTGACCCTGATGAGGTCGCCGCTCGCATCCTGTCGATCATCCCGTCCACCGAAAATAACCCTGGCGCTGACCACTACAAACAGTCGGCGAACCAAGGCATCACTACCCTCGTAGCGGCAATGCAAGCTGCAGGCCTCGCCTACAACTTCATCGACTTCACCATCCTGTTGATGAACCACAAAGCGATCGAGGAGCTGGAAACACTGCTGAAGAAGTCCCAGCCACACAACCCAGCCACCAAAAACCTTTCCCTGTTCCTTGAGCAGTACAAGGTTGGTGGAAAGCCGGGCATGGAGAACATGGTCGACATCAAGCGGATGAAGGAGACCTTCGGTGGTCTTGGCGGCCGGATGTACATGTTCGGTACGGGAAAATTCGGTGATGTGATGAACACCTATGCCCCGGAGATCGATCTGTTCGAAGCTATTCGGGCGAAGAAGATCATCTATGTCGCGCTCCCAACGATGGGTAAAAACGAAGCTGCCGCCAACTTCGGCAAAATGTTCCTCGGTGACATGCGGACGGCCATCTCATGGATCCAGGCGCTGCCAGAAGAAGAGCGCCCTAACCCCCCGCATTTCAATTTCATGGATGAGCTGGGTAGCTACGCTGTTCAATCCTTGGCTCGTCCCTTCGAGCAGGGGCGAAGCGCACAGATGGCGCTGTTCCCTGCCGCCCAGACCTTGGCCAACCTGGATGTGGTTTCCCCTGACTTCAAAGAGATGGTCATCGGTAACACCTGGACCAAGATCTTTTTCAAGATCGGTACTCAGGCGACAGCCGTCGAGTGTGCAGACCTGATCGGTATGAAGATCGGCGTCACGAAGTCATTGAGTGGCACACAGAATGAGAGCAGCAGCACGCCGCTTCTCAATGTGGCACCAGAGGGTGGCACCGGGGCCGCCGCGGGCATGTCGATCGGCGAGCGTGAGCAAGAGGAATACAAAGTCTCGCCGGATGACCTCAAAGCGCTCGGCAAGGGCGAATGCATCATCCAGTACGGCGGCGATCAGATCTTCAACGTTCGGGTACCGATGATCAGCATCGACCGGAAGCTGCAGAAGGAAATCGGCCCCATCCGAATTAATCACTTCCGCAGGGCGCCCGTGAAGGGCGCAGATTTCTTCAAGAACAGCGACAAGTACCTCGGTGGCAGCGGTCTGCCCACTGGCGGGCGGAAAAAACCACAGGAGCAGTTGAGAGATGAATAGCCTCACGTCAAAGGGCGGTGATGTTGTGCCCGGGCATACCCTTGTGCTCGATGAACATTCCGAAGGTCAGGGGCAACTGATCAGGGCGGTGATTCGGAGTCGAATTACTGCCGGCGCTGCCGTCTTCGTGGTTGGGGCGTCGATCGACGAATCACTGCTGGCAACCATGATCAGCGCCAGCACAGCCGTTGGCCGGGGTGCCGATCTACTCATCGTAAACCCTAGCAGTCCGGCGTTGAGCCACACCTACAATCCGGTGCTGCACACTGCTCCAACCAAGGTTGCCAGCCATGTCTTGAATTTCCTCGCGGATAAGGACGCGACGGGCGCATACAGTTCAGCTCCAAGTGCAGCGCTCGTTCGAGCGATTGTGTCCTCGCTGCAGCTTGCTGGCCTGCCCTACTCGTACCTTGATCTCGGCATGTTCGTGATGAAGCCAGACGCTATCGAAGCGCTGGAGGAGTATATGGCCTCGGCATTCCCCCATTCAGTTCAGCTGGGAGCCCTTCAGCAGGCCTGCAAAGCTTTCCAGGACGCAGCCGGTGATATCTGTGTGGAAAAGCTGAAAGGAAGCTTCTCGGGGCTCGCTGGGAGCTTGTGCATGCTCGGCGCCGGTAGAGCGGGTGAAGTGTTCAACAGCTATCACCCAGACGTGGTGCTACATGGGGCTCTGGTAACGCGGAAGATCGTGTATCTCGCAATTCCCTACATTGGCCGAGGCCGAGCTGCGTCAAACCTTCGCCGCATTGTGATCTCGAATTTGGCGGATGCCGTAGCGCGTTCGATTGGTGAGCCTTCCGATCCCACTGCGCTGGCGGTGTTCACTGATCCTGGTGGTTGCAATGACCCCAGCATCGAGCAGTTGCTCTCGCCAGAGACTGAACAGGTATTGAGCGTTTGGGTTGCGGCTGGGTCGCTTGACGATCTTGGGCGTGAGTCTTTGGACCTTCGCGAGGCTTGTCTGAGCCGGGCGCGCAACGTGGTGCTTTTTAAACCCCAATCCGATGCGACGGCACAGGTCTACTCCCAGCTGTTGGCGACTGAATCGGAACAGGTCCAGAGCGAGGGGAAACTGATTCAAAAACTGAGCTCGATGACCAGCACTGACTACGCAATTGTTTCCGGTGAAAACCAGGTTATTTGGGCACATGTAGCTGCCCCGGGCGAAGAGAGGGTCACCACCAGTGCGGACATCAGAAGGCCTACCAGACGCCTGCATGCCCGGGTAGCCGGCGCAGACCAATTCACGCAAACAGTTCCGGTTTAAGGGTGGGGCCAATGAACGAATTCACTGATATGCAACTGGGCAACGAGGAAGAAAATGATGTCTTCGGATCTGAGCTTCTATCTGACGATTCTGGCGGTCTTTCTGATCCTAGCGATGTTCGTAACTGGCTTGAGAGCTTTGATAGCGCCAATCTTTTCGAAGGTCTTGACGCCTTCGATCTTGATGGCGCTGCAGACGACGCTCAAGTGGATTTTCTGGGGGCTGACGAAACTGTGGTCGAGTCATATCCTTTTGCTGAAGAACTTGGGCTCGCCGCACTCAATAATCTATCCAACACTGGAGCGCAAAGACGAAAACTGAGGAAGGATGAGCTGCGCCGGCTTGATGAGGAGGATTTCGAGGATGGGGTTGCGCGCCTTGCTTTCCGCATCATCAAGGCCAACGTCGAGGCCTTGTTCGCGAAAAAGCTTCCAACCGAGGTGTATGTCACTGCGGCGCAGTGGGTATTTGGACCGACCCTTGGAGACTGGGCATTTGACAAGTGCTGTGAAGTGCTCGGCGCTCGCAAGGATGTCATCCGCTTGCGGATCCACTACGAATTCTGGCTACGCTGGTATGTGTTCCCGGTCGAGTTCCCTTTCATGATCGACCCCGTGCCCGAAGCTGTTGCAGATGAGATCTTCATTCTGGCCGGTAATGAGGGGTTCGATCTTGCTCGGGTAGCATGGGGGCAGCCCGGCATCCGATCTGCAGAGCTCCTGGCTCAGGCGTCCCAGGGCAATGTCACTGAGGCCTATCGTTCGGCTCTGGAGAGACTTTGTGATCGGTACATGCTGAGTCAGCAGAATGATTGTTGGTACCTCACTGGCCGTAACCCAGCACTGAGGGCCGTGGACCTGGCTCTGTTGCCCCACAAGCCCTTGGTTAACCAGATCTCCTGGTCCAGCATGTTCTAAGCAGGCTCATGGCAACCAGGCTCTCCTTTGAGCGAGAGCCTGGTGATATTGCACTCCACTTGGCCACATGTCTCCAAATCAGTAACCTGGCTATTGAAGAGGCAGCGCGTAACCTAAGAACACCGCATTGCACCCCTTAGCTCTAGTGCTGAGTGTTGCTTCACCCATGTTGCAAGGCTCATCACCTTTGTAAATTCTGACTCCATGGGGAATCGGGCTCTTTGAGAGATAACCAATGCTCTCCATTGATCCATTTTTATGGTTGGAATCCGGGCTGACCATTTTGTTATTTACTGTGTCGTTTCCCGCGAAAACCTCTATGTAATTAGCGGCAGGAGTGGCGCTTGCGTCGTCGATCGTATATCCAATTTTTTTAGTGGCACATCCCTTATGCTTTTCATACGTTGTGACTTCGCCGTTATTGCAGGGAGCATCTCCAACATAGAGCAGAGTTTTTCTGTCTGACTCAGTCAACTCACTCGCATCTTTGGCAGCAACGCCAGCGGTAATGCTTGAAAACAATACAAACGATAAAGCTGCACTTGCCATTTTGAGGCTTATCATTGCATTTCTCCAAATAAATTATGAGCCGGCTTTCTAGTCTAAATATCAGCGCTACGCGCTAATTACGATAGTTGAAGGGGGAGACTTCTGCTGGTCGGCCGCCACTGGCGAGCCGCTAAATCGGGGCGCTGCTACCTTAACTGCAACCCTTCCAGCGCCTGCTGGCGTATCTCGTGTCAACGGTTCTGCAAACCCGGTCACAGGGACTATCCACTTAGTCAAGCAGCAGACTGAAAAGCATGGCGGTCAAATCGAATTCAAACAGGTGGTCAGGTCAGGTCAGTGCAATCACCCACCTGGGGACTTCCCTACCCCCGCCAGACCCTCAAATTTCCGTCGTCAACATGGATGAAGCCCTGGCCTGGGTACACACCCACACCGCCACCCTCAAGGTATAGGGCTAGTCGTCGGAGGTAGTCTACCGGGACGCCTGGCACCGTCAGATCGCAGGCGCCACCTCTTAGGTGGGCTGAGTGTTTTTTGCCACCCACTTTCTGGTTGGTCGACTCTTCGCGATACCCTGAAAGTACAATGATGGGTTTCGTGATTCCGTGGATTTTGAACCAGCCTTGAATCCCAGCGAGAATGTCCAAAAGCACAGGCGACATTTGCACTGCTCTGCCGGTGTGAACATCACGCATGAGCCGGCACACGGGGTCATAGCCGGACCAAATGAGTCTGCCGTTCCAATAGACCTTGTCGACCTCTTCCCATTGCCCGGGTTTGACCTCACGCTTCAGCCAGAGGCGTCTCGGCTGATCCCAGAAGGTGCTGGCGCTTGAGAGCAGTGGTGTTGAGGTGGCGGCCAAGCCGAGGGCATAGTGCAGGAATGATCGACGGTCCAAGGCAGAGCTCCACTAACAGTGAAGCGGAGTTTATCACTGCGCATATCGTATGTGTACGTGTTGAGAATTTACAGATTATGCTAGAGCTGCCTTCGAGTCGCCTCACTGATCACTACACTGCGAGCATAAAAAAACCCGGCATGAGCCGGGTTTGGTGGGTTAGTTTAAGAGCCCTCGCATGTGCTTGAGCTGCTCGTTTAAATCGCCGACCCTGTTGGGTGGATTGAAGGTTCCAAGCTTGACTTCCAGGGCCTCTAGCACTGGCTTGAGGTTCTCCGCGGCCTTGAAGCCTGGTTTGTCAGGATCCAGAGCCTGAAGCACGTTTTTCTTGGCCATCATGTTGAACCAATCAGGTTCCCAGTTCTCGCATCCAGGTAGCGCGAAGATGGTACGTTTGGAGCCCATTTCGACTGCAGACAACATGTCGATCGGCCCTTCTACGATCATGAACTCACTATCAGAGCCTTCCCAAATCCAAGGAGATTTCCCGCCATAGCGCATGGCCTTCTTCTCCCCTTCTTTGGGCTCACGCATGAGCCGGAACTCTGCAGCACAGTGCGATTGCGACCGGAACCACAATGGGCGAAATGCACAGGCTGGCGCCTTCTTTTCGGGGTTCCACAGACCCGCTTTCACCATCAGTTCCTGCCCTGCGACTTCGGTTAAGAACTCCTTGGCCTCCATAGGGTTGTTTGGGATGGTGATCAGGATGCCTCGGTTGCAAGCCTCACGGGCCACTCCCTCGGAAATCCCACGGCCAGCAAAGTACTTGAGAGCGTCTTTCGACGGATATGTGCGAGCTTCTGCTACGCGTTGCAATACGAGCGCGAGTGCACTGTCATCACGTTGGATAGCGTCCATAGGCTTGGGTGGAATGTAGTGCTTGAGCAGTTCCACATCGGCGCCCATTAGGTCCAGGCCAGCTTCACGGTGGGACTTCTCCCAGTAAAAAGCTGCTGCAGCGACTACATCACCTTGTTCGCCGCACGAGTAACACAGCCACCCACCGTTCTTCACGCTGACTTTCACCGAGTGAATGGAAGAAGCTCCACACCCGGGGTTTGGACAGATGTTGTATCGAATTGCACCTGCTGATGGTCTCGCTCTCGCACCGAGCATGTGCTCGAAGAACCAGTCGAGCGGGACATTATCTCGCACATACTCAAAGTCGACTTCATAGGCGACTCCATTAGCATCGCGCTTGTAGGGTCCATTAGTTACTGACATTTTCTGGTTCTCCAGATGAAATCTTAATGCTCTGTGATGCTTTACGCCGGCCTGTAATCCTCACCCAGCGACAGTGGCCAGCAGCCGGGCTTCATCCCAGACGTCAATGTCTAGATCCCGGGCAGCTTCGAGTTTCGAGCCCGCTGCTTCGCCAGCAACGACAAAGCTGGTTTTGCTGGAGACCTTGCTGGAAACCTTGCCTCCTGCCCCTTCGACCAGGGCCTTGGCAGCCTCTCTGCTCAGGGTGGGGAAAGTGCCGGTGAGGACGACGATCATCCCCTTCAATGAGGCGCCACCGATGGCAGTGAAGTCATTGGGTGTGGTGATCAACGCAAGTCGGTCCGCCTCAGCACCGAGTGTCGAATCCTCAAAGAATCGGGTGATGTTGGTGGCGGTACCGTCCCCCACATCGGCGGTGGCCAGCAGTTGCGCGTACGTCGCGGCCCGGAATGCTGACCAGGACCCGAACTGCGCCGCCAGCGCTTTACTTGTGGCTTCGCCCACGCCCTCGATCCCCAGCGAGAAGATGAAACGTGGGAGGTCGGGCGACATCGAGCCTTCAATGCCCGCGATGAGGTTTTTTGCGGAGACCGGCCCAAAACCGGGCAGCGCTGCGACGGCCTTGTCGTTCAGGCTGTACAAATCAGATGGCATGCTGATCAGGCCGGCGGAGATCAGGGTTGAGACCGACTTGTCGCCCAGGTTGTCGATGTTCATCCCCAGTCGAGATGCGAAATGAGCGAGTTTGCCCTGCTTCTGTGCTGGACATTTGATTCCACCAGGGCAATGCAGCTCCACGGCGCCCTGCAGGCGCACCAGATGACTACCACACGAAGGGCACGCCGACGGCATCAAATAGCGGGAGAGGAATTCATCGCCGGCCGAGGGCACTGTACGGACTATCTCCGGTACCACATCCCCCGCTCGACGAACGATGACCTTACTACCTACCATGATGCCCTTGGCCTCGATCTGATCGGCGTTATGGAGGGTGGCACTGGAGACAACGACGCCACCGACTCGCACTGGCTTGATCTTCGCCACGGGGGTAGCAGGACCAGTCCGGCCGATCTGCACCACGATGTCTTCGACGACGGAGACGGCTTCTTCTGCCGGATACTTGAACGCGATGGCGAACCGTGGTGTTCGATTGTTCCAACCCAGCTGCTCTTGGTCAGCAAGGGAGTTGACCTTGAAGACGACGCCGTCGATAGCGACCGGGAGGTTGGAGCGATTCGAACCTACCTCATCGAAGAATGCCTTGATGCCTTCCCAGCCACGGACAACGGCCGTTTCCGGTGCAACGCTAAAGCCGAGAGTCCTCAGGCCTTCGATGATCTCCGATTGTTTGGTTGCCTTGAACGCAGCCGTGCCGTCGAGCTCCTGGGCACCATAGGCGTAGAACGACAGACGCCTGGAGGCAGTTACCTTCGGGTCTAGCTGGCGCATGCTGCCGGCTGCGCCGTTGCGGGGGTTAGCCAGTGGTTTCAGGCCCATGCTCTTGAGGCGTTCGTTCACGATTTCAAAATCGCGATTCAACATCACGACTTCGCCACGTACCTCAAGGTCGATGGGCGTAGGAAGCCTCAGCGGCAAATTCAGAATGGTTTTGGCCTGTGCTGTCACGTCCTCGCCGGTCGTACCATCACCTCGCGTGACTGCGCGAACAAAGACCCCTGCCACGTAGCGAGTCGACAGCGCCAGGCCGTCGTACTTGAGCTCCGCGGTCATCTCGATATCCGCCGGCTGTGAGAGCTCGTCCACTACAGCGCTTGCGAATGCCCTGGCCTCCTCCTCGTCCATGGCGTCTTTGAGCGACAGCATCGGCACATCGTGTTGAGCTTGCTCGAAATCATCGAGTACCCCACCGCCGACCCGCTGCGTCGGAGAGTCTGGGGCAGCGAGAGCTGGGTGCGCTGCTTCCAGTTGCTCCAGTTCACGAAACAGGAGGTTGTATTCCCCGTCCGGGATCAGGGGGGCATCGAGTCGGTGGTACGCATCCATGTGTTCAGCGACCTCTGCGCGGAGTTGAAGAACGCGTTGCTCAACCTGGGCGAATTCAGACATGGTTTTTCCACTGGCAGGATAGGTGTGTGCATGATAATAAATCTGACAGTATTATGCGTACATGTTTATTTCGCGCACCAAATCGTGCTGGTAGCAAGCCGGCCAGGAGTGAGTTGCATCATGTTCTCGAACCTTCACCTCTACCGGATTACCGAACCCTGGAGCTTGGCGCCTGCCGAACTTGCGAAGCGCCTGGAAAAAAGGGCATTCACGCCCTGCGCAGGCAGTGTCACCAAAACTCAGGGGTGGGTAGAACCGCGAGTAGGGGGCGGCCTTGTGCTGGAGGTGCAGAAGCAGATACTTCTGACACTGTGCTTTGAAGAGAAGAAAATCCCCGAGCCGGTGTTGCAGCGACACGTGGCAAAGAAGGCTGCGAAGATGCTTTCCGAAAAGGGCTACAAGCCAAGCCGAGACCAGCTCAAGGCCATGAAGGAAGAGGCGTTTATCGAACTTCTGCCCAGGGCATTCGAGGCACAGAGCACGGAGAAGGTATGGATCGACACTGCGGCCGGCCTGATCGGCATTGACTGCAGCTCACCGGCGAAAGCCGATGATGTCGTTACTCAAATCCATGATGCGATTGGCATACCCGCATCGCTGATCCGAACAGCGATGGACCCCTCCTCAGCGATGGCCACCTGGTTGATGAACAACGAGTCTCCCGACGAATTCACGGTCGACCGCGAGGTCAACCTGCAGGGGCTGGACCTTGAAAAATCCAAGGTCGGCTACGCCTCGATCAGCCTGGAGCGCGAAGAGATCCGACAGCACTTGCTCGAAGGTCGGCGCCCCGTACGGCTGGCCATGACATTCAATGAAGAGGTGTCCTTCATCCTGACCGACAAGTCGACCCTCAAGCGCATCGTATTCCTGGAGAGCGTGAACAAAGAAATTCCCGATGAGGAGGATGAAGAAGCTGCCTTTGGCGCGATGTTCGTGACTTACGTCGGCGTGCTGTCAAAGCTCGTGCCCGCACTCATGGAAGCTCTGGGCGGTGAGGAGTCCGCACAAGGGTAATCAGATTTGTAGTCGCGTGATGTGCATTACCGGGTACTAGGCGAACGCAAGGCTTAGCCACTCACCCCGGGAGAATGACCATGAAACTGACTATCGATACCGATGTTTGCAAACGCAAAGTTCAAGCTCTGTCGCTTGAGCTCGCTCTGTTCATCAGCGCGTGCTGCAATCGCTTGAAACTGATCGTTGAGATTGCTGTGATGCTGGCTAAGGCCGGTTATTTCAGGATGTTCTTTTCGCAGATCTACACCACCAGCAACATCGATGTAGACGGCTTCCGTAACGTGTTCGAGCTCGAAGGGTATCCCAGCGTCACGCCTGGCCATGTGCGTTTGCACTATCGCCAGACGGTAAACGGTCACGAGAAGGCTCGCACCAGCATGCTGGTTACTGTGCAGGAATGGGATGCAGTGGCCCGCCGTGTGGCATTCGGTTCTGGGCGCTTGGCTCAAGCTGATTAACGTTTTACAGCACCCGGCCTCACCTGAGGCCGGGTTTTTTATTACTCGCCGTACAGCGCGTCCCACGCCTCTTGGACTGCTTCGTCCGAGGCGTCGCTGAGCTCATCCAGGCTGACGTCCGCATACCCGCTGGCATGCAGCAGAGCGTCGGCGTTCTGACGGTGAAAGCCCTCGGCAGATTCTGTGAATTTCTTCGCACCGGCCATAGTTCCACGCCTCATAAACCTGCGCGTTCCAGGTGATGCCCTTTTCGACGTGCTCGACCAGGTCGCGGGTCATGACATAGCGCCCCTGGAAGTAGATGCAGGAATTCAACGCGCAAGCTGATAGTTCGCCCGGGCCTTCTCCCCGACGCTTCGCAATCTCCAAATCAGCCCAGGAACTCAGGTTGAGTTTGAAGCCTGGCTCCCAAGCAATGGTGGTCAGTTCGGTTTGCATAGTTTCTCCCGAAGCCCGGCGTGATGCCGGGCTCGATCATGTCAGTGGACGGTGCCAGGGGCTTGTTGTTTGTAGATCTTCTGCAACCTGGCCTCAGCAAGCTTCGCGATCTCAGGCTGCGCACGGAGGCGGATGGTATCCAGGGCCAGCATGGCGCTGATGTCGCCGGTGATCGACGTGAAGGTGGCATCTGGTGAGCAGCCATCGTCCAGAACGGACTCTGCTTCTGCAGAAGCCACAACGAACGTAGGTACCGATTCGACTTTGAAGGCCTTGAACAGATTGGGGTTGATCTCCCACGGCACGCCGGCCTTATTCACTTCCAGCGCAGCCTGTTTGGTCTGCATCTGGGAGCCGTTCTTGAACCCTCTCACGACCATGACGGCACCGGTTTCGCGGGCTTGTTGCGCCAGTCGCTCAAGCTTGTCCTTGGGCATCGAGAACGACACGAAGATGATGAAGTCGTTCGCGCCATGGCCACCCTTGTTCCCGTCCTTGGCAGCGTTGAATCGCGCAATGACGTCGTCGAGCGACTCGGTTTTGGTGGGAGGTGGCGCGTCGATGACCGGTACAGTGGCCTTGAACGTGCCCGCCTTCACTGGGTCAATCTTCCCGTTCAGAGCGGCACTACGAGATGCCGCCTGCTCCTGCATGATCTTCTGGATAGCTTCGTTGGAAGGCATTTCCAGCTGCTGGGACACGGCAGGCCCGGCGAAGAGGCTAGTTGCTAAGAGTAGCGCCGCCGCAGCAGTCGCGTTTACGGAAAATGCCATAGCCAAAGTCCTTGTATCCTGGGAGAGGGAACTCAGTGTTCGATTCGGTCAAAATGGTCGACCGCCCGATAGGGGAGCAGCACTTGCCTGCGATTTTTGCGGTCTCAGGCTTGGGGTAGAGGCGAGTCAGCTTGTACTGCCGCTTGTCCATGATGATCTGCGGGTAGTAGCCGCACATGGCGTCACCCCCCATTGCTGCCCATTGGGTGCCAGCAGCGTGCAGTTTTGCGAGGATGCGCGTGGTTTGCAGCCTGGCGGTTTGCTCCATGCTCAGGTGGGCCTCGTTACGGCCGGTCAACGGGTACATGTGGCCGTACGAGCCGGCGGCCCAGAAGATCGTCGACAGCGGGAAGCCTGCAGACGCTGCAACGGCATCGGCGGACATGGCCCCGATCGCCAGCATGCTCCCGAAGGGGAACGCGTAGGGGGTCAGGATGCCGGCGAGCTCGTCATCGTTGTGGGTGGGGTCCGCGAACGACATCCAGGGCACGTCGATACCGCGGTTGTCCATGCACGTGTCATCCAGGATGGCGCCCATCACATACATGGCCGGGTTGATATAGAAGTTGACCTGCATGAACGAGTCGCGGGTGCTGCCGATGCCGCTGCTCTGATCGTCAGAGATGTAGCCGAAGGCATCTGCGTTCACGCCTACGTTGACCTTCACCCCACCAAGCAAGGGGAAGCATCCCGGTACCGTGGTAACGTCGGTCATCATGTCGAACTCCCAGAACGAGGTGGGAATGCCGACCTTGGGCGGGTTGTCGCACGTGCAGAATGCGCTTTTGTTGCCACTGTCGAAGTCTTCCTGGCCATCGGAGATGAGCTCCGTCGAACCGAAAAGCTTGATCGGGAACATGCAGGACCAGCAGACGTCCGAGATCAGGTTCGGGAATTTACCGGTGCACACGCCTTCTTCAGCAGAGCTGACCGTACTGAGCAGGGTCGTTGCGACAAAGCCCAGGGCCATAAGCAGTTTTTTCATAGCTTCAACTCCTCGATCTGGAGTTCCCTACCCTTTTGGGTCAGGACCGCGGGAACGCGCTCGATCCCGAATTTCTTCGTGAGAATGCCCATCTGGTCGAAGTAGACCGGGCGCCCCCACTCCCGATCGAGCTTCAGGAACGAACCTGCGACCAGTACAACTTTGTCCCGGGGGTGCTCGTCGGTACGCTTCTTGGCGTACTGCAGCTGCTTGGGATCGCGGGCGTCGATGAAGATGATCGCTTTGCTCAGGGTGATGTGGTCCAGCGGATTGATGCGAGTGCCCGCCGGCACCAGGATGTTGCCCAAATGGTCTTTGACGGTTTCAGGGTACGTGTAGGTCGGGTCGTACATCCTGATCTGTGGCTCAACGACGGGGCCAATGCCGGGTAATGGCTTGGGGTTTTCGGCTCCGGCCAACTGCTTGTCGCGGTAGTCGTTCCAGAACTTGTCGAGTTCGCCTTTCTTGTCCATCGCTCTCAACCGACCTTGGATCATGTCGATTGCATCCTGCTCCTGGATCTCCCAGGTGTTTCCGTACTTGCCGAGCTCTTCGGCATGAAGGGTGGATGACGCGAGGTAGAGGGCGGTAAAGAAAGCGGATACGCATAAGCGGCGTAGCTTCATCACAACTCCAATGAGAATGCCCAGCCCGGGG
Organism: Pseudomonas sp. NBRC 111131; assembly: GCF_001320525.1. NCBI lineage: Bacteria > Pseudomonadati > Pseudomonadota > Gammaproteobacteria > Pseudomonadales > Pseudomonadaceae > Pseudomonas > Pseudomonas sp. NBRC 111131. The sequence continues at coordinate 637 of NZ_BCBH01000029.1, read as the reverse complement.
CTCTTGATGATCGGGTGATCAAAAACCAACGTGGCCATCGAAATGGCCACGTGGAGAAGACTGTCGGAGGGGATCAGGAGCCGCCGTTGAGCCAGGCTTCCAGACGTTCGGCCGATACCAGGCCCGGCATTTTCCGCCCGTCTTCGCTCACCATCGCAGGGGTGCCCTGGAAGCCGATGCTTTCGGCCAGCGCGATATTGCGCTCGATTGGGTTGTCGCAATTCTTCGCTGGCGGCTGGGTCCCTTGCGCCAACGCTTCCCATGCAGCAGCACGCCCAGCTTCAGGCAGGCACCAGACCGATTCAGCTTTGGCACGAGCCTGTGGGTGCAGCGACTCCAGCGGATACATGAAGGTGTAAATGGTCACGTTGTCCAACTTGCTGAGGACCTCGGTTTCCAGCTTCTTGCAGTACGGGCAATCCGGGTCGGAGAACAGGTAGAGCTTCCGGGAGCCATCGCCCTTCACGCGGGTGAACGCATCGGCCAGCGGAAACTTCGAGACGTCGATTTTTTCGGCGGCAGCACGCTTGGGCGCCGTCAGGTCCTTGCGGGTCTGCATGTCGTAGATGCTGCCGAACATCAGGTAGCGACCGGAGGAATCGGTGTAGGCAATGTTCTTGCCCATGGTGATCTCGTA
>NZ_BCBH01000028.1:0-78875 GCF_001320525.1 Pseudomonas sp. NBRC 111131 | reverse complement strand
ATCAAGTAAACCAGCTACTGGAATAAAGTCCTCCCAGAAACGTGGAATGTGGCAGCCACGGTGGAGTCTCGTCCGGCTTAGCGGCGGCCAGACTCTTCCAGGATTTGAATCAGCCCTTGGCGATAAGTCGTGACCTTGAAATCTGGGAAGCGCTGTTTGTACTTCGAGGAGTCGAACAGGTTGTCATGTTCATACCGTGGCAGCAGTTCTCGCAACTCACGAACTTGCCTGGATACCAGGCCTAGCGCCGTGAGGGTCCACTTACCGAGAACCTTGTAAGTAGCATCCCTGCCAAAGATCTCAGAGGCGAGGGCGATGAATTGTTTGTAGGTCAGGCGCTCGTCATCGCAGGGAAGGTGCCACGTTTGCCCAAATGCGTCTGATGCGTTCCCCAAGGCAGCCAGCGCCCGGCTTGCATCCGGCGTCCAGATAAGTGTGCGCTGGGTATCGTCCCGGACGGGAACGCGGGGGCTCTTGCCGACCTTGATGTTGTCGATGACCAATGTATTGGTGATGCTCTGGGTCTTGCCTGGCCCATAGAACTCAGGAGCTCTCCCGATGACCACAGCAATGTCACCTCGCTCCATCTCCTGCAACACCATGGATGCCATCTGCGCGCGAACCTGACCTTTGCGGCCGACCGGTTCGAAGGGTGCATTCTCGGTCAGCAGACGGTCATCTTGCGGATACATGTATGTGTTGTCGAAATAGACGAATCTGGCACCCGATGCGCGAGCCGCATCAAGGGCGTTTCGCAGCATCACGGGGAACTGCGTTTCCCAGAGCTGTGTATCTGGCGGGAGTCCAGCCGTGAAATAAACGATGCTGCTACCCTCGACGGCCTTGGCCGTTTGGCCGGCGTCGAGTAGATCCGCCGCAACCAGGGTGTCGGAGTCGCTGACCTTGCGTGGATTACGGCTGACCAGCCTAATATCCTCGGTGAAGCTGCGTTTCAGTTCTCGCGCCAACTCAATGGCGATCTGGCCAGTTGCTCCTAGAACGGTTTGCATGTGGTCTCCTGGGAACCTCTATAGAAGGTGGGTCTACTGCGTTGAAATTGGGACGTTAGGTATGCACGAGCTTGATTGACGCCCTTGAACGTGGTTCAGCACTTTTCATCAGCGCCGATGCATATACCTTAAGATTAAAGGGAACTTTAAGGTCAACCTGCTTATGGATGCCAGGAACAGCGTAGACACAGAAGATGGGTGGGGCTGAGTGACGACTCGACGCCGTAATCGATTGGCTCTTTCGCGTTTGTAGGATTAAAGTTGGCTTTAAGGTTAATACTTGTGAAGGTGTGGGATGAGAATTGGAGAGCTTGCGAAAATCACGGGCCTTGCCCCTTCGCGCATCCGTTTTTACGAGGCCAGTGGGCTGATTCAATCAGTCGAGCGTAAGGCCAATGGCTACCGCGACTATTCAGAGGATGCGGTGTGGATACTGGAGATGATCACCAGCGCCCAGGCAGCAGGATTTTCCCTGGACGAGATACGGCACCTCTTGCCAGTGAGTTCGAACGGCTGGCGTCATGATGAATTGCTCCTCGGGTTGAAGCGCAAGGTCGAGGAAATCGAAGCGTTGCAAGTGCGCCTGGCACGCAACAAGGAACAGTTGCTGATGGTGATCGACGGCATTGAAAGCAAGCCCGATGGCATGCCGTGCGCGGACAACACCCAACGTGTCCTTGATCGGCTACGCGAAGATATTGCCTCGCACAAGGCGAGCACTGCCCCTGCCAAATGAGTAAGGCCAAACCCTTAAGCACAATCGGCGCGGGCCCAGGGGCGCGCGCCGATACAGCGATCAATCACTCGTATTCAAGGTTGCTAGTGGCTTCGGTGCATAAAGGGCGCTCTGGAATTCGGGCACGTATTCATATTTCACCATCTTGCCCAGCTTCAAGGAGCGGATGTAGGTCGACAGACTGCCCTCGCCGAGCACCAAGTGCGCCGAGTCAGCGCTCGTGCTCGACCCATGGCGGGTCTGCCGAGATGTCGCATAGCCGTAGCTCAGCCTGCCGTCATGGTCGAGATTGGTGAAGCTGTTCGTCACCAGGCTGGCTTCGTTGGACAGATCGTCAAGTTTCTTTGCCTTGAAGATGATATCGATATTGCCGGTCTGGGCATCGACGATGTCGTAGGACACTGACGCGGCTTCCTCACGGCGTTTGATGTCTGTCAGCCACTTCGGCAGGTTGTAACCCACCACGCCACGTACACGGGCAAGCTCTGTGTTCACCGGCAACTTGAGCACGTAACCCCAGAAGTCCTTGGACATGGATTGTCCGATCAGACTGAATGGCCCGAGATTGGATTTGCCGGGTTTGTTGGTAATGATCGACAGGGCAATTTCATTGTAGCTGTCGTTGTCGCAATAGTCGTAGGTGTAGGCCGTGAAAGCCACCAGGCCGCGCCCAGGCCATACCTGCAAGGGTTGCACCTGTTCGAGTACTTCAGCGGGCATCAACGCGCGCAGGCGATCGATGTCTGCCGTGTAAACGGCCGTAACCCGGCTGTTCTTGTAGTAGAAGTTAGGTGAATACGACTCGAAGCCTATGTCGACCTTGGTCTTTTCCAGGCCTTTGAACCAACTGAGGTCCATGCCAGGGGCTTCGGCCTGGATCACCGACAGGGGAGGGTTGGAGCGGTAACGGTCGTACAACCCACCTTTGACGACGGGTACCTGGTGGCCTGCGATATCTATCATCGTGGTTTCGGCATGCTTGGGGATGCCGGGAGTGTCCGCCAGGGTGGAGTTGGCAATGGGCGTCAGGAGTGCACCTGCCACTGCGGCGACGGTTCCGAGTTTCACTTTTCAGTCTCTCCGGTGAATTGCATCACGCATTGATGAATGCGACCAGGCATCTCGCTTGGCGCCGAACTAGCTGGGCCTTACACAAACACCTTAACTTTAAACTTAACTTTAATGTCAAGGCGCTGAGGGACGGCTTTTTCAGCCACTGGACCTGCTGTTATTGCCGGGGCCGCAAGGTGAAGGCGAGTGCTAACTCGGCCAGTTTCCCGAAAGGTGCCCGGAGCAGCCTTGGCAAGTTCCAACGACCTTGCACGAACACACCCTTGGCATGGCTCATCGAGCGAAAACCCTCGATACCGTGATAGGCGCCCATGCCACTGGGGCCCACGCCGCCGAACGGCAGGTCGTCCACAGCGACGTGCATCAGGGTGTTGTTGATGCCGACGTTACCGGAGGTGGTGCACTTGAGCAGCGCTTCGCTGTCGGCCCCCACATTGCCGAAGTAGTAGAGCGCCAGCGGACGTGGCCTGGCATTGATGTAGTCGATAGCTTCGTCGAGGGAGCGGTAGGTATGCACGGGTAGCAAAGGCCCGAAGATTTCTTCGCGCATGACCCGTGCATCGTCACCAGCCCCCACGATCAATACCGGAGCCAGCGTCCGCGGACGCTCTGCCGCGCGCTCCGGCGTCACGCCAGCCTCGATCACCTTGGCGCCCCTGGTACGGGCGTCTTCGACGAGCATCTGCAACCGCGTGTAATGCCTGTCGCTGACGATGGAGGTGTAGTCCGGGCTGGTCGGGCCTTGCGGATAACCACGGGCGACAGCCGCGCGGTACTGGGCGATGAACTCATCAAGGTTATCCTCATGGACCAGGGCGTAGTCCGGTGCCACGCAGGTCTGGCCGGCGTTGGCCAGTTTGCCGAAGACGATGCTGTCGAGGGTGCTGCGTCCGGCATGCCCCGGGGCCACGACCACAGGGCTTTTGCCGCCCAGTTCAAGGGTCAGAGGCACCAGATTGTCACTAGCCGCCCGCATCACCATCCGGCCAACTTGGGTACTGCCGGTGAACAATAGGTGGTCGAAGGGGAGAGCGCTGAAGCTTGCGCCTATCTCAGGGCCGCCGAGTATTACCGCCACCTCTTCGACGGTAAAACTGCCCGCCAGAATGCGTTGAGTCAGCTCACTGGTGCGTGGAGTCAGTTCGGAGGGTTTGATCATCACCCGATTACCAGCCGCCAGTGCGGTGGCCAAGGGGATGAAGGTCAAGGCTATTGGGTAGTTCCACGGCGCCATGATGCCGATCACGCCTTTGGGCTGGTACGCCACGTAGGCGCGGCCAGTACGGTGAAACGCCGCGACGTGACGACGCTCGGATTTCATGAAACGGCGCAGGTGCCGCAACAGGTAGTCGATGGACTGGACCACGCCAAGCAGTTCCATGATGTCTGTCTCATGCCTTGAGCGGTTGCCGAAATCGGCGCTGATCGCTTCCTCCACCTCGCGGCGGTGGGCAAGCACCGCCATGCGCAACTTGACCAGGTTGGCCTTGCGTCGCTCAAGGCTGGGTGGCCCGTCGTTGAGAAACGCACGACGCTGCTGCTCCAGCGTGGTTGCGGCGTCAATAGCGGGGATGGATGTTGCGGCGATGGTCATCCTGCACCTCTCAAGGTCATTGCAATGTAGACATTGTCAACTTGATTTGCGCCGATCATAGGAAGACAATGTGTTCACTGTCAACATGAGTGGAGCAGCCGTATGTCATCCGATGAAATTTGCGAAGCAAAGCCCTACCACCATGGCGATTTGCGTCGCACCATCATCGATACTGCTTTGGCGACCCTGAAAGAACAGCAAGGCTGGCAATTCACGCTGCGCGAAATAGCTAGGCGAGCCCAAGTCAGTCACTCGGCTCCGTATCGGCATTTTCCTGACAAGGGGGCACTGCTTTACGAGTTGGCGCTACTAGGCTTCGAGCGATTGAACGCGGCGATGCAAGACGCCATGGGGCCAACGATGTCGGCACCGGAGCGCTTGCAGGCGATGGCCTATGCCTACCTGGCGTTTGGTGAGGAAAATCCGGATTTATACCGGTTGATGTTCTCGACCCAGGCGGGAGACCCCGCGCAGATCCATGTCGACCCCCGAGCCCAGGCACCGTTCTACCTGGTGATCGAAGTGCTGGAGCGAGGGCAGGCGGAAGGCACTATCCGCGCGCGTTCCGCCTTGGGTCAGGCCACCGCAAGCTGGGCGCACCTCCATGGATTGACTCTCCTTTCGATCGATAGCCGGTTGGTGCCGGCGAAGGTCGGCGACCATGCCATCGAGGATGCTTTGACGACCTTGCTCGATGGCCTGGTACTTGAGCAAGCGGGTTGAGGTCCTGTTGCTTGCTTCAGCGCTACTGTCAAAAGATCTCTCGTCTTGCGAAAGGCGATGCTTGGCCCAACCACCTACGATCAGGTATTCAGGCATGACCAAACGCATCTTGCACGTCGTTACCAATGTGGCCCATTACAGCGACCCAAGTCATCCCACGGGATTGTGGTTGAGTGAGTTGACGCATGCATGGCATGTGTTCGCTGGCAGAGGCTACGAACAACATCTGGTAAGTCCGCTGGGCGGAGCAGCGCCTCTCGAACCTCGTTCACTCAAGTGGCCATTGCTCGATAGCACGGCCAAAGCCTGGTTGAACGACCCGGCGGCAATGGCACGTCTTGCCAACACCTCAAGTCCGCAAGCGTTAGTGTCATCGGAATTCGACGCCATCTACTTTACCGGTGGCCATGCGGTGATGTGGGACTTCCCTGAGGACGAGGGTTTACAACGACTGACTCGCGAGATCTACGAGCTTGGGGGCGTCGTCTCTTCGGTGTGCCATGGGTATTGTGGGTTGCTCAATACTCGGCTGTCTGATGGTCGTCTCCTGGTAGAGGGGCGTCGTCTGACTGGCTATGCCTGGATAGAAGAGGTGCTGGCGGGAGTTGCGAGCAAGGTCCCGTACAATGCCGAGCAAGAGATGAAGCGTCGCGGGGCGCGCTACGAGAAAGCACTCTTGCCATTCACTTCCAATGTTGTCGTCGATGGGCGCCTGGTGACAGGCCAGAATCCACAATCCGCTAAAGCAACTGCCGAGCAAGTAGCATCATTATTGTTTTAGCTGGCGCCTTAAAGTCCGGCTCATAGCCATTTCCTCTCTTGGGTGTAGGAGTCGTCGCACACGTGATCTGCAAACCGATGCTCATCACGAATCTACTGCGCCCATTCTTACATGCGCAAACACGTGACCATTTACCAGATGCGCCTCTGTCAGTACGTTCGAGCAATCCTTTGACCAGTCTCCCACTAGAGACGCTGGGGCAAGTCCGTATCTGTTGCTCGGTACTGTTAGCGCCGTTGTGGATTTTTGAAGAGCACTGAGGTAATGCCAGCTGGGCAACTCTAGAGCGACGGTGGCTTATTACTTTAATTCTCCATAGAGAATTTGATGTCGACAGTAGAATTTATTTCGATAGCTTGCCAAGCTAGAGACTCCTCATAACAAGAAGAACGAGTGATAGCTCATGCTCTTTGCACAGAAATTCTCCATTGGCGCCAAGCTTCTGGTACTGCCCATCCTGTTCGTACTTGCATTATTGGTTGTATCGGGTGTCGCCTATCACGGGCTGGCCAGGCAGCAGGCAGTCATCGAAGAAATTCAACAGTTGCGCTTCCAGCAATATCGACAAGTCTTGGAAACCACCACTGCCTTACAGGCGGCGATGGTAGGTGCCTACGCCGCCGGCTCACGCATACTTGAATCCGGTGGACAGGCTGCGCCGGAAGACCTGGAATCTTACTTCGAGGATATACAGGCTAGTGTCGACGACATGCGCACCGGCCTTGGTAATGCGGCTAGTGAGGCCCGCTTGGGTGATGATGAAAAGGCACTCTATCAAGCGGTGCAGGAGCAGGCTGCTGTGGTGATTGAGGGGCTGGGCGAATTTCAGCGTATAGCCTTGAAAGATCAGATTCAGGCTGCTTCGTTGTTAGGACGGGTACGCGCCGACAGCAACGGCTTGCAAGCGCAGTTCAACCGCCTGTTAGCTCTGCAAGCGCAGCTGACTTCCAACGCGTTTGCCGAGGCCAATGCTTCGCAGCGGCAGGTTTCAAAGATGCTGGTAGTGATATCACTTGTCGCCAGTTCTCTGGCGTTGATGGTGAGTCTTTTGTTACGGGGGCAGATCTTGCGCCCCATCCGCGAAATCGAGCAGGCATCGATAAGGTTGCGAGACGGTGATCTGACGCACCGAGTGCGCGTGATCGGTAGGGACGAGATCGCTCACACTGCGCGGGCGTTCAATGAGCTAATTGACAGTTTCCAGCAGGCGATGTGTCAGGTTGCCACGGTAGCCGCCTCGGTCAGTGCTTCGGCTGAGACATTGGTAGGTGCCTCGGCGCAAGTGGCCGAGAGCTCCTCGGCACAGACCGGTGCGGTTGGGGTGGTATCGATGACCATCGAGCAGATGAGCGTCAGCATCGCCGCCATCTCCAATCATGCCCAGAGCCTGAGAGGCTCGGCCGAGGCTAGCCTGCGAGGCACGCAGGACGGACACCTGGCGCTGTCGCGTCTACTCGAAAACATCGACAGCGTACGCTTGGCATTCTTAGCTATTCGCGGCTCGGTAGGTGCTTTTGTCGAAAGCACCTCGGCGATTGCCGCTAGTATCACCCAGGTCAAGGATCTCTCTGCGCAAACCAACTTGCTGGCGCTCAATGCGGCGATCGAAGCGGCGCGAGCAGGTGAAAGTGGGCGCGGTTTCAGTGTGGTAGCAGATGAGGTGCGTCAGTTGGCGCAACGCTCGGCGCGAGCGGCCAATTCAATCAATGAGTTGACTGTTAACCTTGAAGGCCAGTCTGAGGCGGTTGGGGAGGCGTTGCGTGCGGGCACTGTGGCGTTGGATGACAGTGGCAGGCTACTAAGCGAGTTGGAGAGCACCTTGCAGCAGGCTGCGGACCTAGTTGGAGACTCGACTAGAGGTGTAGACCAGATCGCTGATGCGGTGAGTGCGCAAAGCGAGGGCGGGCGGGGGATAGCGGAGCACATCGAGCACATTGCCCGCATGGCTGGGGAAGGCGATGCGATTACACGTCAAGTGTCTGGAGCGGTGGTATCACTGCGTGAGCTTTCGGATGAACTGAGCCTTGCGGTGAGTCGCTTCCGCTTCTAAATCTGATGTTGTGGCGAGCGGCGCCATGCGCCGCTCCCCATAAAATCAGTTAGAGCTAACGGTTACGAATCAGTTGCAGGAACTCTTGGCGAGTGTTGTACGAGTCGCGCATGCATCCGAGCATGACCGAGGTGCTCATTACCGAGTTCTGCTTTTCCACACCGCGCATCATCATGCACATATGTTTCGCCTCGATCACTACCGCCACACCGGCGGCATGGGTAACTTCGGCAATCGCTTCGGCAACCTGGCGGGTCAGGTTTTCCTGAATCTGCAGTCTGCGAGCAAACATATCGACTATACGCGCCACTTTCGACAGCCCCAGCACTTTGCCTGTGGGGATATAGGCAACGTGCGCCTTGCCAATGAACGGCAACAGGTGGTGCTCGCACAGCGAATACAATTCGATATCACGGACGATGACCATCTCGTCGTTGTCCGAGTCGAACAGTGCGCCGTTGACGATCTGCTCAAGGCTTTGCTGATAGCCATGGCACAGGTACTGCATGGCTTTTGCGGCGCGCCTTGGAGTGTCCAACAAGCCCTCGCGATGCGGGTTTTCGCCAATCCCCTGCAGAATTTCGCGATAGTTTCGGGTCAGTTCCTCGTTCATTGTTGTCCCTGTTTAGAGTTGAATGATAGAAATGTTGTCGGTGGCCTGGCTGGCGTCATGAAACTGTGCAGTCGAGCCATTACGCCATTGCTCCAGTAGCAGCGCTTGACGCTGGTGAGCATGCTGTAGAAAGCGTTCTTTCACTGGCCCGTAACCGCGCACGCTGTTTGGCAGCTCCAGCAGCTCGCGGGCTAGTTGCAGGTTGTCGCTGCGCAGGCCTGCGAGCACTTCATCCAGAATGCTTTCATAGTTACGCAACCAGTTACGCTCGACCTTTCGCTCATGGGTATGGCCGAACGGATCGAGCCAGGTGTTGCGCAGGATCTTGAGTTTGGCCAGCAGCTTGAAGCCTTGCAGCATCCAAGGCCCGTAGCTGCGTTTCTTGGGTTCTTTGCTAATGCCGTTATCGTTGAGCAGCGGCGGTGCCAGGTGGAAACGCAGGCGGTAGTTGCCTTCGAACGTTGACTGGATGTTTGTCAGAAAGTCGCCGTTGCTGAACAGTCGGGCTACCTCGTATTCATCTTTGATCGCCAGAACCTTGAAATAGTGGCGGGCAACACTTTTGGACAGCTCGTCTGGCTGGCCCAGCAGCCGAGTTTCGGCCTCCATACACTGCTCTACGCGTTGCCGGTAACGCTGGGCATAGGCTTTATTCTGATATTGCGTCAGGACGCTCATGCGCCGCTTAACCATTTCTTCCAGGTTTTGCGAAAGTATGCGGTCGGCGCTTTGCTTTTTGCCGGCTTCCACAATGTTAAGTACCCGTGGCAAATCGTGGGCACTGCGTCGGCCCCAGGCGAAGGCTGCCAGGTTGAAGGCTACCGCGGTGCCATTCAACTCGATGGCCTGTTCCAGCGCCTCTTCGCCGACCGGCAACCAGCCTTTCTGATAGGCATAGCCCAGCATGAAGGTATTTGTAGCGATTGAATCGCCCATCAACGTCGTAGCAATTCTGCTTGCGTCGACAAAGTCCGCCCGCGCGGGGCCTACGGTTTCGGCTATTTGCGCTGACATGCCTTGGGTATGGAATTGCGGGTCAGGGTGGCTGGCCAGGTCACCGCTTTGCGCCTGCAGAGCAAAGGTACGCACGAACGCACTGGTAATGCTTTGCTCGCTGTTGACCAGGGCGTGCGTCACACCTTGGCGCAACTTGGATAACGTTTCGGTGTTGGCACTGACAACCAGATCGCAGCCCAACAACAAGGCGGCTTCACCTTCGGCGATCCGCGGGGCAAATAACTGATCCTGGCGGGCAGCGATGCGAATGTGTGACCAGACGGCGCCGCCTTTTTGTGCCATGCCAGCCATGTCGAGGTTGAGCGTACCCTTACCCTCGATAAACGCCGCCATGCCTAGTAAGGCACCGATGGTGACTACACCTGTGCCGCCCACACCGGTCACCAGGATGCTATATGGCTCTTCGAGGGCGATGACCGAAGGAGCCGGCAGGTCCCACTCATCGTCGGCCTTAGCTGCGAGGGCTTGTGGCTTGCGCAGCGTTCCGCCTTCGACGGTGACAAAGCTTGGGCAAAAGCCGTTGAGGCAAGTGAAGTCCTTGTTGCACGAAGATTGGTCGATCTCGCGCTTGCGGCCGTACTCTGTGTCCACCGCCACCACCGACATACAGTTGGACTTGTTGCTGCAGTCGCCACAACCCTCACATACCGCTTCGTTTATCACCACTCGACGTGCTGGGTCGGGGAATGTACCGCGCTTACGCCGCCTGCGCTTTTCCGCGGCGCAGGTTTGGTCATAGATGATTGCCGATACTCCCTGGAATTGGCGCAATTGCTCCTGGACCTCGTCCATCTTGTCGCGGCGTATTACCGGTACACCTTGGGCCAGATCATCAGTGCCCTTGTACTTCTCAACATAGTCACTGACCACCACTATGCGCTGAACGCCCTCTGCAGCCAGTTGGCGGCTGATTTGTGACACGCTGAGGCTGCCGTCCACTGGCTGCCCGCCTGTCATGGCAACGGCATCGTTGTAGAGAATCTTGTAGGTAATTTGCGCCTTTGCCGCAATGGCGGCACGAATAGCGAGAATACCGGAGTGGAAGTAAGTACCGTCACCCAGGTTGGCGAAGACGTGTTGGGTGGTGGTAAACGGCGCTTGGCCGATCCAGGCCACGCCTTCGCCACCCATTTGGCTGAAAGTTTGGGTTTGCGGGTAGATCCAGGCGGCCATGTAATGGCAGCCGATACCGGCCAGCGCGCGGCTACCTTGCGGCACCTTGGTCGACGTGTTGTGCGGACAGCCAGAGCAGTAGTGCGGCACGCGTTCCATCAGGTTGCTGAACTGGCCTTTGCACGCCAGTTGCGCTTCCAAAAGGGCTAGGCGCATTTGAAGCGAACCGCCTGGGTGCAGGCGCAGGATTCGCTTGGCCAGGGCTCGTGCGATCATCGCCGGCGTCAGGTCATTTATAGCCGGCAGCAGCCAATCGGTGTGCGGCAGGCTCCATTCACCCTTGTCGTCGAACTTGCCAACGATGCGCGGACGTACGTCTTCACGCCAGTTGTATAGCTCCTCCTTGAGTTGGTACTCGATCATGTGGCGCTTTTCTTCCACCACCACAATCTCTTCAAGACCTTCGGCGAACTGTCGTACACCTTCAGCTTCTAGCGGCCAGACCATGCCGACCTTGTAAAGGCGCAGACCGATTTTTTGCGCTTGTGTTTCGTCGATCCCAAGGATGCGCAGGGCCTGGCATACGTCGAGATAGGACTTTCCCGAAGTGACAATGCCGATTCGTGCATTCGGCGAATCCATGACAATGCGATCGAGGCGGTTGGCTCGGGCATACGCCAGGGCGGCATACAGCTTATGCTCCAGCAGCCGCTGTTCCTGGGCCAGTGGTGGGTCGGGCCAGCGGATGTTCAGACCCCCTTCAGGCAACGCGATGGTCGGGATTACAGGTTGTACGCGGTGAATGTCGATATCGACGACGGCCGCGCTTTCAACAGTATCGGCCACAGCCTTGAGGGCGACCCAGCAGCCTGAGTAGCGCGACATGGCCCAACCATGCATGCCGTAGTCGAGGTACTCCTGTACGCCGGAGGGCGCCAACACCGGCATCATCACAGCCTTGAAAATGTGCTCGGTCTGGTGGGGAAGGGAAGAGGAGCGGGCGCCATGGTCATCGCCTGCAACGGCCAATACACCCCCAAATTTTGATGTGCCAGCTGCGTTCGCGTGGCGGAAAACATCACCGCAACGGTCTACGCCGGGGCCCTTGCCGTACCACATCCCGAATACGCCATCATACATGGCACCTTCGAACAAATTGACCTGCTGCGTACCCCAGATCGAGGTAGCGGCAAGGTCTTCGTTCATACCAGGGTGGAACACTGTGTGGTGTGCTTTGAGGTAGTCGCGTGCTTTCCATAGGGCCTGGTCGAAGCCCCCTAGCGGCGAGCCGCGATATCCGGAAATGAACCCGGCAGTATTCAGGCCGTTGGCCCGATCGCGTAGCCGCTGCATCAGGGGCAGGCGCACTAGCGCCTGAATCCCCGTGAGCAGTACCTGTCCACTGTGTTGTACGTATTTGTCTTCCAGAGAAACCGGGGTACTCATGTTCATCCTCCAGGCGTTGTTCTTGTATGGCTGCACCGGTAAGGGCGATGCCTTGTCGAGGCCGACTCTAGAAAGCAGGGGCGCGATCGTAAAATCACAAAAACAGCCGTGAGGTATTGGTGTTTCAAATACCTGCATGCGTCGGCATTGGCGGTGTTGCAGCTCAAACCGCGGCTGTCGGGTTTGGATGCTAATTAAATATGGACAAATAATCAAAAAATGTTCAACTATTGATCGTGAAGACGCTTGAAAACAAAACAGACAAGGGAGAAAGCCATGCGTGCAGCCATCATTTCCGAACGCAATGCCTTGCCACAGGTGCGTGAGTTCAATGAGCCGCAAGCGCAAGACGGTGCGGTACTGATCGACGTGGACACGGCCGGCCTCGGGGGGTGGGATGTGCTCGGGGCCTACCGTCTGGGTGTCGAATACCCTTGTGTCATCCGTGGTGAGGGCGTGGGACGAGCGCCGGATGGGCGGCGGGTATATTTCGGTGAGCGTTCGGTGCTGCCCTACGGTGCCTGGGCCGAGCGCACTTTGGTGCCGCAAGCCGAAGTGTGGAATGTGCCGGATGACGTGGACGACAAAACCGCGATCAGCATGGGTATTGCCGCTACCGGGGCCATCGTGCCGCTGGAAAAGGCTGAGATCCAGAAGGGTGAAAAGGTCTTGGTACTCGGCGCCACCGGCACCTTGGGACAGATTGCCTTGCAGCTTGCGCGTGGCATGGGTGCTGGCAAGGTCGTTGGTGCTGCGCGTTCACAGGAGGCACTTGGCCGTCTGAAGTCGCGCGGAATCGCCGACGAGGTCGTTACCCTGGGTGGCAGCGATGATGTTGACGCACTTAAGGACGCAGCGGCCGGTGGCTTCGATGTGGTACTCGACCTGGTGTGCGGACAACCCTTGCTGACGTCCTTGAAGGCCACCAATTGGGGGGCACGCATTATGACCATTGGCACTGGTGCTGGCCGCCAGCTCAACCTGGATATCGCCGACCTGCTGTTTCGCAGCTTGTCGTGCATCGGGACCGGCCAGCGCCCCCCTGCGGACCGTGAACAGATCTGGCTGCGACTGTTGAAGATCGCCAGGGCACAGCAGATACATGTGGACTACCTGGATTTTACTCTTGACCAGGCCGCAGAGGCTTGGGCTGCTCAGATAGATGGACCGCACGCCAAGATCACGGCCACGATCCGCCGCTGAAGGCCGCAGCGGCAAGCGGTTTCATTGGTTCTGGCGGCGGGCTCGGTATAGCAGATGATCAAGGGCAAAGACGTTTCCATGCGCCAGCTTCGGTACTTCGTGGCGGCGGCTGATGCGGGTCAGTTCTCCCAGGCGGCTGTCAAGGTGCACGTGTCGCAGTCGGCCATCACCGCCGCGGTGCAGCACCTGGAAGAGACTATGGGTGTTAGCCTTTTCGACCGTTTGCCCTATGGCGTGACACTGACGGCCGAAGGCAATAAGTTTGCCCAGCATGCGCGGCATATCCTTGATACGTTGCAGGACGCCCTGAGCGAGCCGCTGTTCCTCAGCCACTCGACACGGGGAAGCGTGCGGGTGGGGGCTTCCTACACGGTGCTGGGCTACTTCCTGCCAGCGCTGCTTGCACGATTCAAGCGCAGCTATCCGCAGGTGGAGATCGAACTCGTCGACATAGATCGCCACAGCATCGAGCAGGCGGTTAACAATGGCGATCTCGACCTGGGCCTGGTAATAGTGTCCAACACCCCCAGCCTGCATGTGTTCTCTCACCAAGTGTTGATTCGGTCTCGCCGGCAACTCTGGTTGGCCAACCAGCATCCCTTGATGACTGCCTCCTCAATCAACCTCGAAGACGTGGCGCAGCACGCCTACATCCTTGCCACCGTGGATGAAGGTGACAGCTCGACGTTTCGCTACTGGGCGTCTCGTGGGTTGGCTCCCAACGTGGCTTTTCGTACGTCTTCCATGGAGGCGCTGCGTGGCATGGTCGGCCATGGCTTTGGCGTCGCCATTCTTTCCGACATGCTTTACCGACCTTGGTCCCTGGAGGGTAAGAGAATCGAAGCTCGGCCATTGGCGGATGTCATTCCGCCCATGGAATTGGGGCTGATCTGGCGACCCGACGAGCACTTATCGATAGCGGCCCAAGCGTTTCGACAGTTCCTGATCATGGCGTGTACGTCGTGAAACCTTGCTGGCCTTGCGTTGTTTCTCAGGTTGCTATGCGCAAAATAGATAAATGAACAAAAATAAAATAAATGTCTATATTTTTACTGGTTCCGAAAGTGCCGAGCGGTGACCGTTCGGCCTGCTGGCCGATTACAAAAAGGAGAAAGCCATGCTGATCGATGTACACGCCCATCTGCTGACTGAAGGTATGCTCAACCGCCACGAATTCTGGGGGCCCTTCATGAAGGTCCAGGGGTTGACTGTCGGCCATTTTTCCCTTGGCACCAAGCAGCCCGCCAGAGCGACGAGCGACGCAGAGGCGCAAGTCAACTTGTTGGTGCGCATGACCCACGCGAGTCGTCGCAAGCTGATGGCCGAGCGGGGTGTCGACAAGCTGGTGGTCTCTACGCCTTCGCATTGCTTCATGTATTGGGCGGGTGATTTTGCCAACGAATACGCGCGTATCTGCAATGATGAGATGTCGGCGTTCTGCCGTGCCGACCCTGACCATTTCGACTTCTGGTGCCATGCCAATCTGGCCGACCCGTGCAACGCCGCCAAGGAAATCGAGCGAGCGGTAACCCAATTGGGGGCTAAGGGTGTATGCGTAGGCGGTGCCAACTTCAACGGATTGCAAGCTTATGACGAACAGTTGTTCCCGGTGTGGGAGAAGCTCACGCAGCTGGATGTACCGATCATGGTGCATGGCTTCAACCAGTCGATCTACTGGGGCGAAAAACACACCGACGACAAGTTCGAAACCACGTCCATTGTGGGCGATTGCGTCGATGAGACCCTGTTTTTCTGGTACCTAATCTGTGGAGGTGCCCTGGATGTCTTTCCAACCCTGAAAACCTACATCACCCATGCGGGGGGCATGGCGATCTTCCAACTGGGCCGACTCAGCGAACTCAACCAAGCTATGGCGCCCGATACGCGCAACCAGCGGCCGCTGCTGGACTATCTGCAGAACTTCTACTTCGACCTTGACGTGCACGCACCTGGTCTGCGTCGTGGTGTCGCTGAAGTGGTGGGTGCTGAACGCTTGCTGTACGGTACAAACTTCGGTGGGGCCTATGACCACGGTGACCTGACGGCCGGGCTAGGGCTATCGGTGGCGGATCGTGAGCGGATCCGCAGTGGTAATGCAATTGAACTGCTCAAACTGAAAGTGCCAGCCCACGCCGCCCGCTCCGTGACACCATGACGGGCAGCAGGCTGGCGATGAATGCTGGACGGCCGTATCCTCAACGTGTCGGGCGGCTGCCGCGACAACTCGGCGACATCAGCGCCGCCTGGCTGACGGAGCTGCTGCAGCCGCGTTACCCCGGTATCGAAGTACAGGCGTTGGCGGTGGTGGAGATCCGCAATGGGCACACTACCAAGCTGCGCGTCAGGCTCGAGCTGAACGAGGTCGGTCAGCGTGCAGGGATACCGTCCCATGTCTGCCTGAAATCAAACTGGTCAGAGGGCTTCGAGAGCGGCGATATCTGTGAATTGGAGTCACGTTTCTATCATCTGACCCGCGCGTGGTCCGGCGCGCCATTGCCTGCCACGTATTTCACTGATTGGGACGCCGATGGTGGGGGGCGCGGCGTAGTGGTAATGGAGGATCTTGGGCTGGCAGCCGGGAAGTTCGGCCACAGCACTGATCACCTGGGTGTGGATGGAGTCGCGCAGGGGCTGGAGTCTTTAGCCGCGTTGCATGCCGTGACCTGGGCGCACCCGCGGCTGCACCGTCAGGTCTGGCTTCCGGTGTCGATGGCCAACCCGGTAGACAACGACGGCCTGCTGCGTATGTACAACTACATCAAGGTCAACCTGGGCAAGGATGACTACCGGCAGCGGCTACCTCGTTGGATCTATGAGAGGCCAGAGCTCTTCAGCCATGCTTTCGATGAGTTGGCTGCCTTCGAGCGGGCACAGGTTTCGCCCTCTTGCTTGATCCATGGCGATTCGCACCAAGGGAACAGTTTTCGGCGTGACAATGGACAACGCATATGGCTCGACTGGCAGTTGGCAAGACGCGGGCGGCCATGGCGCGATGTGGCGTACTTCATGCTCGGCGCGTTGACGATAGAAGAACGCCGCGCCGAGGCGCAACGGCTTCTGCAGGTGTACCGCGAGAAATTGATCAGTCTGGGAGCGGTTGGTGTACTCGACCAGGACGCCGCCTGGGAGCAACTGCGGCGTTGGCCGGTGTGGGGCATGCAGACATGGATGTCGAACATGGATGACTGGGGGCAGTCAGGATTGCCGATGGTGGAGCGATTTTTTACCGCCGCCGAAGACTTCGACACGCTTCGCCTGCTGACACAAGGACGCAAGCCACGGCGTACTCCGGTGCTGGGCGAGGGCGCTCGTCCGCTGACGCCAGCCTATGCACACCTGTTGAAGGATTGAACATGGTCAAAACGCACGTGCATGGAGGTAATCGAGGCTGAATATGGCGGACTGGAGCACTACCTGGCGCGCTTCAGCGGTATGGATCGTTACGGCTTGGACGCGATCTGCAATCGACTTCTAGTGGCTTAGGGCAGGGGACTTGCGGTGACCTGTACGGGTTGCCATTGGGCCAAGGCAATCCCCAGCAAAATCAGTCCGCCGCCTACCGCGTGATACAGGTGCAATGGCTCACCGAGCAGCCCAATCGCCAAGGTTGCGGTAAAGAGAGGGACCAGATTCATCAGTGCCGCGGTTTTTTCCGGGCCCAGGCGTTGCAGGCCTTGCATCCACAGGCCCGGTGCCAACGCCGAAGCGAATAGGCCAGCAAACAAAACCAGCGGCAGGCTTTGAGCACTCAGGGCCATCGATGATGTAAGCAAAAATGGTGGTACCAGCATTAACGTGCCGCAGAGTATCTGTACATAAAGGCTTTCCCAGGTGGGCAGAGGGATTTGCCAGCGCTTCACCAGCACGCAATATAAGGCGTAGGACAGTGACGCCAGCAACATCAGCCATTCACCCAGGCCTACCCCGCGCTGCCAGAGCGATGGAAGATTGCCCGCGGCCAGCAACCATGCCAACCCTGCGAATGAAACTGCCGTGCCTGTCAGTAACGGCAGGGTGGGGCGTGTATGCAGTAGCGGGAAGGCTACCAGTACCGTCAGCAAGGGCATGGTCGCCAGGATCAATCCCATCGAGGTGGCACTGACCGTATGCGCAGCAAAGTAGGCCAGAGACTGATACAGCGACATGCCGAGCAATCCCAGTAGCCACAGTTTGGGCAGGTATGGCCGTATCCTCTGGCGCATTCTCCAGACCCTGGGCAGCATGACCGGTGACAACACCAGCAATGCGGTCAACCAGCGATAGAACGAAATGGCCGCGGGATCTATCACCCCCACCGACAGGCGATTGACCACGGTACTGGCAGCCCAGATCAGTGTGGCAAGCACAGGAAACAGCAGCTTCATTACTGGCGCTCTAGTGGCTGTCGGTGTTTCGAGCGGCCAGTGCCGCGGCAAAATCACGCTTGAGGGTCGGGAAGTAGGCAATCTGGCCACCCATGCCTCCGGCAATGTCGATCGAAGCCGCGCTGATGAAACTGGCGTATTCGCTGGAAAGGAACAGCACCATGCCTGCAACATCTTCCGGTCTGCCATAACGGCCGATCGGCACCACCTTCATGACCATCGCATCGAACTCCTCACGGCTGACCCCGGGGCCCATCTCCTTGTAATGGCGGTCCCACTGGCCAGTGTCGATCCAGCCCATGTTCAGGCTGTTGACGAGAATATTGTCCTTGGCCAGCGACATGCCCAGCGAGCGCGAAAGCGCCACACATGATGCACGATTGATCACCGAAGGGATCCCGTCTGGGGTGGGCACGGTGCCGGCCAGGGCATTGATCTCGATGATCCGACCCCAGCGCTGTTGACGCATGAACGGCACCACAGCCTGGACGAAGCGAAAATGCCCCATCTGCAACACATTGGCGTGTTCAAGGATGGCTTCCGGCGTGAGGGTCTCTAGGTTGCCCCCACGCCCCTGGCCCGCGTTATTGACCAAAATGTCCACGCTTCCCCAGGTCTGCACCACCTCACCGACGAAATGTTGAACACCCTGAGTGTCCGTGACATCCACGGCTCGGGCCAGTACCGCCTGCGCATGTTCCTGCAATTGTGCTTCCGCTTCGCGGACGGCCCCCAAGCTACGTGCGCAGATGGCCACACGGGCACCTTCCAGTGCGAAGGCACGGGCTATCGCAAGGCCTATACCGCGTGAAGCACCAGTGACAATCACGCGTTTTCCGCTCAGATCGATGTTCATGCGGGGCAAGCTCCTTGTGATTCTTGTTGGATGGACGCAGGCAGGTTGCGGGTGCCTTCAGTGGCTTGTTTACCGGAAAAAAGCCGGTTGAGCAAAACATAATTGAACAGTTAGCCTTTTTGTGTGCAGTATTGGCCATGGTTTCTTCCATGTCCCCGGATAGCGGTTGCGATCAGAGGCAACAAAAATGAACCTAAATTCTGAATGCAGAATCAAAATCTTTATATGGAATTATTTGTTTTTCTCGGTTAATTTGAAATCAAGCCATGGGGAGCGCTTCACCGGTGAAACCTGCCGGCAAGACCACCCGAGACGCTTAGGCAGGTGAGGCAGCAGTACGTCAGCACGGCTGTAGCCAGCATTTGGCCTTTCACAAACGACTGAAAATAAAAATAAAAGGTGCCGTATGAAAGACATGACCAAGCAGGGAAGGCATGTGTTTAGCCGCAGCGCGATAGCGTTGGCAGTGCTCGGTGGGATGAGTGGAGCGCACGCTGTTTCGTTTGACCTGAGCAACCCTGACTATCGCCTGCGTTGGGACAATACCGTGCGCTACAATTTGGGTGTGCGCATGGAGGGCCAGGACCACCGCATCATGCGGACGCCGACCTACGACGAGTCCGATAGCAAGTTCGACAAAGGCGATATCGTTACAAATCGACTCGATGTGTTGAGCGAAGTGGATTTCTCGTACCTGAACGAATGGGGCGCACGCCTCAGTGCTGCTGGCTGGTACGACAATGCCTACCGTAACACCAGTGTCCACAGCCAGGTGGGCGGCCAAACCAGCTATGAAAATGGGCACTACAGCGATGAGGTCAAGCGCTATGTCAGGGGGCCCTCCGGTGAAATCCTAGATGCATTCGTATGGAAGAACTTTCAGCTTGGCGATACCCCGCTTAACGTCAAGATCGGTCGCCATACCAACTACTGGGGCGAGGGACTGCTGTTCGGTGCCCACTCGGTTTCCTATTCGCAGGCCCCGAGTGACGGCGTAAAAGCCGCTACCAGCCCGGGTATCGAGACAAAAGAAGTATTTCTGCCCATCGGACAGGTCTCTGCCAAGGCCCAGGTCACTGATCATCTTTCCATCGCCGGCCAGTACTTTTATGAGTGGGACTACACTCGTATTCCTTACGGCGGGACCTACTTCGGCGGAGCAGACTTCCTATTCGAAGGGCCGGATCAGATGCCAGCCGGTGCAGGGGCACTCAAGCGCGCCTCCTCCAAGTATGGTCGCGACAGTAATGCCAACTGGGGCGTGATGGCCAAATACAACGTTGAGGCGATCGAATCGACCTTCGGCTTCTACTACCGCCAGTTCGATGACTATCAGCCTTGGCTCGCACCGCAGGTCAAGGCGAACCTGGGTGAGTACCGCGTCGTGTACCCCCGTGGAGTCAAGCTTGCCGGTGTCAGTTTTGCTCGTGTGTTCGATTCGGTAGCCGTGGGCACGGAGCTGTCATACCGAAAGAACGGCGCATTGAACGCCACTGGCGTCAGCACCGTGGATGACGAGGGGCCGCGTGGTGACACCATCCACTTTATCGCTAACGCCGTGTATGGCATGCCACGCAACTTCATTGCCAATAACGCGACCTTGGTTGGCGAGTTTGCCTACAGTCACCTGGTCAAGGTGACCGAGCATGACGAGTTGTTCAAGTACAAGGGTAATGCTGCCTGTACGGACGCTCGTACACCGGGTGTTGCCGGCTCCGGCGACGCGTCCGATGGTTGCTCGACGCGCAACTACTACGCGGTGGCAGTCAACTACACGCCGCAATACCTGAGCATCTTCCCTTCTTGGGACATGGACGTACCTCTGACCATCAACTACGGCATTCATGGTAACGCTGCCTCGGCTGGTGGCGGCAGTGAAGGTGCGATGTCCTGGTCGGCGGGTGTGAAGTTCACCTATCAGCAACAGTATGAATTCGGCCTGCGTTACGCCGATACCCGCGCCCAACCCAAGAACCTGGCAAATGGCACCGTCGGTGGCAATGGCGGCGTTGGTAACACAGACCGGGGTTGGTTGGCATTCACATTCAAAACCTCCTTCTGAACAAATCCAATAAAAACGGAGACTGCCCGAATGAAAAGACAATTGGCCTTGTCCCTCGCGCTGTTCGGCATCGCTACCTGCAGCATGGCTGCGGTCAGCCCGGAGGAAGCGGCGCAGCTAGGTAAAACGCTGACCCTCTTCGGTGCGATCAAAGAGGGAAATGCAGAGGGCACGATCCCTGCCTACGATGGCGGGTTGCGTACTGCACCGCCAGATTTCAAACCCGACAGCGGGTTCTGGGCCGACCCATTCCGCAATGAGAAACCCTTGTTCCGCATTACTTCGCAGAATATGGCCCAATACGCTGACAAGCTCAGTGAAGGACAAAAGGAAATCCTCAAGAAATATCCGGAGTACTACTTCGATATCTATCCGAGCCACCGCACCACGGCATATCCAAAGGAGGTGTTGGATGCCACGGTACGCAACGCCACCACTTGTAACACCCAGAGAGACGGGCTGGCTGTCGACCCGGCCTGCCGTGGAGGGTTGCCATTCCCGATTCCGAAGACTGGCAACGAGGTCATCTGGAACCAGCAACTGCGATACAAAATCGGCCCCGGGTACTCCACCACCAGCTCCTCTAATAGCTGGGTGATGGATGCCAATGGTCAGCGGACCAAGGCTGCCGAGCAAGCCACGTTCGAAGAGCAGCCCTACTATCAGCCGACTCAGGCCGACCGCGATCCAATGATGTATGCCCGCGTGTATTCGCTGAACAACTATCCGGCACGCCGTTCGGGTGAAGTAACCGTGCTCAACGATTATCTGGACCCTGCGGCCAAAGCGCGCCGAGCCTTCAGTTATTCGCCTGGCCAGCGGCGGGTGAAGCTGGCGCCGGAGTTTGCTTTCGATACGCCAGTCGCTAGCCAAGGCGGGGTTACGCTGTTCGATGAGCTGCAAATGTTCTCGGGCAGTCAGGACCGTTTCGATTACAAGCTGGTGGGCCGAAAGGAGATGTTCATCCCTTACAACGCCTACAAGTTCTACTTCGAGTGCAACCAGGACGAGCAATTCCTCAAGCACCATGCCAATCCGGCGTGCGAGCGTTGGGAGTTGCACCGTGTATGGGTTGTCGAGGCCACACTCAAGCCGGGCAAGCGCCACGTCTACAGCAAGCGTACTTATTACCTGGACGAGGACACCTTTGGGATTGGGCTGTACGACGCTTGGGACCAAAGTGGTGCCTTGTATCGGGCGATCTTCCTCAGTGGTGTGCAGTTGTACGACAAAAACTTGCCGTACAACGTGAAAAACGTCGTGTATGACTTCAACAAAGGCATGTGGGCGCTGCTCAACGACGGGTTGAAGGGCGGCTACAAGTTCGTCGACACACCACGAACCGAACGGGACATGAACCCCGAGGCAATTGTCGCGCGGGAGACCCAACGCTAACCGCCGGGCTGTTTGTGAGCTGCGCGCTTGTAAAGCGGTTCGCAGTTGAAAAGGTTGTTCCTGAGCCCGGCAATGAGGGGTGCTCGTTGCCGGGTAGCAGGGCGACTCTGGCATGGTGAGGATAAAAACAATGAGTAGCCAAGGCCTAGCAAGACCTGATTCTTTGAGCGTGCGCGTGTTGAGTGCGGCTCTGATTCCTTTGTGGTTGGCCGTGACGGGGACAACCCAGGCTGGAACGACCACCATTGATCCGCTTGAGATACCGGCGCCCACACTCGCGCAGCCTCTGGCCGCACCGCTGATTAGCATAGCCCGCGCCGGCGACGTGTTGGTCAGTGTTGGTCTGCGCGGCCTGATTCAGCGCTCCCACGATAATGGCACTAGCTGGGAGCAAGTCCCCAGTCCGGTGTCCAGCGACTTCGTTCAAGTACGCTTTAGCGATGCGCGCAACGGCTGGATTGTCGGCCATGACTCAGTGGTGCTGCACAGCAGTGATGCCGGTGCCACATGGTCTGTGCAGATGGACGGGCGCAAGTTGCTCAGCCTGCTTGGCGGTGTCTATGGCCAACGGGCCGAACAGGGCGACCAAGAGGCCGCAGATCTGGTCCAGGAAGTAAACCGAGCGGTGACTACCTCCGCAACACCCGATGTGATACCCGCGCCCTTGCTGGACGTGTTGTTCGACGCCAGCGGTCGCGGCTTTGCCGTGGGGGCCTTTGGCATGATCCTGCGCAGCGACGATGCGGGCAGCACCTGGCAACCTTGGCTCGAGCGCGCCGACAACCCTCGCAGAATGCATCTGTATGGGCTGGCGGAGCGCAATGGCACGTTCTACATCAGCGGCGAACAGGGGATGTTGCTGCGCCTTGAGCCTGGCCAACAGCGCTTTGAAAAGATAGAGACGCCCTACACCGGCACCTATTTTGGTGTCGCCGCCTTTGAGCACTTGCTGCTGGCCTATGGGTTGCGCGGCAATCTGTTCGCCAGCGTCGATGATGGCCAGCAATGGCAGCAGATAGTAACCGGTATCGACACCAGCCTGGTCAGCATCGTGGAGCAAGGGCCGGCGCTGATCATGGTGAGCCAGGGTGGGCAACTGGTCAGTGTGGATCGCCAAAGCCTCAAGGTAGCTGCGCTGGTTCAAACGCGCGAGGGCGACGTGTACGCGGCAAGCGCTACCAAACAGCCCGGGCGGCTGGTGGTGGCACGCTTTGCCGGTGCCAAGGTCATCGACATCGCCCGGGCTAACTGACGCCGTCGGCACGATTCCTAACGAGAAAGAAGACATGGTCGAGCAAAAATTCAACAGCGGGATGCCAGTGATCACCAACTTGGAGGATTTCGATAAAAACTCCGGCGGCTGGTTTGAGCGGGTGATTTTCCGGAACCGCATGTTGGTCATCGTTGGCTGTCTGCTCGCCACCGTAGTGCTGGGCTTCTTCGCTGCGCGGCTGCAGGTGAACGCCAGCTTTGAAAAAATGATTCCAAGCTCTAGCCCGTACATCAAGAACTACCTGGCGTACAAGAACCAGTTGCCGGGCCTGGGGAACAGCGTTCGCGTAGTGGTCGAGAACAAGACGGGCGATATCTATGATGCCGACTATCTTTCGGCCTTGCAGAAGGTCAACGACACGTTGTACCTGATTCCTGGCGTAGACCGCTCATGGATGAAGTCGTTGTGGATGCCCATCGTGCGCTGGAAGGAGGTCACGGAAGAGGGCATCGATGGCGGGGCAGTGATGCCATCGGATTACGACGGCAGCCAACAATCCATCCAGGCGTTGCGTCGTAACATCACACGTGCCGGCATCATCGGTAATCTGGTGGCCAACGACAGCAAGTCGAGCATGCTCGTGGCTCCGTTGCTCGATACCCACCCGCAAACCGGCAAGCCGCTGGACTACGGGGAGTTCTCCAAGCAGCTCGAAGAGAAGATTCGTGCGTTGGAGAGCGACAAGATCGGTATTCATATCGTCGGCTTCAGCAAGTTGGTGGGCGACCTGATCGATGGTCTGTACTCGGTCATGCTGTTCTTTGCTGCCTCGGTAGTGATCGCCGGGGTGTTCGTGTACTTCTACACCCGTTGCCTGCGCAGTACGCTGCTGCTGGTAGGCGTGGCGGTAGCTGGCGTGGTCTGGTTGCTGGGGCTGATGCAACTGCTGGGTTACGATCTGGACCCCTACTCGATTCTGGTGCCGTTCCTGATCTTCGCCATTGGCATCTCCCATGGCACCCAGAAAATGAACGGCATTCTCCAGGACATTGGCCGCGGTACACACAAGTACGTGGCGGCGCGTTACACGTTCCGTCGCCTGTTCCTGACCGGTCTAACCGCGCTGTTGACCAATATCGTCGGCTTTGCAGTACTGGTCATCATCGACATCCCAGTGATCCGCGACCTGGCCCTGACCACGAGCATCGGCGTGGCGGTGCTCATCTTCACCAAACTGCTGTTGATACCGGTGGCATTGTCTTACCTGGGCGTGAGTGCCAAAGCTGCACGCATCGCAATCGCCAAGGATCAAGCCGGAGAGGCTGGACAAGGTATTTTGGGTCGTGTCTGGCGTGGCCTGGACCGCTTTACCGAGCGCCCGATGGCCACCGCGATCATTGCTTTGTCGTTGGTGGTGACACTGCTGGGCAGCATGGTGATGATGCACCTGAAGGTGGGCGATCTGGATCCAGGGGCACCCGAGCTGCGTCCGGACTCACGCTACAACCGCGACAATGCCTTCATTACCCAGAATTACGGGCTCTCCAGTGACCAGTTCGTAGTCATCATGAAAACTGACGAAGACAGTTGCAGGCTTTATCAGGCGTTGCAACGCATGGACAAGTTGGCCTGGCAGCTTAACCGGACCCCGGGGGTGCAGACCACCCAGTCTCTGGCCGAAACGGTGCGCATGATCAGTTCGGGCATGGCCGAGGGCAGCCCGAAATGGCTCAGTATCAGCCGCGACCAGGCCATTACTAACGCGGCAGTAGATGCGGCAATGATTTCCGCCCCTGGTATAACCAATCAGCAATGTTCGGTTACCCCAATGATCGCCTACTTGGCCGATCACAAGGCAGATACCTTGAGCCGGATTCTGAAAGTATCGGAAGCATTCGCCAAGGAAAACAACACCGGGGCGGACGCCGCACACCCGGTGGAGTTCCTGCTGGCAGCAGGCAATGCCGGCATCGAGGCCGCAACCAACATCGAGGTCGAGAAGGGCATCATCACTATGTACCTGGCGGTGTACGGCGCAACGGCGCTGCTGTGCCTGCTGACGTTCCGCAGCTGGCGCGCGACAGTGGTTGCGCTGATTCCTTTGCTGATGACCACTATCATCTGCAAGGCGCTGATGGTGTGGTTGGGCATCGGCCTGAAGGTCGCGACGTTGCCAGTCATTGCGGTGGGCGTTGGGGTCGGCGTTGACTATGCGCTGTACCTGCTCAGCGTGCAGTTGGCGGTGCAAGAGCGCGGCGCTAGCCTGGCAGTGGCCTACCGTCGTTCGCTGGACTTTACCGGTCGCGTGGTCGCGCTGGTCGGCCTGACCATGGCGGCCGGGGTGATCACTTGGGCCTGGTCACCCATCAAGTTTCAGGCCGACATGGGCATCCTGCTGACCTTCATGTTCCTGTGGAACATGCTCGGGGCGCTGGTGCTGATCCCGGCCTTGTCACATTACCTACTTAACCCCAAACGCAACGCCAAGGCCGGGGCCACCCTGGACCTTGACGAGGCCCGCGTGCAGCAGCGCCCTGACAAGCCTGCGAGCGTGGCCCAACGCCATGCATTGCCCGCGCCCACCGTGCGCGGCGTGCCCGCTGACTGAAAAGGCCGGGTACAGGCCTTGCCATCCCATTTGAGGAGAGAGAAATGTTCGAATTACTGATGAGTGCCGACATGATGGTTCCGGACCCGGACGCCATGACGGAAATGCTGGTAGACAAGCTCGGTGTCTACAAGCACGAACGCTGGCGCCAGGCGTTTGACAATCACCCGTACATTGCGCACTTTCTGCGGGTGCACAAGTCTCTAGCAGTGTCTCCCACGCGCATTGAGCCGCAGTGGCACCTGGATCGCCCCAATCCGGGCGACCCGCTGTTCCATGAGTTCCTGGAGAGTCTAAAAGAATACCAGGGCCGCCATCGGCCTATGCTGACTCACTCCATCGTGCTGGCGCTGCATGGGGACAAGTTCGATGAGTTGGTGGACAAGCTGATGCGCCGTCGTCTGCCGTTTCGCATGGCGCAGCGCACCCCGGAAATGCCATTCGATCGCCTATGGCTCGGTGCGACGCCCGAGAAGCCCTATTACCAGCCGTCCGTGGACGGGGGGCTGTGCATCGAGATCATGCCGACTGAGCCATTGCAGATGCCGGCTGAAACCTATCAACTGCCGCCGGTCAAGCCGCGAGACCTCAAGCCGGGTGACATGGTGCGCGTAACCGCCCGAGGTTTCCTCGTTCGAGACTTGGATGAAACGCTGCGCAATATTTCCACCAACCTGGACTGGGAACCGAGCGGGCCGGTAGAGCATATCGCCGGTGAAGGATATCGCCGTGCACGCATGGGGTTCAGCGTGCCCAACAGCGCCACCCTCGATGTGCTGGAGGCCACTTACTGGAACACCGATGCCGGCCATTACCTCAACAACTGGGGGCCGGGTCCTTATTACATCCGCATCGGCGTCAACGACTTGGCCGCCAAGGCCGAGGACCTGCGCGCCCGTGGCACCCGTTTTGAGTGGGTTGAGTCATCGCAGGCGGTGGGCGGCCGGGCGCTGATCAAAGTCGACCCGCAAGAGCTCGATGGTCAGGTGTTCGAGTTCGAGGAGTGCCCAGCATGAGCACAGCGCTGAGCGAGGTGATAAACGAGGCGGTGCGCGTGGAGTGTGACGCACGGGTAGGCTGGGTGGTACTGACTCGCCCCAACCAGATCAACGCCATCAACGATGCGATTCGTCAGGGGGTACCGCAGGCGCTGACCCTGCTGCAGCAAGATCCCGAGATCCGCGTGATTGTGATTCGTGGTGAAGGCGAGCGCGGCTTCTGCGCCGGCGCCGACATCAAGGAACGCCGTGGCCCTGAGTCCAGCCTTCAGGTACGCCAGCGCATGGAAAAGGTGCGCTGGATCGAAGCTCTGGACGGTATCGCCAAGCCGGTGATCGCGGCCATCCACGGCTACTGCATGGGCGGCGGACTGGAGTTGGCGCTGGCCTGCGACATTCGCTTCGCGGCGCCCAATGCGGTGTTTGCGTTGCCGGAAACTGGGCTAGGGCTGATCCCCGGTGGTGGCGGCACGCAACGCCTGTCGCGTGTTGTCGCACCGGGTCAGGCGCTGGACATGCTGCTTTCTGGTGATCGCATGAATGCAGCGCAAGCGCAGCGCATCGGGCTGGTCAGTCGGGTGGCCAGCGACAACCACGGCCTGCTGGAGGAGGTCACGAGCTTTGCCCGGCGTATCGCCGCCAAGCCGCCCACCGCATCGGCCTTCGTCAAGCAGGCGGCCCGTGCCGCGCTGGAGTTGGACCTCAAGAGCGGACTGAACCTGGAGCTCGACTTGTTCGCGCTGCTGGCACCTACCCACGACGCGCGCGAGGCTGCCCAGGCCTTCAGCGAACGGCGTGAGCCGCGTTTCACCGGCGAGTGACGGGCCCACTTATAAAAAGGAAATTTACATGAGTACAGGCAAGCTGGCAGGGCGGGTGGCCATTATCACGGGCGCCGGTGGCGGGTTGGGGGCAGAATGCGCCCGCGTCCTCGCCTCCCATGGCGCGAGCATCGCCGTGGTCGACATCAACCTGGACGGGGCCACGGCGGTTGCCCAATCGTTGCTCGACGAAGGGCACCAGGCGTTGGCGATTCGCACCGACGTGTCGTCGGAGGCCGACGTCCACGCGATGGTTGCCCAGGTCAGGCAGCGGTTTGGCCGTATCGACGTACTGCACAACAATGCGGCAATCCTCAATGCCGAGCAGCGCCAGGCAGACCGCGATTTTGTCAATCTCGACATGGAGGCCTGGGACCGCGCCATCGCCGTTAACCTGCGCGGCGCGGTGTTGTGCACCAAGCACGTGATCCCGGCCATGTTGGAACTAGGCAAGGGCTCGATCATTTTCGCCACCTCGGGGCTCGGCATGCAGGGTGACATGTCCCTGACCGGT
Organism: Pseudomonas sp. NBRC 111131; assembly: GCF_001320525.1. Lineage (NCBI taxonomy): Bacteria > Pseudomonadati > Pseudomonadota > Gammaproteobacteria > Pseudomonadales > Pseudomonadaceae > Pseudomonas > Pseudomonas sp. NBRC 111131. Next base: position 50,687 of record NZ_BCBH01000028.1, on the reverse strand, counting down.
TACGCTACCTCCAAGGCCGGCCTGATGATGTTACCGCGCATGGTGGCCTCGCAGTACGGCAAGCAGGGCATTCGCGGCAATGCTGTACAGATCGGTTTGGCGCCCTCCGAGCACGCCATGCCGCCGGCGTTGCTCGATATCCTGCGCGACAACCACTGTACCGCCGAACTAGGCACCCCGCGCCAGATCGCCGATGTGGTGGCGTTCCTGGCCAGCGACGAGTCGTCCTTCGTTACCGGCAGCACGCTGGTGGCCGATGGCGGGTTCAGTACCCACACCCCTTCATTAGTGGCCATGCGCTCGCTATTCGCGCAGATGGGCCGAACTGGCATGTGACCCCCGGGGCGACGCGTGCATGCGTCGCCCCGGATGACCTTCGACTTGGAAGCATGTGATGAACCAGACGCAACTCGCAATAAACCCTGATTTCGATGTGATCGTGGTCGGTGGCGGGACCAATGGCCTGTCTGCTGGCTGCTACCTGGGCTTGGAAGGCAAGAAAGTACTGGTGCTCGAAGCCCTGGACAAGGTGGGCGGCATGGCCTCCTCGGGCTACCTGATACCTGAGGCGCCGCAGCACCTGGTTCACCCCTGCGCGCTGGACATGATGTCGATGCGCGTGCACGCCCATGTGCCGGCGGAGCTTGGCCTGGAACAACACGGCTTCAAGTCGGTGGAACTGGCGCCGGGATATGTGTATCTGCACCCGGACGGCCAATCGCTGATCTTCTGGCGGGACCGCGAGCGTACAGCTGCCGAGATCCGCCGCTTCAGCACCCGCGACGCCGACGCGTTTCTTGAATTCATGAAGGTCATCGACCTGTTCCTGGAGATCGCGCTGCCGATGATGCGGGTCGATCCGGCCAAGGCCAACCTGGGGGTCAAGCTGCGGATGGTCGCCACAGCAATCAGGCATAAGGCCCTGAAGCCCGAACTGATGGCGCTGATGACTGGGTCGGCTCTGCAGGCGGCGCGGGAACGATTCGAGCATCCGATCACCCGCTCGGCGATGTGCGCGCTTACCGGGCTTGCGGGCGACATCACTGCTGACGGCGGTGGCATCTACTACGCCCTGCTGGGGTTCCTGCACCGCTTCGGTGTGGGGCGGGTGATGGGTGGCATGCAGCAGTTGAGCAATGCCATGCGGGCCCGCCTGGAGGCGTTGGGCGGCCAGGTGCTGGTGTCGGCCAGCGTCAGTGAAATTGTGGCCAGTGACGGCGTGGTCAAAGGCGTGAAATTGGCCGATGGCCGCACCTTCTCTGCCCGCGCCGTGATTGCCGGCTGCCACCCCCGGCCGGCGCTGGAGATGGTCACTGCCGGTCAGCTTCCCAAGCACCTGCTGACCCGCATCGCCATGGCCCCGGCCAACGCCAAGGGCTCGGGCCCGTTGAAGGTGGATGTGGCCCTGCGCGGGCAGATTTCGCTGCCACGCTTCGAGGCGGTGCGCGGCGATGGTGTTGACTTGCGCAACACCTGTCTGCTGATCGGCACCGAAGAGGCCGTGCTGGAGAACTTTGCCGCCTGTGCGCGGGGCGAAGTGCCGACCTTGCCCTACATCACCATGGCCGTCCCCAGCGCCGCTGACCCGTCACAGGCGCCTGCGGGCCAGGACGTGCTGTATATCTACCCACCGGTTATGCCGGTCAACCCGAATGAAGGGTGGGATGCCCTGCGTGAGCGAGTGGCTGATCAGGTGATCGAGCAGTTGTACGCTTATGTCGACGGTATCGAGGGGCAAATCATCGGCCGACGCATCGAGGCTGCCCCGGACTTCACCGCGCGCCTGAATACCGTGAACGGTTGCGTGGTGCATATCGATACCACTTCAATGCGCTCCAGCACCATGCGCCCGGCGCACGGCCTGGGTGGCGATACGCTGCCGGTGGCAGGGTTGTACTTGGGCAGCGCGGGCATCCATCCTGGGGGCGGGGTCAATGGCATGGCAGGCCGGCTGGCGGCCAGGCGGGTCAGCCGTTACCTGAGCAAGTCGCGGCGCTGAAACGTGCCCCGTCTACAGGGGCCGCAGACAGACGAAACCGGCAGCCGTCAGACGCTGCCGGTTTTCTTTTCTGCGTTCAGAGACAGGCTCGCAATGACGAAGTCGGCCGAGTACTGGCGCCAGGTGATCATGCCTTCGGCAGAGTCGGTATCCAGGCCGGCGAGGGTCGACATCGAATAGCGGTTGGTGAACCAGCCCGTGGTCACCAGCGAGGCACAGGCCAGTAGCAGGCGTGGGTTGATGTCGGCGCGAAAATCCCCGCTGGCGGCGCCCCTGCGCAGGATGGCGTCGAGCTTGGCAATCAATGCCGGCGCCATTTCTTGGAAATGATTACGAGGTGTTTCGTGGGCGTCGTGGTAGCGAATGCCCTCCAGCGCCAGGCTGCCGAGGAAGGGGTCGAGCCGGTACTGGTCGAAGAAGTGATTGAGGACGGCACGCAGCGCCAAGGGCGGTGGCAGTTGCTCGACCTCCAGGTTCACCAGCTCGGACATGATGTGGCTCGACGACTCGTCCAGTACCGCTACGAACAGGCCTTCCTTGGAACCGTAGTAGTGGTAGACCAGCTGTTTGGTGACGCCGGCCTCCCGAGCTATTTCTTCCACCCGTGCCCCAGCCAGGCCTTTCTTGGCGAACTCCACACGTGCAGCCGCGAGCAGCCGTTTCATCGTGCTGCGTTTGCCCTGTTCGACACCGTCTGTTGCTTTGACTACCACCCTGGACTCCTCATGCCGGTGTTGGCCCTTGTTGTTCACATCTTGAAGTATTTACCCGGCTGCCTTCGTTTGACCCCGAGTCAAACGAATCGGAACCGCCCCTCACAGACAAGGGCATACCATAGGTTGGCAGGCGATACATCCTACGTAAAGCGCAGAAATATCGGTGCGCAGGCAAGAATAAAAACAACACAGGAGATCCTGATGAGCAACGAAAGTGCAGCCCTGGACCTGGCAACGGCGTACAACGCCGTGTCGGAAATGTACCGCGGTACCGATCTGGACATTCACGCGGTGTGCCGCGAGCAACGATTGAAATCACCCATCTACGAAGGCGATTTCATCACTCAGTTCGGCGTGCCGACCAATGCGGGTACTCAGCAGGGCACGCGCCCGACTTTCGCGTTGTTCAAGTACCAGGACGTCATGAGCGTGCTGCGCGACGGTGCCACCTACACCAGCGGTTTCATCGCTGAGGGCCTTGGTGCGTTTTTCGATGGACTGATCATCCTGGCTATGGACGGTGAAGAGCACCGCAAGGTGCGCGCCTTGTTGCAACCGGCGTTCATGCCCGAAACGGTCAACAAGTGGCGTCCGCAGATCGACCAGGTGATCCGCGAGGAGTATATCCACCCGATGCTGCCAGCGAAAAAGGCCGACCTGATGAAGTTCGGCCTGGAGCTGCCGATTCGCATCATGTATGCACTGATGGGGTTTCCCTCCGACGACCCGTCCAAATACAAGCAATACGCGGCCTGGGCACTGGCGATCGTGGGGGGCAACCAGATCGACCCGAGCAAGATGGTCGAGGCGCGCCGCCAGGCCGGGATCGCGGTTAAAGGGCTATACGACGCGCTGGCCGAAGTGGTGGTGCACCGCCGTCAGGCGGGTAGCCAGGGCGACGACGTGGTGGGCCGCCTACTGCGCGCCGAATACGAGGGGCGCACGCTGAACGACCATGAGGTCATCACCTTTACCCGCTCGTTGTTGCCAGCGGCAGGCGAAACCACCACGCGCATGTTCGGCTCGGTCATGACCTTGCTGCTGACCACGCCGGGCCTGTTGGAGCGGGTCAAGGCCGACCGCAGCCTGATTGCCAAGCTGATGGACGAAACCACGCGCTTCGAGCCGGTGGCCACCTTCAAGGTGCGCGAGACGGCCAAGGACGTCGAATTCCATGGCGTAACAATCCCCAAGGGTTCGTTCGTGCAGTGCATGGTGGTGTCGGCCAACCGCGACGAAGACGCCTTCGAAAACCCTGACGTGTTCGACATCGACCGCAAGCCCAAGCCTTCTTTCGGCTTCGGCTTCGGTCCGCACATGTGTATCGGCCAGTTTGTCGCCAAGGTCGAGATCAGTTGCGCGGTCAACGCCATTCTCGACCTGTTGCCCAACCTGCGCCTGGACCCCAGCCAACCGCTGCCGATTATTAGCGGCGCGCAGCTGCGCGGCGTATCCAGGTTGCCAGTGATCTGGGACTGAGCCTACGTCGGACACCACATTCAGCTTTACGGCCTTACAAAAACAACAGAGGGCATTATGAGAACGTTCAAGACCATTCCAGAACGCGGCGACTTCGGCTTCCAGCAACTGGTGGGCCCGCACAAGGTAAGCGGCGCCTCGATGTCGGCCGAGCGCGGTTTTTTTGGCCTGCACCTGAGCAAGAGCTCACCCTTCGGATCGGTGCGCGATGAGCAAGGCAACATCTATTCCTTCGTCCGCTCGCTGATGGCCCCCAACGGCACGCCGAACCCGACCAAGTTCTTTTACCTGAACAACCATGTCGACAAGGTCAACCTGCGCATGGATCACGAGAAGATGGCCAAACAGGCGCTAACACCCATGCCCGTGCACAGCCTCGACGGCGATACTGCGCGCTGGACCAGCCAACCGGGGGAACCGGGCAATGCCTGGGAAATCACTGCCAGCAGCGAACGCCTGACCTGGAAGGAGGAGGGCCTGTTCGCTATCGAAGGTCGCTTGCTCGGGCCGGGTTTGCAATGGTACTTGCCGGGCGTGGAGTGGGGCACATTCTATGTTTCGCAGTTGTGGGACGTGGCGGGTGTATGCGAGGGTCGGCCGGTCAAAGGTGCGCTGGCGCTGGACCAGTTCTACATGGCTGAAGGTGGCGCCATCCATTTCAAGAAAGACCTGGTGGTGAACAACAACAAGCACGTGATCTGGTGGTCGTTCGTCACCGTGTACAAGGACGGCACCTGGGATACCGGCTCGTTCATGGTCGGCCACGACCATCTCGGCTATGCCTTCTTCAACAATGAAAAAGGCGAAGTGCGGGTGACCACCGACATCGAAGGCCAGACCGAGCACAAGGACGGTAGCTACTTCCTGAAGTCGGCGCGGATCGTGCTGGAAGGCAAGGAAGAGTGGGAGTTCCTGCCGGACGAGCGGGGCGAGATGATCGATTTTGTCGGCGGCTTCCCGATCACTGCCCAGCAGGAAGGGCGCTGGCGTCGGGTGGGCGATACCCGTGAGCCGTCGCACTGGCTGGGCTGGGGCGAATCTGACCGGCGCAACGGTTCGGCGCGTAATGTGCCTGGCAAGGATCTGTAACGCTGCACTGTGCGCCTGCCTCGGTGGGCAGGCGTATGCATAAAGCAAAACCCTCAACCAATAACAACAACGGGGAACCGCGATGAAGTTTCGCGACAAAGTGGTACTGGTAACCGGTGCGGGTCGTGGCATGGGGCGGGCGATTGCACTGGCCTACGCGCGCGAAGGGGCGCGGGTGGTGGTCTCGGCACGTACTGCGCGCTACGGTGAAGACACCGTCGAGCAGATCCGCGCACTGGGCGCCCAGGCATGCCTGGTGGGCGGCGACATTGCCGACCGCGAGGCCATCAGGTCGATGGTCGAGGGCGGCGTGGCGCAGTTCGGCGGCCTGGATATCGTGGTGCACTGCGCCGCCGACACCCGTCATGGGTTGATCGCCGACATGCCGGACGACGCGTTCGATCACATCGTGCGCAGCAATATCCAGTCACTGTTCTGGCTGGCCAAGGACAGCGCGCCGTACCTGTCCAAGGCCCCCGACAAGGGCCGGCTGATCTTTATCTCCTCCGGTGAAGCCAACCGCAAATACACCCCGCGGCTGATCGCCTATGGGTCCAGCAAAGCTTTCATGAATGCCTTTGCCCGTGGGCTGGCGGTGGAATTCGGCGCCATGAACATTCTGGTTAACGTGGTCGAGCCCGGCCTTATTGGCACTGATCACATGCTCGAAACACTGGGCGAGGAGCTGCCCCACAAGCTGGCCGCGCATTTTCCGGTCGGGCGTCTGGGCGAGTCTGCCGACATTGCCAATGCGGTGCTTTTCCTGACCTCCAACGACGCGTCGTATATCACTGGCACCTCGTTGCTGGTGGATGGGGGCGCCACCATGGTGGCATTGCCCAAGGTCGAAGAAATCCTCAAGGGCAAGTAACGCGCCGCGCTGCTACGGGAGTGAAAGTGCATGACTACAGACACACGTGAGCGCCAACGCGCTGGCAACGATTTTTCCGAATTCAGGCGCGGCTGGCGCATCGTGGTGTTGGGGCTGTTCGGCATCTGCACCAGCATCACCGCTGCCTTGCTGTATGCGTTCGGCACTCTGGTGATTCCGCTGGAACAGGCCTTCGGCTGGAGTCGGGGCGACTTGCAGGCCTCGATTTCCTTTCTGTTCGCCGGGGTGGCCATCTCCACCCAGATGGTCGGTTGGCTGTATCGGCGCTACGGCCTGCGTCGGGTCGCCATCGTCTCGATCATGCTGCAGATCTTCGGCTACTTCGCCATCACCCAGATCCAGGGGTCAATCGCCTGGTTGTACCTGGCGTTCTTCAGCATGCCGATCGTGTGTGCCGGTACCATCGCCATCACCTGGACGCAGCTGGTCAACCTGTGGTTCGAGCGTAACCGGGGGCTGGCCCTGGCGGTGATCCTGTGCGGCACTGGTCTGATGGCAATGGTCCTGCCTCCGTTATTGTCCCGGCTGATAGGTGCCTATGGTTGGCAGGCCGGTTTCATTGCCCTGGGGGCGATGCCGCTGTTGTTCACGCTGCCGCTGGCGTTGATGTGGTTGCGCATGCCGGTCGATGTTGCCGCGGCCGACCCTTTGTCGGCGCAGCCGCAGCCGTCGTTGTCGGGCATGAGCTTCAGACAGGCGCTGCGCTCGGGGAAGTACTGGGGGTTCAATATCGCGTTGATCCTGTCAGTGTCATTGACTGTGGGCATGGTCACCAACATTGTGCCGATGCTGCAAAGCAAGGGCCTGAGCGCGCAGCAGGCCAGCCAGATCTTCAGTACGTTCGGCATTTCGATCATTGGCGGGCGTCTGCTGGTGGGGTACCTGCTGGACCGCTACTCGCCTTCGCTGGTGGCGGCGGTGAGCCTTGCGTTACCGGCACTGGGGTGCGCAATCTTCTTTTTTGGCGGCTCGCAGCACGTACCGCTGTTGATGCTGGCCACGCTGTGCATTGGTGCCAGTGCCGGCGCCGAGTTCGACCTGGCGGCGTTTCTGATGGCACGCTACTTCGGCCTGAAGGACTACGCGCGCATCTTTGGCCTGCACCTGTGCCTGATCACCATCGTGTCCGGCCTAGTGCCGATGCTTTTCGGCTACCTGTTCGATGTGTATGGCAGCTATTCGGCAGTACTGGTGAGTTGCTTCTTCTGCGCCATCATCGGCCCGATCATTCTGCTGTGGCTGAGAATGGAACCGGCATTTCAAGCGCTGCAGCGTCAGCTCAAACAACAAACTGCTTAGGGAAGCCCCTTACATGACAATGGACAAACACGTGATCGAAGAATTTCTGCACGGCCAAGTCGACTGCTGGAACCGCGGCGACAAGGAAGGCTTTTTTGCCCACTACCGCAGCGTGTCACCCAATGGCCTGAGTATCGAGCATGTCGGCAAGCCGCAGCATGACGCTTGGCAGGTGCTGGAGGGCATGTGGGCGCAGCAACAACCCAAAGTTCGGGTCGAGGTGCGCCAATGCATCATCAATGGCAATGAAGTGGCGTGCCACCACCTGAACGCTTTTCGCGAGCAGGACGGTGGCATAGAGACGATCGAGCTGTACCGGTTCGAAGGGGGGCGGTTGTCCGTGCGTTACTTCATCAACCAGTAGCACCATCGGTAGAACAGGAGAGCTCGCGCCAGGCTTCTATCTGAGCGAGCATTCCGGTGAGCTTGACGCTGATCTGGCCGTAGGCGTCGGAACCGGCCAGGTAGCGCAATGGTGGCTGGTCGGTGTTGGCCAGGCGTACCAGGGCCTCGCCCAGCTTCGCCGGGTCGCCGGCCTGTTGATGATTGCCGGCAGCCGACGCAGCCTTGACCTTGGCCGTGAACGCGGCGTAGTCCTGCAGCCCGCGTTCACCGAACATGGCGGAGCTGGCATCGAGAAAGTCGGTGCGGAACACCCCGGGTTCCACTAGCGTGACCTTGATGCCGAACTGGGCTACCTCCTGGGCCAGGGCTTCGGAGAACCCCTCCACCGCGAATTTGGAGGCGCAGTATAGCGCGGCGCCTCCCATGCCTAACACGCCGGCCATGGACGACACATTGAACAGGTGGCCGCTACGTTGTGTGCGCATCACCGGCAGCACGGCGCGGCACACGTTGAACACACCGAACACATTGGTGGCGAACTGTTTTTCGGCATCGCTCGGCAGGTTGTCCTCGAAGGGGGCCAGTTGGCCATACCCGGCATTGTTGACCAGCACGTCGATTCGACCGAAGCGGGCCACTGCCTGCTCCACGGCAGCCAACGCCTGCGCTTGATTGCTGACATCAAGGGGCACCGCCAGTACCCGGTCGCCGTACTCGGCAAACATGCCTTGCAGGTGCGCCAGGCGCCGTCCACTGACCACCACGCAGTCACCGTCCGCCAATGCTGCCCTGGCAATGGCGGCGCCCAACCCGCGGCCCGCACCGGTAACAAACCAGACCTTGTTCATTGCATCGCTCCATCAGGTTGCGCAAACGCCGCGCAGGGCCCTTGGGGTACAGTGCGGCGAGAGGTGGGTGAGAGTGGTCAGTCGCGGTTAGCCGCTTCCCAAGTCTTGAGGTCGAAACCTTCGGCTGCTGCTTGAGCCGCCGTCAGCCTGGGCGCGCGGGCGAGAATCTTGCGCGCGGCCATGTGGTCGCCCAGGCGGTTGCAAGACTCCACAGCCACCAAGCGCTCATTGCGAAAGCACAGCACCGAAAGTTGCCGGTTTTGGGCGGAGCCGAGCACGACCGTGCTGTCGTAGCCGTTGGACAGCCCGGCGATCTGCAGCTTCAGGTCGCCTTGGTCGGTCCAGAACCAGGGCAGGGCGGCGTAGGGCGAGGGCTTGCCCATTAGGCGCGCGGCCACGGTACGCGCCTGGTCGATGGCGTTTTGCACCGACTCAAGGCGGGTGTGCTGCTCTTCGTTCTGTACACATGGAAAGCTGGCCACATCACCGAGTGCGGAAATCTGTGGGTCAGAGGTGAGTAGGTGGGCGTCCACCTTGATGCCGTTCTCGATGTCCAGGCCGGCCTCGGTGGCCAGTTGCGTATTGGGGATGACGCCGATGCCGAATACCACCAGGTCAGCCGGCAGGATGCGGCCATCTGCGGTTTGCACGCCGCACACCTTGCCGTTGTCGTCGAGAATTCGGCCAAGGCCTTGGCGGAAATCGAAGTGCACGCCCCACTGCTCATGCGCCTGGCGAAACAACTCGGACATTTCCCGCGACACCGCACGCGCCATGGGGCGCTCGCCTAGCTCCAGCACATGCACCTGCGCACCCTGGGCGGCGGCGACCGCGGCAAACTCGAGGCCGATAAAGCCTGCGCCGACCACCACCACGTTGCGCGCCTGCCTGACCAGCGGCGCCAAGGCGTCGGCATCGGCCTTGGTCTTGATGCCGAACACCTGAGCCAGGTCCGCGCCAGGCACTGGCAGCGGGCGGTTGTGCGCGCCGGTCGCCAGTATCAGGTGGTCATAGCTCAAGGCGGTGCCGGAAGCCAGCACCACGCGGCGGTTGAGCCGGTCGATGGCGGTGGCCGGGTCGTGTAGCAGCTCGATGCGCTGGGTGGCGTAGAACTCGGCCGGGCGGAACAGTAAGTTGTTTTCCTGGATCTTGCCGAGCAGGTAGGCCTTGGACAGTGGCGGGCGCTGGTAGGGCAGGCCGGGTTCATTGCCGATCAGGGTGATACCGCCTTCATAGCCTTCCTGGCGCAGCGACGCGGCCACCTGGAACCCGGCTTGGCCGGCACCGACGATAACGACTGAGTTGAGGGTCATGAGTACTCCTTGCAACGCATTCAGAATTGCGAAGAGGGCAGGTGCAGTACCATGCCTTCCATGTCTTCACTGATAATCAGTTGGCAGCTCAGGCGGCTGTTGTCACGACGCTCGAAGGCGTACTCGAGCATGTCACTCTCCATGCCTTCCGGTGCCTGCACCTTGTGCAGCCACGCTTCGTCTACGTAGGTGTGGCACGTGGCGCAGCTGCAGGCGCCACCGCAATCGGCGGGCAGGCCCGGCACGCTGGCGAACGTGGCGGCCTGCATGACCGACTGGCCGACTTCGCCGTTGACCTGATGGTGGGTGCCGTTATGTTCGATAAAGGTCAGTGTGGGCATGTTCTGCTCCGTTTCTTGTGGGCTCAGGAGTGGCTGGGCAAGGGCTGCGCGTCGAAGCGCGGCACTCGTCCAAGAGTCAGTAGCAACAGCGGGCCGACCACGCAGCATGCGGCGCTGTACACCAGCATGGCGGTGTACGAGCCGGTACGTGCAAGTAGGAAGGCGAACAGCAGCGGCGCCAAGGCCGATGCCACGGTATTGAGACCCTGGTGCACACCGAATAACCGGCCGTATTCACGCAGGCCGAAGTAGCGCGCAATCAGGAACGCGGCGATGTCGAACTCCGCCCCGGCGCCGAACCCGACCAGCACGGCCGCCAGCATCAGGGGTATGAACTCGGTGGTGCCGCTCAGGTATACCAGGCAGCCGACAGCGGGCAGCAGCAGGCTGCACGCTGAGACCACCGGCGGCCATAGGCGGTCGAGCAGATAGCCGATGACCATACGCCCCAGGATCAGCGAAATACCGAAGCCGCTGAAAATGGTGGCCGCATCCGCCGCTGATAGCCCCTTGGCCTGGAGCATCGGCACCGTGCTGGTGACCATGCCGACAATCGACGAAATTACCAGGCCCAGCGCCAGGTTGCAGGTCCAGAATTTCAGCGAGCCCATGCCTTCGCGAAAGCTCATGCCCGGCAGCTGCGCCAGGGCGTCCTGCCGGGTGGTATCGGCCGCCTTGGGCAGCTTGAACCACAGCAGAATCAGCGGCAGCAGCACCAGCAAGTTGAGCAGCGCAAGGATCACGAAGGCCGCGCGCCAGTCCCACTGCTCTATGCCCCAGGCCATCAGCCGGGGAACGGTGGCGGCAGTGACGCCGGTACCTGACAGGCCAATGGCCAGCGCCAGGCCGCGATTTTGGTCGTACCAAAGGCTGATCAGTTGGGTCCAGGTCACGGCCAGTGCGCCCATGCCCACGATCGGCAGCAGCGCAAAGGCCAGGTACATCGACCAGATCGACGAGCTGACCTGGGTGGTGGCCAGGTAGCCAACCGACAGCAGCAACAGCGACACCACGGTGACGCGCTTCATGCCAAAGCGCAGGTTGAACCAGCCCACTAGTTGCAGCGACACCACCGCGCCGCCAAACAGGAAGGTGATGCACGCCTGCAATTCGCTTTTGCCCCAGCCAAAGGCATCGGCCAGTGGTACGACTAGCGTGCCGAAGCCGTAAAGAAGCGCGGCATTGATGCTGATGGCCACGCCGGCAACTGACAGAAGCAGGATTCTCCAGCTTTGCCGGAACTCGTGCAGGTCGATCGCCGCCTGGTTTTTCGAAGGGTTCATGAATTGGCTTCCTTATAGGTTTTGTTGAGCCAAACACTGCATTTTTTTGTATGAAACCGTGATTTCCGGTTTGTCCAGCACAGCCGTATGACTCACAGACAAACGAATGTGCTGCGCCGCGAACCTGGTTGAATCACCCTCGGTCACGCCCTGTTCAACATCGCGCTCGCCGCAGAGCGTTTGTCAGGGCGCAATCGTGGTCCACTGCTGCAACTGAGGCTGAGCATATCCTTGCTAAAAATAAATTGCACATAAAATAAATAAGTGTTCATAATTTGCTGAGGCTGAACCTGATAAGGAGAAAAAAATGAGTTCAGAAAAAGCGCAGTTCAAAGCTGTTGCCGACCGTAGCCGCTGCTGTGGTTACGGCCTGTGCGCAACCATCTGCCCCAGTGTGTACAAGCTCGATGCCGACGGCTTGGTGTACTTCGATGACGCTCGGGTGCCCCCTGAACTTGAAGAAGATGCACGCGAGGGCGCTGCTGCTTGCCCGGCTGAAGCGGTATGGCTGGAGCCCATCGACGCGCAAGACTACCCCGCTTAAGGGCGCACTCACTTGCGAGGGCGTGACAACCAATGAGGTGAGGATGTGCTGATGGGACGTTTACACAACAAGGTGGCCCTGATTACCGGCACCGGAGGCGGCCAGGGCCGTGCGGCAGCGCTGCGCTTTGCCCGTGAAGGGGCGATCGTGGTCGGCTGCGACTTCAATGCCGAGGGCCACGAGCAGACCCGTGCCCTGATGAGCGACGAGGGGTTTACCTTGTATGGCGCTGCCCCCGTGGACCTGGGCGATCACGAGCAGGCCAGGGCGTGGATCGAGGCGGCCGTCGCCGAGCACGGGCGCATTGATGTTCTCTACAACAACGCCTCAGCAGCGCGCTTCGGCCTGGTGAGTGAGCTGTCGATCGAAGACTGGCAGTACACCCTGCGTAATGAAATCGACCTGCTGTTCTATACCACCAAGTACGCGTGGGCATACCTGGCCGAGCAGCGCGGGGTGATTATCAACGTGTCGTCCACTGCGGCCTGGGGCGGTTCGAAGGTGGCCGGTATCAGTGCCCACGCGGCAGCCAAAGGCGCGGTAGTTTCGTTTACCCGGCAATTAGCTGTGGAGGGAGCAGCCGTTGGTATTCGTGCCGTCAGCCTAAGTCCCGGCTTCGTCGCCACGCCTGGCACCCGGGCGTTTCTGGAAAACCCCAAGGCCCGCGCCATGCTGCTCGACGGTGTGCTGATGGACCGCCCCGGGGAACCTGAAGAGGTGGTGGCGCTGGCGGTGTTCGTGGCTTCCGAAGAGGCCTCCTTCATTACCGGTTCGGACTTTGTCATAGACGGCGGGCTGTTGGCGGTCTAGCCCTGCTGCGACAGCGCCAGCGATCGTTGGCATCGTTTCATCTCGAACAAGAACAAGGTGAACAAATTGGACATCATTGGTATTGGTTACATGGGCTTCGAAACCCCTGATCTTGACGCCTGGCGCGAGTATGGCCCGCAGGTGATGGGCTTTGGTATCGGCAAAAATCCGCCGGGCGACCCGGAGTCGCTTTATTTCAGAATCGATGATCGCCGTCACCGGTTCGCATTCCATCCGGGTAAGGTGGACCGCATTGCCTACATCGGCTGGGAAGCAATCGGGCGAATGGCGTTCGAGGAGGGTATCAAGAGGCTAGAAGCCGCCAACGTGACCTACACTCGCGGTGACGCGCAGCTGTGCGAGACCCGGGGCGTGCGCGAGGTGGTGCGCTTCCGTGATCCGGTCGGCTACCAGCATGAGTTATTTTATGGACAGAAATGGCTGCCGCGTTCATTTCAGCCGGGACGCCCCCACGGCGGCTTTCTGGCCGACGAGCGGGGTGCAGGGCACGTGGTGCTGATCACTCCGGAGTACACTCCGGAACTTGAAGACTTCCTGCTCAATGTCATGGGCTTCAGCTGGTATGGCGCGGGGGCGGGCAAGGGCCGTACTGGCTTCTTCCGCTCCCGGCTCAACCATCACACCAGTCACGACATCGCCTATGGCCATGGGGCCGGGCGAATGGGCGTCCAGCACGTTGGGCTGTTCGTTCGCAACGTGCGTGATGTGGGCGAGACCTACGATATTGTGCGCCAGCGCGAACTGCCGATGATGATGACGCTCGGCCAGCATGCGCAAGATCCGCACCTGTCCTTCTATCATTACACCCCCTCGGGTTTTGCCTTCGAAACCATTGCTGAAATAGAGCCTTGGCAAGGCGATCCCTACGAGCTGAACCCTGAAAAGCTCAGCCTGTGGGGCCACGAGATGGTTGGGCCCATCCTGGGGCCGAGTGTCAAGACTCCCGAAGAGGTCCATGACGCCGAGTATCTGCCTACCTACCTGGCCCGGCAGTGACATGCGCCTGGCGCGGGTCGAGCTGGGCGGGCAGGCGTTCTGGGCGCTGGTAGATGCCGACAGTGAGCACTGCCGGCGGGTTCGAGCGCCTTTCGCGTGCTGGATGGGGCAGAGCGGGGGGCTGTGTCTGGACGACCTGGACTTGTCGGACGAACGCCTGTCGCTGGCCGGGGCGCGTTTGCTGCCCCCATTGGAACCGGGAAGCCGTGTGTTCGGCGTGGGCCTGAACTACCTGAGCCACCTCCAACGCTTGGGCAGTCAGGCCCCGGCGCACCCGCTGGCCTACCTCAAGCTCGAGTCGGCTCTGGTTGGCGCCAATGACCCGATCAGTTATTCGCCAGTGACCAGGCAGCTGGATTACGAGGTGGAACTGGTGGCGGTGGTGGGACGAACGCTGCAGGATGAACGCCGCGCCAGCGCCTGCCTTCTGGGTTTTACTGTGGGTAACGACATCAGTGCACGCGATGCGGGCCAGCAGATTGGGCGGCTCGACTTGCTGACACAGAAGGCCATGGACCGCACCACGCCTGTAGGGCCCTGGATCGTGACGGCCGACGAGTTGGGCGGCGAGCAGCAGCCTGCGCTGGAGATGCGCCTGAGCGTCAATGACGAAGTACGCCAGCACGACAATACCCAGCACATGATCTTCCCCCTGGACGAGCTGCTTAATTACTTGGATGCACGGATCAAACTGCGCCCCGGCGATCTGGTGTTCACCGGTTCCACGCACGGGGTGGGCTTGGAAACCGGGCGCTTCTTGCAACCGGGTGACCTGGTGGTGGCGCAAATCAGCGGCATCGGCCAGCTGAGCAATACCGTTGCTGCGCCGAGCCCGCTTGGCCCAGCCCGCGCAGTAGGGCGCCTGGGGCTGCCGCCGGATCACTAAACGCTGATGGGCAAGACGTTCCAAGGAGCAAATGATGAGCGAGGGCTCAGCGTGGACGCCATTTCGCAACCGGGCCTTTCGTGGCCTGTGGCTGGCCGGCGCGATGGTGAATCTGGCGATCTGGATGCAGACGGTCGGCGCAGCGTGGATCATGACCACGATCACCGCTTCACCGATCATGGTGTCGCTGGTGCAAAGCGCAGTGACACTACCAGTATTTCTCTTCGCACTGCCGGGCGGTGTAATCGCCGATCTGGTCGACCGACGCCGCTGGCTGATCGTCACCCAGTGCCTGATGGTGTTCGCGGCCATCATGCTCAGCCTGTTGGCCGGTTTCGAGCGCCTCGAAGCCTGGGGGCTGCTGGCTTTCACCTTTGTGCTAGGCGCCGGCAGCGCGTTGGGTATGGCGGCGTGGATGGTAACCATGATCAGCGTGCTGTCGCGTGATCAGATACCCGCAGCGATTGCCCTGAATGGCATTGCGGTCAACGCCACCCGTGCCCTGGGCCCAGCCTTGGCCGGGACGTTGATTGCCTACTGGAACAACACGTCGTTGTTCGTGCTGA
This sequence comes from Pseudomonas sp. NBRC 111131, assembly GCF_001320525.1. Taxonomy (NCBI): domain Bacteria; kingdom Pseudomonadati; phylum Pseudomonadota; class Gammaproteobacteria; order Pseudomonadales; family Pseudomonadaceae; genus Pseudomonas; species Pseudomonas sp. NBRC 111131. Next base: position 35,260 of record NZ_BCBH01000028.1, on the reverse strand, counting down.
TCGCGCTATGCATGGTTGCCGTGATGTTCTTTTTGTTGCGCCTGGCGCCGGCACCACCTGTCCACGGGCTGCCACCGGAAACCCTGATGGGCGGCATGCGCAGCGGGCTGCGCTACATGCGCCATTCGGCGGTACTGTCCAGCGCAATGCAGCAGGTGCTGGTGTTCACCGCCAGCGCGAGTGCCTTGTGGGCGTTGATGCCACTGGTTGCACGCCAGCAACTGGGCATGGGCGCCGGTGGCTACGGCCTGCTGATGGCGTTCCTTGGAGCGGGGGCGGTACTGGCTGCACTGAATTCACCTCGCCTACATCGCAGGCTCGGCCTGCGTCGCATGATTGCCTGCGGCACCGTCGCCTTTGCCGCCGCCGCGCTGACCGCTGCCTTGTCGAACAACCTCTACGTGGTATGCGTAATGATGCTGTGTGCGGGGTTCGGCTGGATGGCGGTCAATGCCACCCTCTCTTCGGTGGTGCAGACTTATGCTGCCAACTGGGTGCGCGCCCGCGTAGCATCAATGTACGTATTGACCTTGATGGGCGCGATGGCTTTCGGTGGCGCCACCTGGGGTGCGCTGGCCGAGTATGCAGGGCTGCAGGCTAGCCTGCTGGTGTCGACGCTATGCCTGTTTGCCGGGATGCTACTGACGCGCAACAGCCATGTGGAGCTGGGCCATGAAGCGGACTTTGCACAGGCGCCGCTGACCGACAACCTTCAGTTGCAGGCCTCAGTGGCGCACGCCGACGGGCCGGTTTCGGTTGAGGTGATATACGAGGTGCCTGCGCCGCAGCGAGAAGATTTTCTGCTGGCCGTGTACGCGGTCGGCAAGGCGCGGCGGCGCAATGGCGCGCAGAACTGGCGGCTCTACCGCGACATGGCCGAGCCGCAACGCTACAGCGAGCGGTTCATCGTCGAGTCCTGGCTCGACTACTTGCGCCAGCAGGTGCGAATGACCCAGGCCGACTTGGCTCAGGAGGGGCATTTGCAGCAGTTTCGCCGCGAAGACCTGCAAACCCGCCGGCTGATCTACCAGCCGCCGCTGAATAGAGGAACACGGAAAATTCTCATGTAAAACTTTACGGGGTACGTAATTCTCAAGCTAGAATATCGCTAATAACTAGCTACCGGACGCAGTATGGACATTTCAGACGTCAGCGACAACGCCAGATCGGCCAGTGCAACCCTCGTCAAGCCTGTATCCAACGCCATACGCATCCTGCGTCATCTAAGTCAGGTCGGCAAACCTGAACGCTCCCTGGACATCGCCCGGCAGCTTTCCATCAATCCCAGTACCTGCTTCAACATCCTGCGAACTTTGGTGCAGGAGGATGTGGTCGATTTCAGCCCGCTGTCCAAACGCTATTCAGTGGGGGCCGGCCTGGCGCGGCTGGTGGAGCAACTGGTGACCCAGGGCCATCGCGTGCAGATGGCCAAACCGTTGTTACAGAACCTCGCGTCGAGGCTGCGGGTAACGATCACGCTGTGGCGCAAGATGAGTCCGGACCGGATCGTGATCGTCAGCTCCGCGGCCAGCCCCACCGATGTGCGCATCGACATGGCCGAAGGCCAACGTCTGCCGATCCTGATGGGCGCAAGCGGGCGACTGTTCGCCACTCAGATCGACATGCATGACCCGCTGGTGGAAAGTAATTTCGAGAAGATCCGCTGGGCCCGGCCGTTGTCTCTGGAGGATTACCGCGAGGACGTCAAACTGGCTGCCGAGCGCGGCTGGGCGATGGACGATGGGCACTTTTCCGGCGGTATCCTGGCCGTCGCAGCGCCGATCTATTCACCGTCCAACAGCATCGAGTTCACTGTTTCGGCGGTGATGTTCCGTGGCCAGCGCGACGAAGAGGGCCTTGCCGAGATGGGCAAGGCGCTGATCGAGTTTTGCAACGAAGTGGGCTGCGTACTCTACTGAACCCCGCCGCTATTCGCGTACCAGCAGTAGGCTGCCCCCCAGTGGGCCGCCGCCTGCGGCCACCGTACTGACGCTATGGTCGCGGGTTTGCCGGCCTTCTGCGCGGCCCCACAGTTGCAGGCACGCCTCATGCACGTAGCCCAGCCCGTGGGTGCGCCCGCCAGACAGCTGCCCACCATTGGTGTTGATGGGCAAGATGCCTTGCAGCGCGATACGCCCTCCACCTTCGACAAAGGACCCGCTTTCACCCACCGGGCATAGGCCCAGGGCCTCCAGCCAGATCAGGGTAAGGATCGAGAAGCCGTCGTACAGCTGCGCCGAGCCGATGTCCTGCGGGGTGTAGTCGGTGCGCGCCCACATCATCTGGCCGACATCGAAGGCGGCCATCCGGGTCAGTGAAATCTGGTCCCACGACCAGGGCTGGTTCAGCGCGGCGCCCATGGCCTCGATGCGGATCGGCCGATTCGGCAGGTCCCGGGCCACATCGCGACGCGACAGCACGATCGCGGTGGAGGCATCGCAGTGCACATCACAGTCGAACAGGCGCAGAGGCGAGGAGATCACCCGCGCGTTCATGTAGTCGTCCATCGTCATTGGCGTGCGGTACACCGCCTTGGGGTTACGCGTGGCATTGTTCCTGCAAGTGAGAGCGATCTGCGCCAGTTGCTCGGGGCGGGTGCCGTACTCGTGAAAATGGCGCTGGGCGTACAGCGCCATCAGGTTGATGCCCGAATGGACGTTGAAGGGGGTGAACCATTGCCAGGCATAGCTGCTGTCGCGCCCCTGGGTTTTGGCGGTCAGGGCGCCGGCCTGGCGATTCACCGCGCGTGCCGAGGCTTCGGTGATGGTGCGAAACACCAGCACGTGCTTGCACAACCCGGCAGCGATCGCCATAGCGCCGTTGATCACCCCGGCCAAGGGCCCCGGCCCTTCGTAGCCCGCGCCAAACCAGTTGACGTTGAGCCCCAGCGCACTTTTCAGCGCGCTGGGCCCCACCGGTGAAAACGGGTCCCCATTGTTGTTGTCGCCCGGCCAGCACGCTACGCCGTCGATGTCGCCGCGTTGCAGCCCGGCGTCGGCAATCGCTTGCAGGCAAGCATCGAGGGTCAGGCGCATGGCCGACTTGTCCGAGGGCCGGCCGACTTCCGACTGGCCGATGCCGGTAATGGCCACATCCTTTTCATAACGCTGATCGAACATCATTGAGCCCTCTCGAACAGGGGCAGCCATACGTCCTCGACATTGAGGAAGCGGACCCGTACCGGCATGTCGATATGCACATCCGTGACCGGCATGCCCACCACGTTGCTGACGAACTGCAAGCCGGCCTGTTCGGCCAGTTCGATGATCGCCACCACATAGGGCACCTCTAGGTCGGGGGCCCAGCCCTGATAGTTGATGGTGAAGCTGAGCACCTTGCCCCGCCCGGACACCGCCTCGGGTCCCACCTCGAAGCTGGCGCAATGCGGGCAGAGCGGGGCAGGTGGGTGAAAGTAGCGGCTGCAGGCGGTGCAGCGGTGCATCAGCAGCCGGCCCGTTTCACCGCCTTGCCAGAAGGCGCGGTTGTCGGCGTTCAGTGCAGGAAGTTTTCTAGGCATCAGCAGTCCGTGGAGAGTGTTTAACATGGAGTCACACAGTATCATTTGCACATATTTTGTAAAAGTGTCATACATTGTGGCCAGCGAAAGCACGAATCGACCGTTCGCGCGGTAAAACAACAAGAGGATTTGGCTATGTCTCAGTCATTACTGGACAAAAGGGTAGTCGTCACGGGTGGCTTCGGTGCCTTGGGCAGCGCGCTGAGCAAGTACCTGCTGGCGCAGGGGGCGCGGGTGGCCCTGCTGGACCGCAGCGAGGCGCCCGCCCATTTGCTCGATACCCACAACCTGATATGCCTGGGTAATGTGGACTTGACCTCGAGCGACTCGGCCGTTGCCGCCTTCGAGCAGGTGGCGGTGCAGTGGGGCGGCATTGACGGGCTGGTCAACGTGGCCGGCGGGTTTGCGTGGGAAACCCTCGAGGGCGGCAGCCTGGCGACCTGGGACCGCCTTTACCAGATGAACGTGCGCACCGCCGTGGTCAGTGCCCAGGTGGCCCTGGCCTACCTGCTGCGCGCCAGCGCCGGACGAATCGTCAATATCGGCGCGCTGGCATCGGTCAAGGCAGCGGCTGGCATGGGCGCTTATGCCGCCTCCAAGGCGGGGGTGGCGCGCCTGACCGAAGCCCTGGCTGAAGAGCTCAAAGACCGTGGCGTGACGGTGAACGCGGTACTGCCTAGCATCATAGACACCCCGGCCAATCGCGCCGACATGCCCGATGCCGACAGTAGCCGCTGGGTAACCCCGAAGGCATTGTCGGGCGTGGTCGCGTTCCTGTTATCCGATGAAGCCGCCGCCGTGACCGGCGCGCTGTTGCCCGTGGGCGGTCGGGTATGAGGCTGGTTACCTATACCGATGCGCAGGGCGTGGACCGTGCCGGCGCACTGCTCGACCAGGACCGCCATGTGCTCGACCTGCATACCGCCTACCGCGTGCAGCAAGGGCGTGAAAGCCCCGCTCTGGGGAGTATCCTCGCTTTGGTCGAAGCGGGCGAGGCGGCACTCGATCTGGCCCGTTCCCTGGTGGCTAAGGCCCCAGCGGCAGCCGTGCTGGAACGCACCGGGGTCAAGCTACGCGCGCCGATCCAGCCACCACCGCAGATGCGCGACTGCTCCTGTTTCGAACTGCACCTGCGCCAGAGTTTCGCCGCCGCCCGGCGTGCCCGGGCACTGCGCACCGACGACCCCGAGGCGACGCTCAAGGCGATGAATACCCGTGCCGACGACCGGGTGATCGAGACGTTCCACAAGCAGCCCATTTACTACAAGGGCAACCGCTTTGCGGTGGTGGGTATCGATGACGAATTCCAGTGGCCCAGCTTCAGCCGCGCGATGGACTTTGAGCTGGAGTTTGGCTGTTACATCGGCAAGCGGGGCAAGGACATTAATCGTGAGGCCGCTGGCGCGCATATCGTTGGATACACCATTTTCAACGACATGAGCGCTCGCGATGCGCAGGCTTTGGAAATGCCCGGCATGCTTGGCCCAGCCAAGAGCAAGGACTTCGACACCGCCAACATCATGGGCCCGTGTCTGGTGACCGTGGATGAACTAGGCGACCCCTATGACCTGAACATGGTGGCGCGGGTTAACGGCGAAGAGTGGGGGCGTGGCAATACCCGCGACATGCGCTGGCGCTTCGAAGATGTGATCGCCCATGTTTCGCGCTCCGAGACCCTGTACCCCGGCGAGTTTCTAGGGTCGGGCACGGTGGGCAACGGCTGTGGCCTGGAGCAGCTCCGCTATCTCAAACCGGGTGATGTGGTTGAGCTGGAAATCGACGGTATCGGGATGCTGCGCACCCAGGTCGGCAAGGCGGCTACTCAGACCCAAAGCTAGGCTGCCAAGCGCCACTTTTTGAGTTTGAATTAAGTATACAAAAATCAATAAAGTGTCTTATATTTGGTTGCGGACTCGCCGTGACACCCTGAACAGGAGGCATTCATGCTAACAAGAACAAGCCCCGTATTGTCTGATGGAACCAAGGTCTCGGACCTCATTTACCCCAATACGCGCGAAGTGCAGATGCGCGTGCTGTCCGACCGTGAAATCTACGAGCTGGAGATGGAAAAGATCTTCGGCAAGATTTGGGTGTTGCTGGGCCATGAAACGGAGATCCCTAATGCTGGGGACTTCATGGTCCGCGACCTGGGTTCTGATTCGGTGATTGTCGCCCGTGGCAAACAAGGCGAGGTTTTTGTCACTTTGAACGTGTGCCCGCATCGCGGCATGCGCATCACTACTGCCGACTGCGGCAACACCCAAATTCATAAATGCATCTACCACGGTTGGGCATTCCGCCCGAACGGGGACTTCATCGGTTCGCCGGTGGAGCGCGAGTGCATGCACGGCAAGATGATGCCTAAAGAGGAGCTGGGGCTGAAGAAGGCCCGGGTAACGCTGTATGGCGGCCTGGTTTTTGCCACCTGGAACACCGAGGGGCCATCCTTCGAGGAGTTCTTGGGCGATGCGAAGTGGTACTACGACATGCTGTTCTGTCGGTCTGACAAGGGCATGGAAGTGCTGGGGCCGCCTCAGCGCTTCATCGTCAACGCCAACTGGAAAACCGCTGGCGAGCAGTCCGCAGCAGATGGCTTCCATACCCTGACTCTGCATCGGTGGTTAGGTGAAGTGGGTAACTATGCGAAGAAGGGCGAGGGAGAGACCGCCGATCTGAGCCCGGAGATGATCGGTGTCGAGATCAGCTCGCCGCACGGCCATGCCCTGCGCTGCATCGACCTGGCCCGCAAGATCAAGCGCCTTACCGGACTGGACCCGTCCGAGCTGAGCGTGCAACAGAAGCTTGGAGCACTGCCACCTGCCGGGATGACCGCCGGGATGGTCGAGCAACTGGCACGTAATCTGAGTGACGATCAGTTGCAGGTGCTCACCAGCATGCCTCCGCAAGTGGGTGGCATGTTCCCGAATATTCTATTCGGGTTTGTCTACATTCCTCAGCCCGACGGCAGCGTCGTCGGCTCCATGACTCTGCACGCTTATGTGCCGCAAGGCCCCGACAAGTTGGAGTTCGTCAACTGGGTGTTCGCCGAGAAAGACGCGCCACCAGAGCTGCGCGACAAGATGCTCAAACAGACCATTCAACTGTTCGGCACCTCCGGCATGGTCGAGCAGGACGACTCCGATACCTGGCCGCACATGACATTGGCCGCCAAGGGCGCGATGGGACGCAAGAGCACCCTCAAGTATCAGGCCTGCTACGAGACGGGTGCGCCTGAAGGCTGGCCCGGCCCAGGCATTGTCAACGAAGGCTTTACCAAGGACGACACACAGTGGCACTGGTGGCTGTACTGGCACGAACTGATGACTGCCACGGATGAGGCATGAGAATGGGGCGCAGGAGGGCTTTTCGCGGCGACCCTTTCTGTACTGTCGACTCAACTAGCCCCTTCAAGTAGAAGAACAACAATGAGAAATTGCTCATGACGCAGGTTCAGCAACGCGGCGTGGAGGATATCCAGCCTGGTTCCCCGGTCGGTACACGTCGAGTACCGGTGGGGGCGCCGATCTACAATGAAGTGGTGACCTTCCTATACGAAGAAGCCACCTTGCTCGACCAGATTCGTCTTCAGGAATGGGCTGAGCGCCTGGATACCGACTTGGTGTATACCGTGCCCCTGCGCCAAACGCGGCTGGCCTCGGAACTGAAGACCACCATCGTTCGTAGTGTGCAGCACTACCACGACGACTACCGCTCGATGATGGGGCGCATCCTCCGCCTGTCCGGCAAGAGCGCTTGGGCAGAGGACCCGCCTTCACGTACTCGCAGGTTGGTGACCAACGTTTTCGTGGAGGAAACGCAGAAACCCGACGAGTTCGTGGTCACCAGTTACCTGTTGCTCACGCGCAGTCGTTTCAAAGATCATCATGTCGACATCATCAGCGGTGAGCGGCGTGATGTGCTCCGCCTTGGGGCTAACGGATTCAAGCTGGCGCGGCGCGAGGTGATCCTGGACCAAGCGGTGCTGGGTACCCCCAACCTGGCTATCTTCCTCTAAAGCGTTGTGTAGCGGCCACGCGTGATGTCACGCCGCGTGGCCGCCGGGTATGGCACGTAGCCATGCCTGGTCCTGGGCGCACAGTGCCTGTGGGTCGTTGCTGAAATCCAGGGTCGAACCCTGCATACGCAGTGCTTGTTTGGCGCGGACCGGTTGCTGGCTGTAGCAACGACCGCTAATGACGGCGTGGGCCTGCGCGTCGAGGTTGTAGGCACGCCCCATCGAGATGAGCGTGCAGCGGCGCAGAAGTAGCGACGCTTCAGCGGTGTCTTCACTGAGGGTGCCCAGCGCCCAGCGCGCCATTCCTTCGCGAAGGTTGAGCCCGGAAAAGGGAGGCGGACCTTCGATCATCGCGCCGTTCACTTCCCAGCTCAGCAATTGCTCGCCGTCACGGCTCAGATTGGCGCATGTACGTCCGTCGATGCGAGCGCCGACCTGAATTTCGTAGCGCCGCTCGCTGGCACCGCGGGCGGCTCCCGCAATTGCCAGGCCGGCCAAGTCGAGCAGGTGTGTGCATTGATGGCTGGCATCAGTATGCCTGGTGACCGAATGTGCAATGCGCGCCAGTGACATGCCTACCAGTGCCTGTAGTTGGTCGCCTGCTTGCTGGCAAAGCGAATAGGGGTAGCGCAGCGCTTCTCCACCGATGGCTGTTACATGGCCTGCTGTGTGGTTGAGCCATACGCGGAAGTGGTGAAAGTCATCTTCCAGGGCTGCACGAACGTGGTCTGCATGGGCAATGATGTCTACCCGGCGTCGAAATACAGTCATCCTGTCGTCCTTGTGCAAGGGGTGTGTGAGGCACCGAAATCGGCTATATTTGAACAATAAACACTATAATGTTCACTAAAACAAGAAAAGGAGCGGTTATGGCCCTGCTGAACGAACAGGTTGCGCTGATTACCGGCGCAGGGGGCGGAATCGGCCGAGGTATCGCGCTGAACTTCGCCAGAGAGGGGGCTGCGGTAGTGGTCGCCGAACTGGATGAAGCCAGCGGGGAGGCAGTGGTAGCGGATCTCAAGGCGCTTGGCGCAAGGGCGGTGTTTATCCGCACGGATGTCTGCAGCAAGACCGATATCGAAGCCGCTGTGCAACTAGCTGTAAAGGAATTCGGTGGCCTAGACATACTGGTCAATAACGCGTTTGCGCCCACGCCTAATGTGGTGCTGGAAGACAAAACCGATGCGATGCTCAAACAGACACTGGATTCGACCGTGTGGGCAGCTTGGTGGGCGATGAAGGCGGCGCTACCGCACATGAAGGCCCGCGGGGGCGGCAAGATCATCAACTTCTACTCGATTGATGTCGAAATTGGCGCTTGGCTGCATGGTGACTACAACACTGCAAAGTCGGCCATTGTCGGGCTGACCCGCAGCGCAGCCTCTGAATGGGGGCGCTTCAACATTCGCACCAACGCCATCGCCCCCACTGCTATGGGCGCCACCTTCCACAAGCTGGCGGCAGAAAACCCAGGGTTTGCCGAGATGTCGGCGTCTATGCGCCCGTTGGGACGTTGTGGTGAGCCCGAGGCGGACATTGCTCCGGTCGTGGTGTTTCTGGCCAGCGAGATGTCGCGCTTCATTACTGGCGAAACCATTCACGTCGACGGCGGCCTCCACCTGCCTGGTTACAACTCACGGCCCAAAGGCATTCCCGTGCGCGAATACTGAAGCCGCCCAATAGAAAAGCGCGGCCAGTGCCGCGCTTTTTTACTCGCGGGATGATGGAGCTACTTCTTGGCAACGGTGATCGAGGTGGTTTCCAAATCCCAGGTGTTGGGAGTCTTGCCTTCGTCGCGTAGTAGGTATTTCAGAACGCGGCCCTGTGGGTTTTTCGGCAAGCTGGGGCGAAACTCGATGTAGCGTGGCAGCGCATAGTAGGGAACAGTCTCCACCGCCCAATGGAACAGGTCTTCAGGATGCAGTGTGACGCCTTCATGCAGCACCGCAGTGACCTTCACGTCGTCCTCGCCTTTGTCGGATGGCACCGCATGCACCGCGACCTCAGCCAGGGCAGGGTGAATGCCGAAGGCCGCCTCCATCTCGAAGCTGGAGATGTTTTCTCCCCGGCGGCGCAGGTAGTCTTTTTTGCGGTCGACAAAGTAGAAGAAGCCGTCATGATCAAACTTACCGATGTCGCCGGTATGAAACCACATGTTGCGCATTAACTTCAGGGTCTCTTCCGGCCGGCGCCAGTAGCCCTGGAACATGATATCCGGGCGCAGTGGGCGGACCACGATTTCACCGGCGGTGTTGGGGGGGACTTCCTGATCGAGGTCGTCGACGATGCGTACGTCGAAGTCGGCAATGCGCTTTCCCGAGGAGCCGGGTGCTGCATATTCGCCGGCTGCCAGCGAGGTAATCACGCAGGCTTCGGTCAAGCCATAGCCGTTGCCGCCTACCAGCGGTGTACCGAAGCGCTCGCGCCAGATCTTCTTGGTTTCTTCGGTGTAGGGGTTGCCGCGAGCGGTGTGGATCTGTCCCACGCAGCGCAACATGGCCTCGTTGTCCGGCGCCTGGGCGAGCAGCCCGCCCATGCCGCCGAGAATCGATGCGATGGTGGCGCCCGAGCGCTCCACTTCTGGCCAAAAGCCGGACACCGAAAAACGCGGCAGAATGGCGGCACGGGCACCCACCAAAATGCTGGCGATGATCGATACGCACAGGGCATTCATGTGAAACAGAGGCAGCGGTGTGATGGTGACGTCGTCGGCACTGGCAGGGCCGGCGCGCAGTTGCAGGCGGGCCAGGTTGCACATGAAGTTGTAGCTGATCATGCACCCTTTGGATGGGCCGGTGGTGCCCGAGGTGTAGATCAGGCAGGCGAGCTCGGAAGGTTGCGGCTTAGCAGCCAGCGGAGTGGCGTCCTGGCCGCGATAGTTGTCCAGTGCGCTAATGCGGATCGGGCACTCGGGCACGCTGTCGAGTGGACCGCGGTGCAAGATGTGGTGCACGTGATGCAGCTGTTCTGCCAGCGGTGTGATGCGCTGCAGGTAGGCCGCTTCGCAGATCACCAGTGAGGTGCCGGTGTCGCTGATCTGGTGTCGCAGAAACTCGCCCTTGAGTGCTGTATTTATCGGCACGCTGACTGCGCGCAGCTTGTTGATGGCCAACCAGGTGATGACCGCATCGATGTTGTTGTCGAGCATGGTCAGTACGGTTTCGCCGGGCTTGATGCCGAGTGATGCTAGCGCGTTGGCCATTTTTGTTGAAAGTGAATCAACCTGGCCATATGTGTACAACTCTCCGCTGAAATCCAGCAGGATTCGCTCTGGATGCCTCGCTACCGCACGATCTAGCGCATCAATGACCGTGTCTCGTTCTCCTACCGCCCAGGTGTCTGGATTCCCACTGCTACCCATGAATTTTCTCCGTTTAGGCCAAGCGAACGCTGGTCTGCCTGGTTTTTGTTTTAAGTAGAGAATTGAATTCTAAATGCAAAATCATGAATTGTCTTTAGCATAAAGTTGAACATATACCATTATTTGTGCGCAGATTCTGTGCTAACGTTGCCCCATCCTTACTCTCTACGAGCCTGCAAGTCCATGCCAAAAAAAGCTACTCAGCTGGCAGAAGCGCCTAAGGCCGCTGCCAAAACCAAGAAAAAAGCCGTGGCTGATGTGCCAGCGGGCGGCGCGAAGGCTGTCAAAACTGTCCAGCGGCGCAATGATCCGGCGGTGGCAGGCAATAAGGTCAAGCCTAATCGCCGTTCGGAAGAAACCATCGCCAACATCCTCAAGGCGACTGAAGAAGTGGTGCTGATGTCGGGCGCCGATCGCATTTCCATCCTTGATGTTTGCCAAGTCGCGGGTGTCTCGCGCGGTACCTTTTACCGCTACTTCTCTTCTCAGGAAGACCTGCTGGACACTTTCTCGCGGCACAAGCGGGAAAGCTTCCATACCTCGCTGTCGCAGGAACTGGGCCACGTCAATGATCCAGAAGCGCGCCTGAACGCCTTGTTCGCCTACCTCGACAACTACCTCGAACAAAGCCGCGCACGGCGCCTACTGGTGGTGGCACCAGACTACGCGCTGGGTTTTTTTCGGCGGATTTTCCATGACTCGATAGTTCGTTTTCAGGATGGTCTGGGCATCGTCTTCGACGACTGGGACGACCGTCTTGGTGTACGCCTGGATCGGGAACTCATCTGCGAAATGATCATTCGCTACGTATTGAGCGAAATCCTGGTGCCGGAAGCTGCGGGGCGCCGACTATTTCCCGTGCGCGTGAAAAAGCTGCTTGGCGCATTGATCATGGGGTCCACCTCGCGCACGCGCCGCTGATACCCATCCCCGCACCCGTACATCAAAAGCCCCCGCCAGCCGGGGGCTTTTTTTGGCCTGTCGAAATTTTTTCATTCGTTTTCGCGTTTATTGTTCAGCGTTAGCGCGCTTGCCGGCGCTTTGGGCAGCCTCTACTTCAAGGGTTTCAGGGACGCTAAAAAATAATATGAACAGAATTTTGATTTCTGCTCAAATTAATTTTAAGCTCTAGCCTAGTAGCGAGCCTTGGCTGTTCCCCTTCCCGCGTCGGTTGACCGTGACCGCGCAAAGGCACCGCACTGCACACCAACAATAAAGTGCCAACTTCGAGGTACCTGCACATGCTTATTGATTTGCACGCCCACGCACCCCATCCGGGCTACTACAACCAGCATCCCCATTGGGGACCGTTCTTCGAGCAGCACGCCGATGGCGATATCAAGCTGAGAGTGGGGGAATGGATTCTCGGGCTCGGTTCGCCTGAGCGTAAGGCTGCTGTGCGCTCGGGCAACGGTCCCAAACTGGAGGAATATTTCGCGCGTTGGGCCGACCCGAAAGTACGCCTGGCCGGCATGGATGCGGCAGGGCAGAACCTGCAGGTGATCTCGGTGCCGTCGCACTGCTACATGTACTGGACCGAGGCCGAATTCGCCGTACCATTTGCGCGTACCGTCAACACCACACTGGCTGAGTACTGCTCGGCGGCGCCCGACCGCCTGATGTTCTGGGCCCATGTGCCGTTGAACGCACCGGAGGCGGCGGCCGCCGAACTTCGATATGCCTGCACCGAGCTGGGGGCCAAGGGCATGGTGGCCGGCGGCGCCAACTTCGGCGGGTTGGAGTTCGATTCGCCGGAGCTTGACGTGGTGTGGCGTACGTTATGCGACCTGGACCTGCCGATGTTCATCCACGGCTACAACCAGTCGGTCACCTGGGGCAAGAACGCCAACGACGACCGTTACGAAACCACTGCGATCGTCGGCATGCAATATGACGAGAGCCGCTGTTTCTGGAACCTGATCTGCGGTGGCGTATTGGACCGCTTCCCAGACCTCAAGGTGTATATCACCCACGGTGGGGGCTACGTGCCGTATCAACTCGGGCGTCTGGCCAAGACGAACGAGAACCTCGACGTCAAATACAACAAAAAACCGCTGCTCGATTACATGAAGAATTTCTACTTCGACGTCGAGTTGCATGAAGTACCGATGCGTCAAGCTTTGGTCGATATCATTGGCGCCGACCATGTGCTGTACGGCAGCAATTTCGGCGGCAGCGATGCGGTGCGCCATGATCTGACCCACGGGCTTAAACTGTCGGATGCCGATCTGCGCAAGATCCGCTATGAAAATGCCTGCCGGTTGCTGCATCTGGATCCGTCCAAGATAGGCAAGGTAGGTGCCTGATGAAGCTTGCACGCTGTGAGCATCCCTCGGTTGGCACCTTCTGGGCCGTGGTGGATGTCGCCCAGGACCAGGTAACCCCGATCTCCGGCGACTTCAAGGACTGGGCGCCGGCGGTGGCGGCGGGCCGCGGCATTAGCTCGGTGCGGCTTGCCGGCCCGGCGCTGGCGCTGTCTAACGTGCGTCTGTTGCCACCGATCGAACCGATCAATCGGGTGGTAGTGGCGGGCGCCAACTACGCCAAGCATCTCGTGGAATTCGGCTTGAATGCGCCGGCCCAGCCGGTGGCGTTCCTCAAGGCCTACGGCGCGCTGATCGGTGCTAACGACCCGATACGCTTCCCGCCCCTTACCGAAGAGCTGGACCACGAAGTCGAACTGGTGGCGGTGATCGGCACGGGCGAGATTGACGTGGAGAACCCGCTGGCCTGCGTGCTGGGCTACACCGTCGGCAACGACGTCAGTGCCCGCGACCTGCAGCGCAGCGGCCCACCGGGCATCGGCATGGACCTGTTCGCCGCCAAAAGCCAGGACCAGACCACGGGCCTGGGCCCGTGGATCGTCACCAAGGACGAGTTTGCCGAGGGTTCCCCGCGGTTGCGCTTGACCCTGAAGGTCAATGGCGAGGTTCGCCAGGATGGATGCACCGCGGAGATGACCTGGGACGTGGGGCAGCTGATCAGCTTTGTGCAGCAACGCTCCAGCTTTGCCACGGGCGACGTATTGTTCACTGGGTCGCCGGCGGGCGTGGGCATGGGTACTGGGCTGTATCTCAAGGAGGGCGACGTGGTTGAAGCCAGCGTCGAAGGCATAGGCACATTGCGAAATGTAGTCGGTAAAAAACGCAGCTAATCGAGAGCCAGACATGAACGCCAATAATAAAGAAAAAGTAGTGGTGGTGGGTGCTGGGTTAATGGGCACCGGCATTGCACATGCGTTCGCCAGTTGCGGTTTCGTTACCGTGCTGGTCGATACCAGCGCGGCCTCGTTGACCCAGGCGCGGGCCAGCATTGAAAAGATCCTTGGCGATGGCGTGCGTCTGGGCAAGGTCAGCGATGAACAGGCGCAGCATTCGCTGGCCAATCTGCTGACTACCAGTGATCTGAGCGAAGCTGCCAGCGGTGCAAACTGGCTGGTGGAAACCGTCTCCGAGCAACTGGCAGTCAAGCAGGCGGTCATTAGCCAGGCAGCACCATTGCTGGCCGCCGGTGCCATCATCGCCACCAACACCTCGGCCCTGAGTGTGACGGAGATAGCCACCTCGGTAGACAACGCCGAGCAGGTCATCGGCATGCACTTCTTCAACCCCGTGCACAAAATGAAACTGGTGGAACTGGTGCGTGGCCTGGCCACCAGCGACGAGGTTGTGGTGCGCACGCGTGCGCTGTGCGAGCAGATCGGCAAGACCTCTATCGTCGTCAATGAATCGCCGGGGCTTACCACCAGCCGTATGTCGGCGCTACTGGGTAACGAGGCGATGTGGATGTTGCAGGAGGGTACCGCTACCGCCGAGGACATCGATACCGCACTGCGCCTGGGCTTCAACCACCCGATGGGGCCGCTGGAGCTGGGCGACCTGACCGGTTGGGATACACGGCTTTCGGTACTGCGCTACTTGCACCAGACGCTAGGCGAGAAGTTCCGCCCCTGCCCGCTGATCATCAAGATGGTCGCGGCTGGCCGCCTGGGGCGCAAGACTGGGCAGGGCGTGTACCGCTATAGCGACGGTAAGCAAGTGCCGGGTTCGGGGCTTAAGGCGAGTGCACTATGAACGACGTGGTGATCGTAGAGGCGGTGCGAACCCCCATCGGTAGGTTTCGCGCCAGCTTGGCTGGTGTGCGCGCCGACCACTTGGGGGCGCTAGTGATCAGCCGCCTGCTCGAGCGCGTGAATGTTGCCCCCGACAAGGTGGAGGACGTGATCTTCGGGTGCGTGACCCAGATCGGCGAGCAGTCGGCCAATATCGCCCGCACCGCGCTGCTGGGTGCCGGCTGGCCGGTCGACATTCCCGGGCTCACTATCGACCGCAAGTGTGGCTCAGGTGAGGTGGCGGTGCACTTGGCCGCTGGCGCGATTGCCAGCGGTGCAGCGCAGGTGATCGTCGCGGGCGGGGCGGAAAACATGAGCCGCGTGCCCATGGGCAGCAATCGCGATCTGCACGGTGAGGCCTTCGGCTGGATGGCAACGCAGCGCTATGAACTGACCAGCCAGGGTGAGGCGGCCGAACGTATCGTCGACAAATGGTCGCTCAGCCGCGAGGCTATGGATGAATTCGCCTTTGCTAGCCATCAGCGCGCTGCGGCTGCTTGCGATGCGGGGTATTTCGACAACGAAATCGTGGAGGTCGGGGTCGATGACCTGAAGGAGCGGTCATTGACCGAGCCTGCCGGAGTGCTGCGTCGCGATGAAACCATTCGCCGAGATACTTCGCTGGAAAAGCTGGCGACGCTCAAGACTAGCTTCCGCCCAGAGACCGGGCGCATTACTGCAGGCAACTCGTCGCAAATCTCCGATGGTGCTGCCGCGCTTCTGCTTATGAATGCCGATACGGCGGCAAAACTGGGGCTCAAGGCGCGCGCGCGCATTCGCGCTTTCACCACAGTCGGTTCTGACCCGACATTGATGCTGACCGGGCCGATTGCCGCCACCCGCAAGGTGCTGGCCAAGGCCGGGTTGAGCATCAATGACATCGATCTGTTCGAGGTCAATGAAGCATTTGCCTCAGTACCGCTGGCGTGGATGCTGGAAACTGGCGTACCCCACGAGAAGTTGAACGTCAACGGGGGAGCCATTGCCCTGGGGCACCCACTGGGGGCCAGCGGTGCGCGGCTGATGACCACATTGCTCAACGAACTTGAGCGCCGAGGCGGCCGCTTCGGCCTCCAGGCCATCTGCTGTGCCGGTGGCATGGGCACCGCCACCCTAATCGAACGGATCGATTGAGGTGGCCCGCCTGCCTCTGGTTGCCCTCAGTGACATGCCGGTCGCGTTGCAGGACGCGGTCGATCGAGGGCAACGCAGCCGTATGCTCAGTTCCGTCACCCCGGTTCAGGTCTGGGCGCATCGGCCCAAAGCCGCTTTGGCCTGGCTGGGGCTAATGGAAAACTTACACAACGATAGCCTTTTGCCTGAGCGCCTGCGCGAATTAGTGCGCCTGAAGATCGCCAGCATTACCACTTGCCAGGCCTGCCAGCTGGCGCGCAAGTCCGATACCGTTACCGAGCAGGATATCGCTTGCATGACCAGCGACAGTGCGTGGTTCAGTCCGCCGGAAAGAGCGGTGCTGCGCTATGCCGAGTTGTTCGCCAGCGATTATCTAATCATTGATGACCAGCTTTTCAGTCATCTCAAACGTTTTTTCTCTGCTGCCCAGATAGCTGAACTGGGCATGTATTGCGCGCTGATGCTGGCAGGCGGACGAATGACGTTGGTGCAGCAGGCGTATTAGAAGCTGCTGGGCATCAAATAAAGTGGGCATAAATCATATAATTGTTCAGTCTAATTCGAATTTGGCTTGCCACTGCCGACGGTAGAGCGCTTTTTACCTACCCAAATCAAAAATAATGACAATAAAGCCGGAGAAGATCATGTCCACATCGGAACACAACGAGCTGACTAAGGCATTCAACGATGTAGCCAGCAATTACCGGGGCAACAGTGACATCGACCTGCACGCGACCTACCGGGAGATGCGCGCAAATTCCCCCGTCCTACGAGACAACTTCATGGCACGTCTCGGGGTTCCCTCAATCGCTGGTTTGGACGCTACACGGCCTACCTTCACCTTGTTCAAGTATGACGACGTGATGGCCGTGATGCGTGATGCTGGCAACTTCACAAGCGGCTTCATCGCCGAGGGACTGGGCGCTTTTTTCGATGGTTTGATCCTGACTGCGATGGATGGCGAGGCGCACAAGAGCATCCGTAGTCTGCTGCAACCGGTGTTCATGCCCGATACCGTTAACCGGTGGAAAGAAACCCGGATCGACCGGGTGATCCGCGATGAATACCTCAAGCCCATGGTGCCGGCCAGGTCGGCCGACCTGATGGACTTTGCACTGTACTTCCCCATCCGGGTGATCTACTCGCTCATCGGCTTCCCCGAAGACCGGCCAGAGCAAATCGAGCAATATGCAGCCTGGGCGCTGGCGATCCTCGCGGGGCCCCAGGTGGATCCAGAAAAGGCTGCTGCGGCACGTGGCGCGGCAATGGAGGCTGCCCAGGCGCTATATGACGTGGTCAAGGAGGTTGTGGCAGAGCGTCGCGCTCAGGGTGGCACCGGCGATGATCTGATCAGCCGCTTGATCCAGGCTGAATATCAGGGCCGATCACTGGATGATCATGAGATCGCGACCTTCGTTCGGTCGCTGTTGCCTGCGGCCAGTGAAACCACGACCCGCACCTTCGGTACCTTGATGTCGCTTTTGCTGCAGCACCCCGGCGTGCTGGAGCGGGTACGCAATGATCGCAGCCTGGTGAACAAGGCCATCGATGAAGCTGTTCGCTTTGAGCCGGTGGCCACCTTCAAGGTACGTCAGGCCGCCAAGGACCTGCAGATCCGCGATGTGCCTATTCCGCAAGGAGCAATGGTGCAGTGCATTGTTACCTCTGCCAACCGTGACGAAGATGCCTTCGAAAACCCTGATGAGTTCGACATCGACCGCAAGCCAAAGCCCTCATTCGGCTTCGGCTTCGGCTTCGGCCCACATATGTGCATCGGTCAGTTCGTGGCCAAGACAGAGATCAATTGCGCTCTCAATGCCATTCTAGACTTGATGCCCAACATCCGCCTTGACCCCAACAAACCCGCGCCGCAGATAGTCGGGGCGCAGCTGCGTGGGCCGCATTACCTGCATGTGCTGTGGGATTGAAGCAGGGCTCGAGCATTGCCACTGGTCCTGCGAGTCAGAAGGATGTGAACACAAATAAAAAAAGTGTTTAATTATTGGCAGATCTGCTCTATGCTTCATTCACAACAACAAGCCCGAATGCAAAGGGGATAGCCATGAAAGTTGAAGATCTGATTCTCGTCAGCGTCGATGACCACGCGATCGAGCCTCCCAATGCGTTTGCCCGTCACATGCCGGCCCGCTTCAAGGGGCGCGAGCCTCATGTGGTCAAGAAGGGCGAGCGCGATGTCTGGGTGTTCGAGGAGCAAGCCACCGGGTACATGGGCTTGAACTCGGTAGTCGGCCGGCCTAAAGAGGAATACGGCATGGAGCCGCTTGGTTACGACCAGATGCGTCGTGGCACCTGGAACATCAAGGACCGTGTCGACGACATGAACGCCAACGGTGTACTGGGCTCCTTGTGCTTCCCCACCTTCCCGGGCTTTGCCGGGCAGCGCTTTCAAATGCACGGCGACCGCGCTGTGTCACTGGCAGCGATTCAGGCCTATAACGATTGGCACCTGCACGACTGGTGCAACGCTGCACCTGGCCGTTTTATCCCGCTGATGATCGTGCCGTGGTGGGACATGCAGGCGGCCGCCGCTGAGGTCGTGCGTCTGGCTCGTCAGGGTGTACATGCCATCTCGCTGTCGGACAACCCAGCCATCCATGGCTATCCATCGATTCACAGCGATTACTGGGACCCGCTGTGGAAAGCCTGCAGCGACAATAAGGTAGTCATCTGCTGCCATATTGGCACCGGCGTGAAAGCGGACCATGCGTCCGACATGTCACCGATCGATGCGTGGATCACCTCCATGCCGATCTCCATCGCCAACTCGGCGGCCGACTGGATTTGGGCGCCGATGTGGAAGAAGTTCCCAGACCTGCGCATGGCCCTGTCCGAAGGTGGTATCGGCTGGGTGCCCTATCTGCTGGAGCGTGCCGATTTCACCCACCGCCATCACAATGCGTGGACCAACTCCAACTTTGGCGGGAAGATGCCCAGCGACATCTTCAACAAGCACTTCATCACCTGCTTCATCGAAGATAACTTCGGCCTGAAGAATCTGGATTTCCTCAATGCAGACATGGTCACCTGGGAGAGCGACTATCCCCATTCCGACTGCACTTGGCCTAATTCGCCGGAAACTGCGTGGGAAGGGCTAAAGCACCTTTCCAAGGAAGTCATCGACAAAGTTACTCACCTTAATGCGATGCGCGAATTCTCCTTCGACCCGTTCTCAATCCACGGCCGCGAGAATTGCACAGTGGGCGCACTGCGAGCCCAGGCTACGCACGTCAGCACTGAGCCAGCCCTGGGCTTGGGTGGCGCTGATCATGGCCGGCATGACAACAAGCCTGTGACCTCCGGCGACATCAACGCGATGTTCGCTAAGGCCGACGCGCAAACCGCGTTGTAAGTCGTCGCCTTTGCTTCGGGCGTTGCGCATCGACGCCTGGGGCAAGGGAGGCGGTTCTGTGATCACCCCGGGCGGGGTGATTGCGCCTGTGTTCAGCGTTAGAGAGCGCCTATGGCCATCAGTCAATTCAGATACAGCTCAATTCCTCCCGAGGCCGAGGCGCTTCGCGCCGACGTCCGGGCGTTCATTCATGCCCACCTGGCTGATTATCCACCTACCTTGCGAGCCCATTCCTGGATGGGGTTCGATGCCGAGTTCAGCAGGAAGCTGGGCGCCCGTGGCTGGGTCGGCATGGCATTGCCTAAAGCCTACGGTGGCGCGGCGGCAGGCCCATTTGCGCGTTATGTGGTGATCGAGGAGCTGCTGGCTGCCGGCGCGCCAGTCTCGGCTCATTGGATTGCCGACCGCCAGAGCGGGCCCCTGATCAACCGCTTTGGGACCGAGCAGCAGAAGCGGCGCTATCTGCCTGGCATATGCCAGGGTGAGAGTTACTTTTGCATCGGCATGAGCGAACCCAACTCCGGCTCGGACCTCGCGTCGATCAAGAGTAATGCGCTACGTGAGGGCGACAGTTGGCTGCTCAACGGACAGAAGGTCTGGACCACTAATGCGCACCATTCACAGTACATGATTGCACTCGTGCGCACCGGCGAAAAACAGGGCGCGCGTCACGAGGGTATGTCGCAGTTCATCGTCGACCTGAGCCTGCCGGGTATTACCATCCGGCCGATCCGCGACCTGGCCGGGGGGGAGCATTTCAATGAAGTATTCTTCGACAACGTTCGCCTATCCGCTGACGCGCTGATCGGCAGCGAAGGCAAAGGGTGGGAGCAGGTGACTGCGGAACTGGCGTTCGAGCGCAGCGGCCCAGAGCGCTTTCTCGGTTGCATGGCGCTGCTTACCAGCCTGATCGACGCGTTGGGCAAGGCGCCCGATACCCTGCAGGCAAGAGAGATCGGGCGCCTATCTGCCAGGCTAGTGACGCTGCGCAACATGTCGTTGTCGGTCACCGCGCAACTGGCTGCGGGCGAGCATCCAGCCTGGGCTGCCTCATGCGTGAAAGACCTGGGCAACGTGTTTGAACAGGAACTGCCGGAAGTCGCCCAGTTGTTGCTGGACACCGAGCCGCGCCAACTCGGCGGTAGCGAATACGCACGGGTGCTGGCCTACCTGATGCAGATGGCGCCGTCCTTTTCACTGCGTGGCGGTACGCGCGAGATTCTACGAGGCATCATTGCCCGTGGCCTGGAGTTGCGATAATGCGCGAACTATTTGAGACGATGATCGAACGTCTGTTTGCCGATCTGTCCACCCCGGCCTATGTGCTTGGTTGCGAAGGCGGCGAGTGGCCAGCAGCGCTATGGTCCGCACTCGATGAGTCAGGCTTTACCCTCGCAGGCGCCGCCGAAGCGCTGGGCGGCGCTGGCGCCAGCTGGGCAGATATCTATGTGATGGTCCGCGCCGCCGGGCGCTATTCGGTACCGGCTCCGCTGGGCGAGGCCTTGCTGGCCAACTGGCTTTTGAGTAAGGCCGGCCTTGAAGCGCGTGTAGGTGCGTTGAGCATCGCGGCCCATTCCGATTTGGCCCTGAGCGATGGGCGCGTCAACGGCACCGTCCGCGCTGTGCCTTGGGGCCGCAATGTAAATGCTGTGGTGGCCGTGGCCACGACCGATGAAGGTATTCCCCACGTGGTGATGTTGCAACGCAACATGGCCTGCGAACTCACGAGCAGCCTCAACGTTGCGGGAGAGCCGCGTGATGACTTGGTCTTCCATGGAGCGCAGGTAGTTGCCTACGCACGACTGCCAGACGGCCTCGGTGTCGATGTTCTGGAGCTTGGCGGTGCGATGCTGCGCTCGGCGCAGACCGTTGGTGCGCTGCATGCGCTGCTGGACATGACCGCCAACTACGCGCGTGAGCGCAAGCAATTTGGCAAGGCCATCGGGTCGTTCCAGGCGGTCCAGCAACAGCTGGCGGTACTGGCCGAACAGACGGCCGCTGCCAGCATTGCCGCTGAAGCAGCATTTTGCGAGTCCGACGACGGGCTTGCGGCGTTGACCATCGCCGTAGCGAAAATCACTACCGCTGAGGCCGCGAGTTTTGGTGCCAGTATCGCTCATTCGGTACACGGCGCCATTGGCTTCACCGAGGAATACCCACTTCACCTGCTGAGCCGAAGGCTGTGGGCATGGCGAAGTGAGTTTGGCTCAGCGAGCCTTTGGAGCCAGCGCCTGGGCGCACAAATTTGCCAGGGTGGCAGCGAAGGGTATTGGCCGTTGTTGACCCGCCATGGCAAACAACCCTTGACCAGGCTTGTGAGCAATCGACTATGAACGCTTTTCTTCAGATCGAGCGCGAGGGCGGTATCGTCACTGTGCGCATGAATCACCCGGACACCCGCAATGCCCTGACCACAACCGAGCAGATCCAAGAGTTTGTCGATCTGTGCGCCGCGGTGCGTCGCGACAAGTCTGTCAGGGTTATGGTGCTGACTGGTAATGGCAGGGCCTTTTGCGCCGGCGGCAATGTCAAGGATATGCACGAGCGTGCCGGTATCTTCGCAGGTTCGCCCTATGAGCTGCGCAACACCTACCGTGACGGTATCCAGCGCATTCCGCTGGCGCTTTACGACCTGGACATACCGGTTGTCGCCGCTGTCAACGGGCCCGCGATTGGCGCGGGCCTGGACCTTGCCTGCATGTGCGATATCCGTCTGGCATCCACCTCGGCGGTATTCGCCGAGAGCTTCGTACGCTTGGGTATCGTACCCGGCGATGGCGGTGCCTGGTTGCTGCCGCGGATCATCGGCGTTCCCAAGGCGAGCCTGATGTCCTTTACCGGCGACACCATCGATGCGAACAAGGCCTTGGAATGGGGATTGGTGGAGCAGGTGTGCGCGGACGAGACGTTGATGGCCGAAGCGCGTTCGTTGGCAGAGCGCATCGCCAGCAACCCGGGGCACTCGCTGCGCCTGTGCAAGCGCTTGCTGCGCGAAGGGCAGCACATGCGCCTGGACTCACTGCTAGAGCTATCGGCGGCTTACCAATCGCTGGCCCACCATACTGAAGACCATCAAGAGGCCGTTTCGGCGTTTGTCGAAAAGCGAAATCCCGACTACCTCGACCGGTGACCGCATAAAGGCACAACCGACGGAAATATGGAGTATTGAAAATGCGTGGCGTTTTCCGTGAAGACCACAATATGTTCCGCGAACAAGCGCGCCGGTTCGTCGATCGCGAGATCGTGCCCTACCTGCATGAGTGGGAAAAGAACGGCATCGTGCCCAAGGAGGTGTGGCTTAAGGCTGGAGAGACCGGGCTTTTGTGTTCCACCGTGCCCGAGGAGTATGGCGGGCCTGGCGGGGACTTCGGCCACTCGGCGGTGATGATAGAAGAATTGGCGCGGGCCAATGCCACCGCGGTGGGGTTTACCACCCACTCCGAGATCGTTGCCCCTTACATTGTCGCTTACGGCAGCGAAGAGCAGAAACAGCGCTGGCTGCCCCGGATGGTCAGCGGCGAGCTGGTTGGCGTGATCGCCATGAGTGAGCCTGGTATCGGCAGCGACCTGCGCTCGATGCGGACCTTGGCGCGCCGGGAGGGTGATGATTATATCGTTTCTGGCCAGAAGACCTTCATCACCAATGGGGGTAATGCTGGCCTGATGGTGACCGCGACCAAGCTCGACCTCAGCGCCAAGGAACTCACGCTGATTTGCGTTGAAGAGGAGCGCCAAGGGTTTTCCAAGGGACGGTTGCTAGAAAAGATCGGCTTGAAGGGGCAAGACACCGCCGAATTGTTCTTCGACGATGTGCGCGTGCCTACTAGCAATCGGCTCGGAGAGGAAGGGCAGGGCTTCAAGTACCTAACTCACCAATTGGCATGGGAGCGTCTGATCATCGCGATTCGCGCCGCACAGTCGATCCAGACGCTATTGGAAGAAACCATCGAATACACCCGCGAGCGAAAGGTGTTCGGCAAGCCGGTGCTGGATTTCCAGAACACCCGGTTCAAGCTCGCCGAAGCAAAGGCGCAGTTCACCATGCTGAGAGTATTTGTCGATGATTGCCTGGCCAAGGTCATGCGCGGAGAGTTGCCCGCGGATGTGGCGGCCATGGCCAAACTGCTGGGCTCGGAGATGCAGGGCAAGTTACTTGACGAGTTCCTGCAACTGCACGGCGGCTACGGGTTCATGAGCGAGTACAAAATTAGCCGGGCCTGGGTCGATGCGCGTGTTGCGAGGATCTACGGCGGTACCTCGGAAATCATGAAAGAGATTATCGGTCGCACGCTCTAGGCGACGATGGGCAGGGCGTGGCAGCGCTACCCGTAAGGACACAGGAGAAATGAAAACAATGAGCCTTTATCGAGCGTTCACGGGTATCTGCTTGTGTCTTGCCTGCGTGTTAGCCATGGCGCAGTCACCGTCGAGTGATGTCTACGACGCAGAAAATCAGCGTGCCCGAGCACTACTGGCTAAGGCAGTAGCCCTTTACCAGGCCAGTGGCGATAACGCCCTGGCCGCATTCAGCCGCCAGGGTGAGTTCGTCGATGGCGAGTTGTACATCTACGTGGTCGATACCACTGGGGTGATGTTGGCCAGCGGCGGACCATCGGTGTCGCTTGTCGGCAAACCGGTAGTGAGCGTGCTGGACGACGACCTCAAGGCCACGTTCCGCCAAGCTATCGAGCAGCCCGCCGACAGCACCGTGCGCAGTGCCGAGTATCGCTGGTGGAACTGGCAACATGCCAAGGTAGAGCGCAAACGCGTGTTCTATCAACGGGTGGGCGAGCGGGTGATCTCCGTGGGTTATTACATGCCGCGCTCCAGCCCTGAACAGGCCCGTGCACTGCTGCAGCGGGTCGCGGACCAGGTGCGCAAGGACCCGAATGCGGCCTTTTCCCTTATCAACCAGCACGACAAACAGTTCACCCAGGATGACCTGTATGCCTTTGTAGTGGACATCAAAAGCCAGCGCTTCGTTGCGCACGGCTTCCTGCCGCGCCTGATCGGTACGGATTTCAAGTCGTTGCGTTCCACCGATGGGCAGCCGATTGGCGAGGCCATGTTGCGGCAAATGCAACAGCATGAAAGCGGCGAGCTCGACTATCTGTGGCGCAACCCCATCACTGGGCAGAACGAATTCAAGAGAACCTTATTGCAGCGGGTAAACGGGTATGTGGTTGCGTTGGGATACTACAGCGGCCAGTAGGCCGGCGCATCCCAATGCGCAGATCCTTTCGATCATCTGCTTCAACTTCATCGGGTACATATGCAGCGGCTTGCCGCTGGCAGTGCTGCCGGGCTTCGTGTTGCATGAACTTGGCTTGGGCGCGGTGCTGGCCGGCGCGGTGATCGGTGTGCAGTACGTAGCGACATTGGTCGCACGGCCGTTGGCTGGCAGCGTGGCGGACCGCTTTGGGGCCAGGTGCTCGGTACTCTGCGGGCTTGGCGGCTTGATCGCTAGCGGCCTGTTGACTTGGTTTGCGCTCAAGCTGCAGGCTCAATTGTCGCTGTGCCTGGCGCTTCTGTTGCTGGGCAGGATTGTCTTGGGTCTCTG
This sequence comes from Pseudomonas sp. NBRC 111131, assembly GCF_001320525.1. Lineage (NCBI taxonomy): Bacteria > Pseudomonadati > Pseudomonadota > Gammaproteobacteria > Pseudomonadales > Pseudomonadaceae > Pseudomonas > Pseudomonas sp. NBRC 111131. The sequence goes on along the minus strand of NZ_BCBH01000028.1, from coordinate 10,192 downwards.
TACCGCCATGATATCCACGCCCTGCTGTACCTGGGCGATTGGCCTGAAAGGTGTGCCCAGCACCGCCAAGGTGATGTCTTGGAACGGCATCGCGGCCTATGGCGGTGTGGCGGTCGGTGCGCCATTGGGAAGATTGCTGGGCAATACGTTTGGCATTGCCAGTGTCGGGCTGTGCAGTGCTCTGCTGGGCCTGGTATTTGTGCTCATGGCCTTTTGCAAGCGCCCGGCGCCGGTAGTCGCTGGGGCGCGGCTGGCCTTTCATCGGGTACTGTTGGCGGTGATGCCCAATGGGGTTGTGCTCGTGTGCAGCTCGGTCGGATACGGAGGGCTCATGGCATTTGTAGCACTGTATTTTGACAGCCTGGGTTGGCAGGGTGCAGCGTTTTGTCTGAGCGGGTTTGGTGCGGGTTTCATCGCGGCGCGACTGGCATCGCCGGGCATTTTGCACCGGTTACGCGGTTATACGGTTGTTGCCTGGTGCCTGGTGTTACAGACCGTCGGTCTACTGCTGGTTGGGCTCGCTCCGTCGCCGGCACTGGTAATTGCAGGTGGCACCCTTACGGGCATTGGCGTGTCGTGGGTCTATCCAGGGCTGGGCATGGAAACTCTGGCGCTCATCCCAGCTGCTAACCGAACCTCAGCGCTGAGCGCACTTTCATTGTTTTTCGACATCGCGGTCGGGGTGGCTGGACCGGCGCTGGGCTTAGTAGCCACCGCCTACAGCTACGCCTGGGTTTTTCTTTGGTCTGCACTGATGTCAGTGAGCGCTGCCGGCCTAGTTCTTTACCTGCGTTGGAGATCCAAATCTTCCCACCGTTGAAACTCAATCATTAGAGGCGGTAGTCATGAGTCAGTCCATTTACGATATTCCATTGCAGCAGATCGATGGCACTGCAAGCACCCTTGGCCGCTATCGCGGCAAAGTTCTTTTGTTGGTCAATGTGGCTTCGAAGTGCGGGCTCACTCCCCAGTATGAAGGGCTGGAAAGACTCTACCAGCGAAAGAAAAACCAAGGACTGGAGATATTGGGTTTCCCAGCTAACAATTTCAAGGAACAGGAACCAGGCAGTAATGCCGAAATCGCCGAGTTCTGCTCGTTGAACTTTGGCATACAGTTCCCGCTGTTCTCTAAGCTGTCGGTCAATGGCGAAGATCGGCACCCACTCTATGCCGAGCTCACGGCCGCGCAACCCGAGACGATTGGTGAAGGCCCCTTCAGGGAACGCCTTAAGGGATATGGCATCGTGGCTGATAGCCGCACGGACGTTCTGTGGAATTTCGAGAAATTTTTAGTCGACCGAAGGGGAACGGTTGTCGCCCGTTTCGCTCCTGATGTGGCGGCTGACGATCCACGTTTGCTCGAAGCTATCGACGTTCAGCTGGCTAGCGAGGCATAAATCTATGCTTACAGTAGATACGATTAAGGCGCTTCAAGCACGCCTTGGGCGTCTGCGTGCGGAGCGCAGCACAATAGCGCTAGTGGCTACCATGGGCAATTTGCACGATGGTCATATCGCGTTAATTGAGCTGGCCAAGCAGAAGGCCGACGTTGTGGTGGTCAGTATCTTCGTCAACCCCCTTCAGTTCGGGCTTGGCGAAGATCTGGCCAGTTACCCCAGAACGCTGCAAGCCGATAAGGAATGCTTGGCGGCTGTGGGATGCGATGTGTTTTTTGCGCCTACCGTTGAACAGATGTACCCGGATGGTATGCATGACCTTACCCTTGTCAGGGTACCGCGTGTTGCTCAAGGGCTATGCGGCGGATCGCGTCCCGGACATTTTGATGGAATGGCGACAGTGGTAATGAAGCTACTGAATATTATTCAACCGGACGTGGCAATCTTTGGCGAAAAGGACTACCAACAGTTGGCGGTCATTCGCGCAATGGTGCGAGACCTGAATATAAGCACACAGATTGTCGGGGCGCCGACAGTTCGTGCCCAGGACGGCTTGGCACTCTCTTCGCGAAATGGTTATCTGAGTGAGGCGCAACGTTCGACGGCGCCTTTGCTGCACAAGTGCCTGGTGAATCTGGCCTCACTGTTAAAGCTAGGGCAAGACATTGGACCCTCATTGACTGGCTGCAGACAGCGGCTAGAATCAGCCGGGTTCGAACCTGAGTATCTGGAGGTCAGAAATGCGCAGAGCTTGGAACCGGCAACGCGCGATGATGACCAATGGGTGATTATGGTCGCTGCTCGTCTAGGTCAGACGAGACTTATTGATAACTTGGTTATCAAAGTTTCCGAGGCTACCGTCGTTCTTTGAGGGCGATTAAGGTGCTCTAATGTAGGGTTTCTACTGCGTGTTAGTGTCGCTCATAGTGATATTTACGAATAAATTTCAACAGCCAGTTGCGGGCGGAGAGAAATGTCTAGAATTTCTTCATCGCATGTCAGTACCGAAACCCATGAACGCGTCCGCCAAACCGCCCTTGAACTATTCTTCCAAAAGGGATATCAATCAACCAGCCTGCGCGATCTGGCATCCCGCTTGGGCATACAAGCCGGGTCATTGTATAATCATATCGAAAACAAACAGGCGCTGCTCTACGAGTTGATGGAGGAGGCGTTGGAGGACTTGTTGGCCATTACACGCACCAGCATCAAGCAGGGCAAGACTCGTCATGAACGTATACGACTATTCGTCCAAGCGTCGCTTAATTTCCAGAAATACGAAGGTAAACGTATTGTCCTGATTAATCGTGAGATGATTAATCTCTCAAGCGAGCAACGAGAACATATAAAATCTCTAATCGAAGATTATGCACACTGCTTGAGATTGGAGATCGCTGGTCACCCTGCAAAGGAACATGATGCGCATAACCGCCTCGATCTTTTAACTGTGGTAGTTATCGGCTTGCTGCAAGGCTTGCAATTTCGGAAGCACGACGAGGGCCCTTCACCGAAGGATGAAATTGATCAGTTGACCAATATTATCAGTGAAGTGATAAGATCTGTCATTACCTAAGGTCTCCAGTGTAGAAGGGAAAGCATTCAACAAAAGTATTTGTTGAGATGGGGTCCTCATTTCTAGGGGGGTTAAGAAAAAATAAAGGCGCGGAGTTTTTCCGCGCCTTTATGCATTAGTGAATGCCAACAGGTTTATCATTTTTGTCGTAGCAGATCGGGTGCTCACAATACCCGCCTGAGTTTAGAACTTCTAGTTCGTAAATTTCTGGAAGGTACTGCTTGAGCTCCGCCTTAGCTACTTTATTTCCGTTGATCGTGCACTCATCGTCCGCGCGTGGATTGCACCAAGCTTCTTTTACTTCGATATTTTTTGTAGGCTTTGTCATGGGCTTTTCTTGAGGCTGAGAGGGCGCGTCACTAGAAGAGCTAAGCTCAGTTTTCACGTCAAGATTGTACGTTCCGATAGTGCCTTTTACACTCGTGGAGCTGATGCTGTGGTCGAGTAAAAAATCTTGTAGTGTTGTTCGGGCTTGCGCGTAGGTAACTTCTTTTCCTTTTTTGTGGGGGCCACCATCCATGCGATAGGCAATCGGATAGCCATCCTTACTTTCATATATGTAATAGTAGATGGATAGCGTAAAGCTGAGGTCTTGTCCATACATGCCATATACGCCCGAGCCATTGGATGCACGACAGGTACCACGTTGGCATGCGCCGCTTATCTGATTGCTGAAGCTAATGTTACGCTGCTGTTGAGCATTCCACATGGTAATATTTCTAGGTAGGGTGTACCAAGTGCAGCGATAAAATTTGGCGCCATACTGATTTTTGGCTTCTGCGCATGGGATTGCATAAGGTAAATCGTTCATTGATTTTTCGTTGGGTAGCGTGTTTGGATATAGATACCCATAGTCCACGTCTGCTTTAGCATTAAGTGAGAGTGCAAGCGTTAAAAGGCCTGCTACTTTTAATATGGCTAATTTGGCTTTCATGTTGTTTGGTCTGTGATGGCGTTAGAAGAGTTTTTATTTTTTGTTTGCCCGTTTTTTATAGGCTACTTTGAGTTTTTTATTAACGTAATCTTTTACGATTTCATAGTCCGGGTCGTAGGTAGCGAGCGTATGGCCAACACCCGCTGCTGCGGTCAATGTGGCCAGGGCCAATGTGGCGGGTGTGGATACCACGCTGAAGACTGCTCCCAGGGCTCCGCCTTGGATCAGTGATCCTTTGACATCTGTCCTGACTCGGCACTTCATGCCGAGGGCCTCTATCTTGGTTTCTACCAGCTTGATCCCCTCCATGAAATTTCCCCTGAGGCCGACTACCTCGAAGGACGATTTGCCTTTCAGAAGGCCTTCAATCTGCGCTTCATTCAGACCAGTTACGACGGTCATGGTGCTTTGTGCTCCCTGCTTGGGATTTGAATTGTCGAGAAGGTCGCATATCAACCTTTAAGGTTGAGTCTCGTCTCGTAGGGTCCTTCATGTCAACAGGTTGATGGCCAACCATTCAGGTTGATCTGGAGGACGGCATGTCAAAAACCGATTCGAAGCAGTTGGCTGAGGTTGTGGGGCAGGCGATTGCACGTCAGCGCGCGCGTTGCGAGCTGAGCCAGGAGCAAGTCGCGGAGAAGCTTGGGATTGGTAGCGAGGCTGTATCCCGTATCGAGCGCGGGGTCGTTATGCCAAACGTGGAGCGTCTGGTGGAGCTCGCTTCGGTTTTCGGCTGCGAGACGGCCGACCTGTTGACTGAAGGGAGCTCGCGCCCGGAGGATCAGGCGCGCCGCCTGCAGAACTTACTATCTATCCTGACGGCGGATGATCGGACGCTGGTGCTGGAGATGGTGGAGCGTCTGGTGGAACGTCTCAGCCGCAACTGAAGTTCTCTTAGTCCGCGGCAGCAGCGTCGAATAGCCCGCCACAGCGCAGGCACTGGCAATCGAAGCCCCCGTAGTGGAAGTGGGCGACATCCTCTGCCGCATCCAGTGCGGCAGAGGATGTCGGGGTAATCGCTGCCAGTCCGTTCATGAGCATGTCACGATGGCATTCTCCGGGTGCGCTTCGAGAGCCCTGAGCCGCACCATCGGTCAACCCGACCAACAGTGCAAGGCCCTTGGCGGCGTCACGGGTCATGACGGCCCTGGAGTCGCAAATCAAACATTGTCTGTTCATCTTTATACATCCTAAGGAGGGATAGAGCAGCCAGGGTTTGCCTGGCTGCTTACGGTGGGGGGCACTGCAAGGAGGTGGGGGGCTTTGTCGGTGCTTTCTCTGACTTCTGGAACACTTTCAGCAGTCGGCAGAGGATCCAGCACGCCAGCAGCACGGCGATCAGCAGTGGCGGAAAGCGCATAAGCAGAATCACCAACATCAGGAGCGCCACGCAGCCAGCGAGAATGCCAACGAACATAAACACGGACGCGAAGATCCGTAGTAGCGTCATCTTGGTTTTCTCCTCACAGATGGCCCTGTTCTGCCAGCGATAGGCAGCCTTCACGACCGACGATGATGTGATACAGCGTCCGCACCTCGACTAGGTTCAGTGCCTCCTTCAGCTTGCGGGTCAGGTTCCGGTCCGCCTGGCTGGGTTCGGGGTCCCCGGAAGGATGGTTGTGCACCAGTACCATGGCGGCAGAATTGTGCTCCAAGGCTGCCTTGACGACCTCGCGTGGATAGACGCTGGCACCGTCGAGCGTGCCTCGGAACATTTCCTGGAAGTCTATAACTCGATGTCGGCTATCAAGGTGGAGAAGGGCAAAAACTTCATGCTCGTAATCGCTCAACAGGGCCTGCAGATGGCTGAACACCGCCTTTGGTGAGGTCAGTGCTCGCCCCCGACGCAGACGTAGATTCGCCAGCTGTCGGGCCATCAGCAGGATGTCGGTTTCGGTGACTGGCGACTCGACCAAGTAGGTGCCGCTCGAGTCACTGGCTTTCAGTTTGTGCAGGCGCATGGTCGGCTCCTTGGCGGTGATCAGTCGGTGGGGTGTGGCGCTGGGCTTGCGTCTCCAGCTTCACGGCTAGGCTGTTTTTCGCAGATCGCTGGGGAGGGTTGGCGGTTGGGGATTGGTTTGCCTCTGCAGGGTAGAATTCCTCGACGATGGTGCCGGCATCCTCCTCACTGTCCTCGAACGCGCCATTGGCGAAGCCACGCTGCGCTGCTTCATCCAGCGCGGCTTGATCGAAGCCTGTCGCTTGTCGCTGCGAATCGAGCTCACTGGCGGCCAACAGCGCCTTGGCCATGTCCATGCCGCCGCGTACTGTCAGGTCGACGTAGAAGATTGGCGTCCCATGGCTCTGGCGGGTGGACTTGCCACGCAGGCGCAATTCCAGCGGCAGGCACGCCAGGCGGTTGCCGGAAATGGCCTGGAAGTAATGCAGCCGGGCGGCGAGGGTGCGGATGCTGTTGAAGCCGGTAGTGCGAAACATGAAGCTACCTAGCGGATCCTCATCGCCAATGATCACGTTCAGTCGTCCGTGGGGCCTGCAGGCATTACCTTTCGCCAATGGGCAGGCATCCGGCGAGGGACAGGGTAGGGATTGCATACCGTCTTGGGTGACGCGCTTGCAGGTCTCGCCGTTGCCCACGCACAGCGGTCGTCCGGACTGCCGATCAAACAGCGTGTAGTCGGCACGAAAGTTCAGCTCAGGCGCGTTGAACAGCAGACGAACAGGAATACTGCGCAGCTTGTCCTCCTGGGATTTGCGCAACTCGTCGTTGAGCGGGTGCAGCAGCCAGCCATCCTTGTTCTGTACCTGGGAGGTGATGGTGAACTGGTCGTCTTTCTCCGGTAGCCGCTTGCCGTTCTTCTCGACGACCCTGCCGATGGAGATGCGCCCCAGCACGGGCGGGGTGATTGCGAGGCCTTTCAGCATGGTGGTTCTCCTGGAAACGAAAAGCCAGCCCAGCAGTGCGAACTGCGGGCGCTGGCCAAGGGGGAGGGAGTTGGAAATCAGTTGATCAGGAAGCGGCGTGAGCCGGGTTTCAGCAGCGGGTATTTAGCCTGGAGATAGGGCTTGTCTTTGAGTAGGCGCACCACATCGAGGGTTACGCTGTCCTTGGCTTTCTTCCAGGTGATGCTGCCGCTGGAGAACGCCGCACGGGTGGCATCGCCCATGGCCTGCTGCAGGCGCTGCTTGAGTTCGGCTTCGCGAATCTCTTTCTCGGAAATCGACTGGCGTACCGCCTTCAACTCCAGGAAGACTGCTACCAGGCCAGCATTACTGCTGAGGTCTAGCGTCTGGCCGTTGTCATGGGGATAGAGGCAGCGCAGGGCGAGCTCGGCCGAGGCACTGCCGTCGGCGGGTGGCGGTGTATCCGTTTCCACGTACTGCCAGAAACGCCGTTCGAGCTCAATCAGGCGGGCGATCATCTGCTCGTCCCGCTCGATCCGATGGATCTCCAGCGTCTGGCCGCCAAGCAGCACCGCCACATCCGCCGCCTGTTTGCCGGTGACGGCGAGCTGGTGCATCACCTGCAGCTGTACATACTCTGGCACGCCCTCTTTCCAGAGGCGTGCCCCGTTTATGCCGGCTGTCTTGCATTCGAGGATCTGTACGTCGTCGGCACCGATCACCTCGCGGTCGATATTGGCCAGCATCCAGGGCAACTCGGGATTTGGATGCTGCAGCACCGCGTTGATACGCCGCACCTTGTGCTTGGTGCGTTTGCTGTAATGCCAGGCCACGATGGGTTCCAGGACGTTACCCCAATACATCGGGCTTTCCTCATCGTGGGGATCAGCCTTCAGCAGCGAGGTATCGCGGCCGGTCTTTTCCAGCCACAGCTCCAACTGCGATTTGTAGGGATTCAGACCCACGGCAGCGGCGGCATCCGAGCTGCCGATACCCTGTTTGCGAATCTTTAGCCAGTCCTCACGGGGCAACTCCTTGGTGCTGACCAGGCGCAGGGCCGGACGATTCTTGCGAGTACGGCCGTTCAATGACGTTGCTTTCATGCGGTTCACCTTGAAGACAGAAGAACGCCCGACCAGCACAACACTGACCGGGCGTGAGGAGAGGTAAGGAGGTTTAAGCCGCGAGCCGCAGCGCGGCATCCAAGGCGCGTTGCTTGATTTGAGCGCCCTGGCCGAACCAGGCCGAGTCCATGCGGTACTCGTTGTTGCGCGCGCGCCGTTCGTGGTCGACGTACTCGGTCACGGCATTGAGCAGACCCCAAGCGGTGCCGCGCGCCGATTCGAGCTGGCTGCCTCGGCCACGTCCCTCGTACAGTCCCTGGACTTTGCGCAGCGCGCGCTCGTTGGGCAGTTGCTCAGGCAACACGCCGGTCGGGCTGGTATCGCATAGCACAGTCATGAAGAATCCCAATGCCTCGTGCCACTGCACTTTGCGTTCGGCCAGCGCGCGCATGCGGTACATGAAGTCGTCCCATTGCGAGACGGCAATGCCGAGTTGTCTCTTCACCACATTGGGGTCGAAGCGGGTGTTGTGCGGCACCTTGATCGCCCGGCTGGTGCCGTCCAGGGCTATGGTCAGGGTGTTGTTGCACACCACCCGTACGGTGGTCGGGGTTGCTGTGGTGGCAAGGGTGCCGTCGCACGACGTGGCCAGCAGCAGATAGCCATTGATCTGGTCATTGCCCCTGAGAGCGGCGCCTTGTCCGGTACGCGCCAGTGCCCAGAACTTGCGACCTCCTTTGAGCACGCCAGCAGTTTCTAGCTCATATCCGGAAACTTCGGTGAGATCGCGGTAGAACTCCAAAACCTCCCGAGGCTGCACAGTGTGGTAACGCTGGGATACCACTGATAGTGGTGCCTTGGTGTCTGAGCGGTAGAGCACCTTATGTTCCGGGAAAGAGTGGATCGTACCAAGGTGGCCGATGGCATCCGACTTGAAGTGCACGGGGCTTTCCAGGATTTGCCAGTCCATGCCCGCTTCGCGTTGCCAGACTTCGATGGTTTGTTTTTGAGTGAGTTGATTGCCCAGACCATGCCATGGAGTGGCGCCGGCATAGGCCATGGTTTCGACGAGATGTGCCATGCGAATGATTCCTTTGGGTGCAAGACGGCATAAAGCGCTGCGCGAGGCGCAGCACCGTCCGGTCGAATGAAATGACGAGAGGGGAGTCGGGTCAGGTCGGCAGGTTGAAGCGATGACCGCAGAGTAGGCAGAGGTTGTGAGCTAGCACGTGGCGGTCGAGCGACTCGCCGAGCTGCGCACCGAGCGCGCAGCCGCCTACGCCGCCGGCCAATCCGCCGAGGATGGCGCCTGACACGGAGCCGAGAGTGAGACCGATAGGGCCGGCGAACGCGCCGATAGCTGCACCCGCCTGGCCGGCAGCCAGGGCAGCGCTGACGCCACGTGTTATACCGCCCACGGTACCGATGGCGGCGCTGACTTTCATGGCGTGATGGAAGGACGCGATTTTGGGGGAGTGACAGCGGGGACACTGCAATGACATGGGATGAACCTCATTGTTAGGAATGTCAATGCAGTAATGTGTGGCTGAGATTTTTTTGAATCAAATGGGCTTATTGGCCGTTGGCAAATGGTTGATGACTGCCGATCTCCGAAGCTGCAAGGGTTCGTGGACAGCATATTACGACCGGCAGCTTTCGACCCATAGCGGCCCTCAGCTAGGACAGCTATCGGTCAGAAGTGGACTATGGTTACGTGCCATTTTCGGCTAGAAACAGCCGTTTGATCTGCCTAAGAAACCGGGTGATTCAATTAGCTGCTTTTTGCGACTGGCGTCTCATTGGGGCTTAAGATCAAAAGCCAAGGTACTGGCCAAAATCCATGGGGCTCATGTGGATCGATTCATCTGACTGAGCTATGGTTTGCTGACCCGATTGCAGGCAGCTTTGCATCAAGTTCAGGGAGGGTGGCACATGCTTAAAAGCATCGAGAAAATCAAGGGTCTTGGCGTTTACCAAAACTACACAAAGCCTGCGGGCACTCAAGAGTTCGGAATAAAGAACCTCATTTACGGCTGGAACTATTCTGGAAAGACCACTCTCTCACGCCTGTTCGCCCAGCTTGAGGCGAAGATAGCCAACCCCGACTTGTCGGGATGCGAGTTCTCCTTTGGTAGCGACGAAGATGCGATCACCGAAAAAAACTTCACTCGGAGCAATATATTAGTTCGCGTATTCAATTCCGACTTTGTAAAAGCTAACCTGCACTTCGATGGCGGAAACTTCAACCCCATCCTTCTGCTCGGTAAAGAATCCGAGGAAGCACAGCGAAAGATCGACCATCTAGGTGCGCGGATCAAACGTTCTGATTCGGTTCAGCGCAAGCTGAATGGAGAGATCGAAG